>JBAXSK010000380.1:0-2758 GCA_037130765.1 Pseudanabaena sp. ELA607
CCCTTTGCAAGGGGGAATTAAAGGGGGTATTTAGACTTGTGTGTACACGGTAGCTTTTTAAGGGATAGAAAGTCTCATTCTCGTTGGTTCATTATTCTCCATCACTATTCCCAATCACCATTGCAACGACTAAAATCCCATGCAACGAACATCTATGCAACTGAATCGCATTTTGGCACTGGTTTTGGTGGTGATCTGTTTTGTGGCGGCCACCTTTGGCATTCAGCGCCGCCAAGCTGAAGATGATCTGAGTCTGCGTCAATCTTTTGGCACTGGGGATCGTATCGAATTGGTGAGCCTTGAAGGGGCAATCACCGGTACGCGATCATCTTTGGGGGCATTGGCGGTGCGCGATCGCCTGCGAGAGTTGCGTAAAGAAACGGCGGTGAAAGGTGTTTTGCTGCAAATTAATAGTCCGGGGGGAACCGTTGGCGCTAGTAAAGAACTCTATGAGGCGGTCAAAGAACTGCGGGCAACTAAACCAGTGGTGGTCAGTATGCTAGATGTGGCAGCCAGTGGGGGGTATTATGCCGCTAGTGCCGCCACCAAAATTTATGCCAATGCAGGGACGCTGACCGGCAGTATTGGCGTAATTTTAAATAGTCTGAGTTTTCGGGAATTGATTGGCAAAGTGGGGATTGAATCTCGCACGTTTAAAACTGGTGAATTTAAGGATATTTTGTCGCCCTATCGCTCTTTGA
Organism: Pseudanabaena sp. ELA607; assembly: GCA_037130765.1. GTDB lineage: Bacteria > Cyanobacteriota > Cyanobacteriia > Pseudanabaenales > Pseudanabaenaceae > JBAXSK01. The sequence continues at coordinate 702 of JBAXSK010000380.1, forward strand.
CCGATGCAGAAAAGCAGTTGCTCCAAGAGCTGCTGCAAAATACCTATGAGTCATTCATTAGCGATGTGGCTCAAGGGCGTAATTTAGATTTAGCTAAGGTGCGTAAACTGGCAGATGGGCGGATTTATACCGGCACACAAGCCAAAGAAAATGGTTTAGTAGATGCTGTGGGAACCCAAGATGATGCGGCCCAAGAATTACGTCGCTTAGCACGGGAGAAATTTAAATTACCAGAGAGCCGCGAACTTCCCCTACGGCGTAATTCAGGTTCTTTGGATCGTCTATTTGATTTATTGCTCAGTCAAGGCAATTTTGGCTTACAAGGGGCAAATCCTTTAGGGAATTTAGAAGAACTAGCCGAAAAATATTTAGCCAATAAATTAGGGAATCTCGGCAATGATATGGGCGATAACGCACCGCCAGTATTACTGATGCCTAGCTGGTATGGGGTTAAGCTCTAATACTGGAGTCTGCCGTAAGTATTTCGCCTCTGAATTATACCGCAGTTTCCCATTTTATATAATTCCGAAATATAATTCCGAAATAATACAGGCATTAATACTCAAACCCTTGTGGGACAAGTATCTTGTCTGTCAATGAGGTGCTTATTTAGATGCAAAGCCCTGTAATCTATTCCCTAAGATCCAACAAGAATCTATGCCAGTCCCCATACGTCGCCGAGTATTATTTATCAGCAATGGTCACGGCGAAGATCTCAGCGGGGCAGCCGTGGCAGTGGCTTTACGGGGTTTGGCTCCTGAGGTAGAGTTGTCGGCTTTACCCATTGTTGGGGCGGGGAATAGCTACCGTCGCGAGGGAATTTTCTGCCATTGCGAACAACCCGCTATGCCGTCGGGGGGGTTTGTGTATATGAGCGCATTCCAATTGTGGCGGGATTTGCAAGCGGGGCTAGTGGGGCAAATTTGGCAACAGTGGCAAGCAGCGCGGCAATTTGGCACTGTTCCCCAAAATGCTGACCCTAACCATAATGGAATTTGCCATGACTTAGTTTTTGCGACGGGGGATGTGGTGGCTTTAGGGATGGCTAGGGCTACGGGGCGCGATTACTTCTCTTATCTCGTGCCTTTTTCGGCTTATTACGAAAATCGTTTAAGGTTGCCTTTTCCTACGGTGCAGGTATTACGGCACAGGCGCTGTTTGCAGGTATTTGCCCGAGATCAATTTACTGCAAGGCTTTTGCAACAACAACGGGTACATCAGGCGCAATTTGTGGGTAATGCTTTTATGGATGTCTTAGCTAGTGAGCCTGCCATTAGCGCCGATCATCATAGCCTTGGCTTAAAATTTCTCGCTACAGAGACGCGGCCTATTGTGGCCCTATTGCCGGGGAGTCGTTTACCAGAATGTGGGCAAAATTTGCGCTTAATGCTCGATTTTTGTACCCTTTGGCATGATGCACCGCCCGTACCTGCACCAGCATCACATTTAGCTTGGTATGCGGCGATTACCCCTAGTTTGTTGGCGCAAATTCCCGCATTATTGGTTGATACACCGTGGCAGTGGCAACTATTGGGACAAGACATTAGCCAAGGAGTTTATCTAGAGCGCACCGATGGAGCAAGGCAATTACGAGTTTATTGTGTGGCGGATGTTTTTAGCGAGATTTTGCACCGTTGCGCGGCAGTGGTGGGTATGGCAGGCACAGCCCTAGAGCAAGCGGTGGGTTTAGGCAAGCCGGTAATCACTTTTGTCGGTGAGGGGCCGCAGTTTACCTATCGCTTTGCTGAAGCGCAGTATCGGCTATTGGGGTCGTCAATTCATTTCATTGCCCAGGGCAAACACAAAGCGGATCAAAACACTTTGCGGATGGCGCTACCGATTTTAGCCGAATGTCTCTATAATCCTACATTACAGCAGCAATGCGAAGCTAATGGTAGAGAGCGGATTGGTGGCATGGGTGGTGCAGTGGCTATGGCTCAGGCGGTTTTGGCACAATTTGCCATGATGTCAAAAGCGATTTAATTAAGATATTTTGGAAGTGGCGCAATAAATCTTAGGACTTCTTGGATGAAATTAAGTGGCTTAAAGAGTTTATT
>JBAXSK010000381.1:0-2733 GCA_037130765.1 Pseudanabaena sp. ELA607
TTGGGAGAGGGGCTAGGGGTGAGGGTCTTATAACCTTCTGCGTAACATGAGTTAATTAGAAGCAAATTACCGAGAGCCAATCATCAAGCTGACATATTACAGCCTGCTCCATTTGCACAAAGTACACCATCAGCAAGCAAGATGTCTCCGCCCTATGAGGATCATGGGAGATCCCACTAAACTAAAACTATCTGTCAGCCATATTGACATATTTCAAAATTCCTGATCAAATTAATTTATATCGACATTCATCAATATTGATAGGCTTTGATATAAGCTAAATGCTATCAGCCTAAAAATAGTTTTTGACAATAGTTTTTGAAATAGGTTTATTTTGTTCTATGTCTAATAAAAATATCATGTTTGTGTGCAAGAAAAATTCCCGCCGCTCCCAGATGGCGGAAGGCTTTACCAAAACCTTGATCAAAAATAGCGGCAACAGTCAGATTCAAGTCACTAGTGCTGGACTGGAAAGCAGTAGCGTTGATCCAATCACCGTGCAAACTATGGCAGCCGTGGGCATTGATATTAGCGGTCAAACCTCTAAAGCCTTGAATGAGTTTAATCCTGCTGATTATGATGTGGTGATTTCCCTATGTGGTTGTGGCGTGAATTTGCCCCTGCCTTGGTTAGAACGCCAAATTTTTGAGGATTGGCAGCTTGATGATCCCGAAGGACATGATTATGCAACCTTTGAGCGCGTCAGGAATGAAGTACAGCAACGAGTCCAGGCTTTGCTAGAGTCCCTGAGTTGATTCCTAGTTATAGTCATTTAATTAAGAGCGAGACGTTTTTAGTCCTAAAACTTGCTTATGGCTTTGTAGTAAGTGCTTTAGCACAGTCTCAAAATAAATTGAATCAGATATAGAATCAACGAGAAAATTAACTAATTGGGTTTAACTAGTTAGGCAAAGTGACATAAAAAGTTGTCCCTGCACCATAGGTTGACTCAGCCCAAACTTTGCCGCCATGCCGCTCGACAATTTTTTTCACAATGGTTAAGCCTGCACCAGTGCCACCACCATAACGATTTCCCGCATGAAGGCGCTTAAAAATACGGAAGATACTTTCTAGGTGCTTCTCTCGGATGCCAATACCATTGTCTCGCACATATAAAGTGATTTGTGTGGGATGTTCTTTAACGGAACTATTTTTAGGCGCTGCATCATCTTGATCGACCGATTTAACCTCTGGGGAAGAATGAATACGGCCAATTTCTACCCAAGGTTCCGGATTATCGTTGTATTTAAAGCCATTACTAATCAAGTTGGTAAATACTTCTTCAATCAGGTTACGATCTCCATAAATTAAGGGAATGCTTCCATTAATTTTGACCTTAGCTTGGGGATAAGCTTGCCCCATAACGAATAATTCTTCAATATCTGCGAGCAAATCTGTCAAATCAAACCGAGATTTGATTAATTCCTGTCGCCCCAAGCGCGAAAAATGCAACAAGGAATTAATTAAATCTTCCATGCGTTGGGTTAATCTCACTAGTGATTCTAGTTTAGAAACTCCATCTTCTTGTAAAATAGAAGCATAGTCTTCTAATAAAAAATTAGAATAGTTATGAATACCTCGCAATGGTTCCTTGAGGTCATGGGAAGCAATATAGGCAAAAGCATCTAGCTCATCGTTACTCCGTTCTAATTCCACATTGATGGCTGAGAGTTCATCAACCCGCCGGAATAAAACCCCCACAATAGAACTCCGCAGTTCTAGAGCGCTTTCAATCTCGCAGTCGAGCCAAGGTAAGGCCGTATTAGTCACCGTTTCCTGCCAGATGGCAAAAGAAGCGCGGGGCGACAAAATTAAAGAACCATCATCCCTGATGCCAAAACTCTGGGGATTAGGATCACCCGCCCACCGCACTTCTTGCAAAACTTCTGCCCGAAACCACAGAATATGATACTGCTGCGCCTTACTAATTGACAAAGCCATCAAGCCCGCTGCCTGTTCTTTATAGGTTATAGCTGGCGGATATAACTGGGGTAAAGCATTGGTAGAGAAAAGATGATCCTTAAATTGCTCACTCACCCATGTTAATAAATCATCAATGGCTGATTTGGGCGGCGCTTGCCCTAAAAGAATAATTTGTTCCGCACTACACACAGCGACTCCAGTTGCGCCCACCAAAGCCAATAACTTATCGGGATATTCAGTTAAACTACTGAGCAAATCGTCACCATAGGACAAAATATCCACAAAATCTGAGTGTAAAGATTTGAGTTTCATACGGTAATCTACATGCTCATTAGCTTGCTTGGTGGCTAGCTCTAATGCCATCACCTGTCCCAAAAATTCACAGGTAGTGCGCGTTTCATAGGAAACATATTTAGGAATGCTACTATGGCAGGCAATTAAACCCCACAATTGATGATCTTTAACTAAGGAAATCGTCAAACAACCGGCTACACCCATATTGGCCATATAATCGCGATGACAGCCAAAAACACCCCGTAACACACACATCCCCATGTCAAGCACAAAGTCAGGATCGGGATCAAGGGCGATTATAGGCACTCTTTCGTGATCAACCACTGGAATCATCCGCAATTGATTCACAAGGAATAATTGTCGCGCCAAAGGAGGTACATCCTGATTGGGATAGCGTAACCCTAAATAACTTTGTGCGTCTTCCTGCTTACTTTCAGCAATTACACTACCTGAGCCATCATCATTAAACTTGTAAATCATCACCCGCTCAAAACCAGTAATTTGCTGAATTTGAGA
>JBAXSK010000382.1:0-2732 GCA_037130765.1 Pseudanabaena sp. ELA607
CTCACAACTTCCCCTTAGACCTTGCTGCTGTTGAAGTTGCTCCTGTTGCTTTGACCGCTCCTGCTATCAATGGTTAATCTTCGATTCTTAGATATTTAGCTAAAACTGAATAACTAGATAAAACTAACCCCTCCCTGTAGTTCAACAAGGAGGGGTTACCTTTTTGTTAGACAATTACTGGGTAGAAGAACCTGATATATCGCATATAATCAAATCATAACTGCTTCCAAGAATATTTCTTAATTATCTCTAAATATTATGAGTTACTCCATCAATATTGGCATTGCTCAATGTAACCCGATTATTGGTGATTTGGTGGGTAATGCTTGGCAAATTCGGCAAGCAGTAATTGAGTTAGTCACTAAAGGAGCAAAGTTAATTATTACGCCAGAACTGTCTCTGTGTGGTTATCCGCCAAGGGATTTACTTTTAGATGATGGTTTTATTAAGGAAATGGCAGAAGCCTTAGAACGCCTCGCAGAAGATATTTATCATGAATTACAGGATATTATGTTGCCTTCTTTGGCGCAAAATGTCACGGTTTTGGTGGGGGTGGTAACGGTTAACCTAGCGGCGGATCAAGCGGGTGGCAAGCCTCTATTTAATAGTGTGGCATTGTTACAGGGGGGCAAAATAAAACAATTTTTTCATAAAAGATTATTGCCGACCTATGATGTATTTGATGAAGATCGTTATTTTGAACCTGGCTCAGGGAGTACTTTTTTTAATTTAGGTGGTTGGATTCTGGATGTTCATTCCGTAATTACGAGTGAACAAAATCCAGTCGGAGTAAAGTCAAAATCTAAGATGCAATCTTTAGGTGTCGTAGAAAAAGTTAAGACTTTACGAGTAGGGGTAACTATTTGTGAAGATGTTTGGAATGATGCAAGATTTTGGGGTAAATCGAGTTATGCCAATGATCCAGTACAGGATTTAGTCGCTCAGGAAGTGGATTTATTAATCAATCTTTCTGCTTCTCCCTATGCGGTGGGTAAACAGCAACTGCGAGAGGCAATGCTGCGCCATAGTGCGGTGGCTCATGGTTTACCATTGGTGTATGTGAATCAAGTCGGGGGTAATGATGATTTGATTTTTGATGGTCGGAGTATGGTTTGGGATGGGCAGGGTAATTTGCTCTTAAGAGGAGCCGCTTTTGAATCAGCAAATTATGTGATTCAAGTGGATTTACCCACGGTAGCACTAACTTCCCCGCTGAATCAATCAATTTTAGAGAATGCTTTAGTTGCGCCTAAGCCGGAATCAGATAATGCGGAAATATTTGCTGCTTTAGTTTTAGGGGTCAAGGATTATGTGCGTAAATGTGGCTTTAAGCAAGTGATTTTAGGTTTGAGTGGGGGAATTGATTCGGCTCTAGTGGCGGCGATTGCCGCAGAAGCTTTGGGTTCAAGAAATGTTTTAGGAATTCTGATGCCATCGCCATATAGTTCGGATCATTCTATTACTGATGCGTTGCTTCTAGCAGAATACATTAACATTGAAACCACAACTATTCCCATTGAGCCAATGATGCAAGCTTTTGATCAGAGTCTCACGGATTTATTTGCGGGACGCGGTAATGATATTACGGAAGAGAATCTACAATCGCGCATCCGAGGCAGTATCTTGATGGCAGTATCGAATAAGTTCGGTTATCTATTGCTGTCAACGGGAAATAAATCAGAAATGTCCGTCGGTTATTGCACCCTCTATGGCGATATGAATGGTGGTTTAGCTGTGATTGCGGATGTGTTTAAGACTCGCGTTTATGATTTATGTCGGTGGTTAAATGAGACAACAATTCCCTTAAAAATTAAGCCTAGTCCCGATCAAGTTATTATTCCTGAAAATATTATTGCTAAAGCTCCTAGTGCGGAACTCAAACCTGATCAAACCGATCAAGATTCTTTGCCTCCCTATGAAATCTTAGATGATATTTTACATCAGTTAATTAATCAGCGTTTGAGTGCAGCGACGTTAATGAAACAGGGGTATGATAAAGATATTGTGAAACGGGTGATTAGTCTGATTAAAATTGCCGAATTTAAACGCCGTCAAGCCGCGCCAGGTCTGAAAATTACGGCTAGGGCTTTTGGTTCTGGTTGGCGGATGCCCATTGCTTATCGAAGAAGTTATTAACTAGTTATTCTATAGATTGCTCTTGCTATACTCGATTAATTTTTTTGAGCCATTAATTTACCTAGCCATTGACGTAATTTATTAGTCTGTTTCTCAAAAGGAAGATACAGTAAAAATGCACTGCCAAGAATAATACTACAGGTTAATAAGAAATTAGTGATTGACATCAAATTCAAGCTATTACTTTTAGGGAAAATCCATTGTTGAATTACTTTGACTAAAGGATAATGAATGAGATATAACGTATAGGAAAAACCAGCTAAAATCGTGCCTAATCGCTCCCATTTCTTGGCTATTTCTGACTGTGGCACTAATAAAACCAATTGAGGAATTAAAGCTGCAATTCCTGTAGCTAAAATTAGTTGATTTACTGCCACCGACGGAAAAATCATTGCCCATTGCGGCAAAGTAACCGAAACGCTATTAGAACGAATTTGCACCCCCACGATGCCAAATATCACCATGACAATCGTGATGATAAAATGTCTGATTTGCCAAGTTGAGGGACGATACCAAAATGCTAAACCTCCAATAATCCAACACATCGCCAATTCAAGGATGAAATGCAACACCTAGAGATCTTTGCATAAAGGGAC
>JBAXSK010000383.1:0-2730 GCA_037130765.1 Pseudanabaena sp. ELA607
GTAGTCTGTGTTTTTAAGGGGGACTTGAAGAGCTTCTTTTCTTGTTCCCCCCTTTCTAAGGGGGGCTAGGGGGGATCTCTTAAAACTAATTGGGCATTTGGCAGCAAGACTGTAGGGGTTGATTGGCAAAACGTCCTAGATTCACCGAAGTTAATAACTCACTCCAAGTTGCTGAAGGTTGCACGGGGAATTGATTACCGCCACTGTTGGCTAAAACCTGCAACGTATCGAGCCAAATTCCTGCTTGGGCATAGGCATTAGCTTTAGCAATGGGATCATTATTGAGCAGTTGACGCGCCAAAGTCGGAGTTACCCGCACCCGCCGCACCGTGCCTCGGGTGGACTCTAAAGTATTCAGATCACTAATCGTAAATTCCCAGAGATAATCCTGATCTAGCTTTAAAGCTGGGGCATCTGCTGGTAGTTGGTAACCAATCACTCCCGCCTCGTGTTTGGTGGAAAAAGCTGATCGGTAAATCCGTTCTGTTTTACCAGATTTAGGATTGATTTCAAATAACCGAAAATATGCCCGACCTTCTCCCTTGGGCACAAAGAAATATAAAGTAGGACGTTCTGAGGTAGTTAGAGCCAAAGGTGGGGTTTCTTCATTACTGCCTGCGGCTTGGCTGGATGATGGTAGCGTCGGTAAAATCGCGGTCAAGCAATTCGCTTCCAAACAACCAGCACTGCGAGTAATCCCCGGAACCGAGACCTTAGGCGCACCCACATTAGTTCGGGGATTGTAGCGGATGGTATTTTGGGCTAGCACGGGTAACGTAGCTAAACTGAGACACAAACTAACTGCGATACCACTACACCACCATAATTTGTGGGGATTGGCAGTCATTTTATAAGCAGGACTGGGGCTAGACTCTAAAGATTTTGGGGTGTAGTTTAGTAGCATAAATCCCTCTGACTAAAATATGGTGATATAAATTGGCACTGTTATAGATCCATGATGCCCAATTGATGGTTAATGTTTCCCTTAGGTCAGCTAAGGACTCCGGATGCTTTAAGGAAAGCATAGGCAATTGGGGCAACCTAGATTAAAATTAGTGAAGCAAAATTAGTTAAGATTAATTTAGCGAAAACTAGCCCTAGGGATGCGGTGATTTAGAGCTAGATTCTCATCTAGTCAAGGATCACTCCAGACTAAAAGCCATGACTAATCTCAAGTTAGTCCAGTTTTGGCTAAATTCTTACAAGCTCAGGTCAGTAAAATACTGATCAAGACATCGGGCTGAAAACCCTATTTTTAACGCGATTACTCAGCAATTATCACAATTATTACTAAAAATCATGGATATTCTTAATTTAGGTTGGGTCGGCATTTTGGCAGTTTTCACCTTGTCCATTGGCTTTGTTGTTTGGGGCCGCAACGGTCTATAAGTTACAGACTATAAGGTACAGAAGATTATGACTGATATGCCGTGGCTATCAGGTTTTTTTGTGGTGGCGATGGTGCTGCTGGTGTCGGTAACTGGCGGCGTGAGCTACTTAACCTATGTTGAGTGGCAGGATCGGCGGCGACGCAATGGCAAGAAATAGGCTCAATCAAGGGGCGAAAATCAGCCACTCATCCTGATATATCAACGAAAATCAAAGATCCCTGAGCTTAAGACAATTCAGGGATCTTTATTTTGTTAAATTTTATTTTGTTAATACATGAATTAGATCTGGGTTAAATGTCAGCTAAAACTGTCGCCGCGCAAAGATTAAGATTGCGCCAGCTAAAACTAATAGGGTGTAACTCACTACATAGATGCCATTTTGGACTAAATCCCCTAAACTAGGCAGCAAACTATACACCGCTTCATTTTTGAGATTTGCCCGAGATAAATCCGGCAATATCAGATATAAAAATCGCGTTACCGCCTGTACGCTAGTATTTTTAGAAATTTCGCCTAATTCCAATACATCTTTACTAAAATTACCCACCAGATATAAGGCTAAAGTCAGCAGGGAAGCCACTAAGGAACTGGCAAACGTGCCAAATAAAATCGCCAGCGCCCCTAACAGCATAATCTGCGCGAATGTAAACAAATTAGAGGTTAAGATCGCCGGAATAGCTAAGGGGATTTTCTTTAGAGTCATGACCGTAATAAAAATGGCGGTCATGATCGCCACTAAAACACCAATCACCGCCGAAATGCCCAAATGTTTGCCGAGGATAAATTCAGCGCGACTGACTGGTTTGGCCACTAGGACAAAAATAGTGCGCTTATCAATTTCTTTGTTAATCAGATTCGCGCCAACAAACACCACCACAATTAAACTGACTAGTTCGAGGGCAGCCAAACCCGCATCGAGAATCAGCTTAGCGGCAGAGTCTTGGGTAAATTCAGGAATCATCACCACTGCTGCTACCAATAAAACGGTATAGAGCAAACTAAGGTAAAGTACCTGCTCCCGAATGGTTTCCCGAAAAGCATTGGCCGCAATCGCCATAATGCGCCCAAACTTCATACAATTCTCCTGTTAACAAGCATCACCAGTTGGTCATAGACCATCATCATCTAATATTGTCGCTGTTATAGCAAAACTAATTTCCTGAAATCATTTCCTAAAAAAAATTTCCCCTCTTAACCACCATTGCCAGTTAAGAAGGGAAATTTATTGAGTAACTCACCTTACGCAGATAGAAGATATGCCCTCATTCCTTGCTCCCAGAGCGCGAGAAGGGGAGCAAGAGCCATTTTTAGCTTTTTCCTTGTTCCCCTCTCCCTTTTT
>JBAXSK010000384.1:0-2722 GCA_037130765.1 Pseudanabaena sp. ELA607
TCTCAAACGTACATTAAGCGGACAGTCAAACGTACAATCAACGCACAATTTTTTATTGAATTTAGCGGTGTTTAGGTTTTATATTCTTGCCATGCCAAAAATAAATTAGGAATTAATCATGGTAGGACTTGTTGTTAAGGTTGTTCAAAATAGTACTGGCAAGCCAGTCAGAGGAAAATATGTTTCCGTTGGCTGTGATGAGTTGTTTGCTTTATGGAACACGTCTAAAGTGTATACAGACAGCGATGGAATTGCTCAATTTTCTGTTGAGAGGGTCGGATTCAAGGGAAAAATTTATATTGATGGCAAGCCTGTATTTGAAGGGAAGGTAATGGCTTCTAATACTGTTTACATTTAGGTCAAGAGCAAAAAATTTCAATGAACATTTTCCTGTGCCAACACAATTCAATCATAAGGAGATAAACAATGACAGATTTTAGTTATTTAGATAGAAATGCAGAAGCCGCATTTGCTGCATATGAAAAATGTATGGAACGAGGTAAATTTTACGAGGATAGGGAAGACACTAAACAAGCTCTTTCAAATTTCACTGATGCATTACAAGCTTATGCCAAAGTAGCTTCAACTAGAGAAGAGGCAACTAAAGTAAAAATGCCAATTGATATAACAATCAACGCTGAAAATACTGCCTTAATTTACTTCTACACTTTGATGCAAATTTTCTCTATACTGCTGAAAATCACCAATCTATACTCAGATTCCATTGAAAAAACTTTTCTTGAAGAGAAAATGCTTTTGATTTCTAAAGAAATGGGTGAGTACGAGAGTTACTTTGATGGAGAGCAGCTTGAAACCTATGAAACCATCAAAAACATTGTTGAAAAGAAAAAATCCCGTATTGCTAGAGAGCAAGAGGCAATAGAAGCACTTAAAAAGCGCCCATTAAAGGAGCTAGAGGATCAGACATTCGCTAAGATCAGAGTTGCTTTAGCTAAAATTTCTTCAACTCAAGTTTGTCCTGTAACACTAGACTCAACAGGCGGTTGTTTTATTGCTACGGCTGCATACATGACACCTTCTCATCCAGATCTAGACACATTTCGTGATTTTCGCGATCGCCAGCTTCTCACTCATCCATTGGGCAAGATTATAGTATCTATCTATTATCAAGTTAGCCCTAGTATTGCCTCATATATTGAGAAAAAGCCAAGATTACGTCAATTTATTCGAGAAAAGTTGGCAATTCTCGCGCAATGGCTACGGAAATAGCGAATAGAAAATATGAATCTGGAAATGGGGCGATCACTTTAGGGGCGATCGCCTTAAATTTCTTCAGGATCGTATCCCAACGCCCTCAGCCTTTCCGCTAATTGTTGAGCTTTCTGTTCGGCTTGTTGTTGAGCTAGGGTTGCTTGATTGGCGATCGCTACTCCCAAAAATCAATATTGAGCATCGTATCGATATCGCGTCCGAACTGCCATGTATCAGGAAATTGATAGCCTTTTTTTGCATATTCCTTTTTTATATCCCGCAAGGCGATCGCAAAACATCGATCAAAACGATCTAAAAAATATCGCTTAAGGCTTGGGGATTGTTCGAGTATTAGTGCTAGTTCATTCCTTTGCGTGGCGATCGTATTTTGCCAACCACCAAAGCAATCAGGCATATTGACGTAGCAACGCTTGAGAATATGCTCAATCAGGGTGATTAGCCTACTGTCAATCTCCCGCCTATCTCTACCAGCCAAGCCTTCTAGCTCCTCTATTAAATTTTCAACATCAAGATTTTGAAAGTCACCTGCTTTCAACTTGGCGATCGCATCACCTAGCCACAAATTAAGGTCACGTTCGTACAAGGTCGATAGGGGTGCAATTGTTTGTGTCATTTATGGTCTCCTTTGTTTATTTAGCGCTATCGCCTTAAATTTCTTCAGGATCGTATCCCAACGCTCTCAGCCTTTCCGCTAATCGTTGGGCTTTCTGCTCGGCTTGTTGTTGAGCTAGGGTTGCTTGATCAGCGATCGCCTCAGCTTGCACCGCCCGTTCATCACCCGTCAGCAATAAATTTCCCGCTTCATCCCACCAGCGCAGCCATGTAGTTGTCCCAAACTGTTGCAGTCCAATTTCTACACCCATCGGCGAAATGGGGTAATGACCGCGATCATTAGGCTGCATCTTGGTATAGCGATTATCAAATAAGTGATAGACCTCAAGGTTATCTTTCCATGCATCAAAAATGGCATAATAAGGAATACGGATAGCTTGTTCATAAACCCAAAATTTTCCCGCTTTTTCCGTCTCACTGGGTGGGGTGTTATCTCTTTCTTCTGAGCCATTACCAGAGACAAACTCAATCGCGATCAATGGCGCGACAAATTCTTTCCACAACACATAGGAACGCCGATATTCACCATCGAGAAGCGGTGATACATTAGGCACATAAAACCAGTCTGGGGCTTCGGCTCCTTTTTCGGGTGGTTCCACTAATCGCCAATAAATACCACTATCTTGACCGATGCAATAGCGTCCATCGGGATGTAATTTTTGCAGAATTGGTTCTATTGAACTTGTTAAAACAATACTTTGCGGATGTTCCTGAAAGTTTTTCACAAAGGTTCCATCTTTGTCTGGTAATTGCTTGTGATCGGGAATGCTAATTGGTGCGGGGGGAATTGGTGGCGCTATAGTAGTCTTAGCTTGGGGTTTGGTGACTTGCATAGTAACTCCCTAGAGATACGTTAGAGTGATTTTAACATGAGATG
>JBAXSK010000385.1:0-2696 GCA_037130765.1 Pseudanabaena sp. ELA607
AATTCCCCTCCCTTGGAGGGGTACGCCGCAGGCGGGGGGTGGTCAAGTGATTTTAATATGGGAGTAAAATACTACTTTTCACTCCTTTCCTTCATGCTTCTTTGTATCTGCCAACATTTCTGACATTCACCTTAAGATGGAAAATGCACCGGATCACCCAAAGGTAATTGCTCAGGAACGTCAATATCTTCCCGATTCATATTCAAATCACGCCAAGGCATATTTCTTGCGTCTCCAATGGCATAGTAATAATTACGCGAACCCTCAGACCGTTTAATACGCGAACGTAAGTCATCAATAGTAAAATCATATTGGTGCTTCCGTCCCATAGCCATGAACTTCCCAATTACGGCTTCTTCGGTCGCACCTTGGGAAAAATAATTGCGATCTACGTGCTGCCGAATTGCACATAAACTAACTAATTCATCAATTTGCTCATTGGCGGTGGCGGCTATGAATTTAAATTCCCTACGTTTTATACCAAATACCTGAATATCGGAATTCTCCCAGAGGCAATATTGTCCATCGGGAGTGAAGTGAGCCCGCTTGAAATCGACGGGATGATTGCGCATTCCCCGTTGCACAAAAGTACCATTCTCAAATAAACACCAATTCACATCGCCACATTTAAAAATAATTACTTTGCCATCGGGGGTAATACCACCTACGGTAACGCTATCATCAGGCTTAGTCGGAAAAGTAATCGGAATCTCTCGCACTATGGCTCCGGTGCGTAAATTCCATTCATAGATAAATTTAGTTTTATTTCTGCCAGAAATAGCTGTCATCCCATCGGGAGAAATCACCGGAAAACTGCGCCCATCGTCAATGTTATAGAGCATCCTGCCTGTGGCTATATCCCAAACTTCAGAAATAAAATTACCGCTATAGATAACCGTGCGCCCATCCGCTGCCACAAATAACCTTCCCATCGGGCAGCGGGTTTGATGACATTGATACACCGTGCCAGTCACTAAATCAATCATGCCTAATTTGTGACTCTTCTCATTCACCCCCACCATCACTTTACCTTGACTAGCGAGGGCAATTCTATGGGTGAGGCGGGTATTGTCGGCAAACTGTCGCGGCGCTTGAAATACCGTCGTACAAGTGCCATCTGCTAGATTAATCGCATCAATATTGCCATTGAATAAACCAGCATATAGAGTTTCTCCATCATGGCTAATGGCGATAGATGCCACCATCAAATTAGTAGTGTAAGGTGATGGCAGGATGGCGACTGTTGCACCGGTGGGAATATCAAAGCGATGAATTACCCCATCAGCATAACAACCGATCAGATGCTGCCCATCAGGAGTCATGGCATAATGGGGATAGTGACTATTCCGTAAGGGATTAATGACGTGTAATCGCTCAAAAGCCGCATAGGGAATCTGTGCTTGGGCGGCAATTTGCGATTCATTATGTTCCGAATCACGTAACAGATTATAAGCCGCAATCCGAAACCGTAAGGATTTATGACTCAAAAGCGGTAATAATACATCCCAATCAGTGCGCTGACCAATGGTAAATTCATGGAGTAATTGCAGTTGGTCAGATATAGTCATGGGTAGTATTTCCGAATTAGGATTGATGAATATAGTTTGCGAAGAGCGGGCGGAATAAGCTAATCCAAGGAATGTAGAGAGAATTTATGACCGCCGTGATTGGGTCTAAGTGATTGGGGCTAAATGTCGGTAAATATAACCAAGTTGCCTAACTTCCGCTGACAGAGGCAAAAAATTCACGATTGTATCTCTAATATACCACTGATCGACCACGCCATGAAGAGATTAATCACCTATGACTCAGGATTTATTCATAAATGGAATATGCCATCCGCAGATCAGAAAACGCTTTATCTCGCCAATAATTTATCTGGCTAATTATTTACTCAATTATATTTAGCCAATTATTGCCATGACTGGTCTAACGCCGCCGTAAATTAAGCTGCTTTGGTGGTTTGATGTTGTGGGTTTGGTGAAAATCGTCTTGTACTTTACCAGTCAAACTCCGTGATACTTTTTCCACTACAAAAGCCAGCACACCATCGCCAGTTTTTTGGATTAAATCCATCGGCATCCGATGAATAAACGCCGGAAATTGTAAAGTTACCCGCAGATTCAGATCCCATGCCACACTCGTCATCACCGGATAAGCCGCCAAAATTGCCGCATCCACTTTAGGATAATTTTCGGCTTGCAAAGGCACTTCCTGTAAACGCATCTCCGCCCGAAAATCGACTTCATAACCTTGGGGTTCTTGATCGGGAATGGGAATCGTTTCAATGCGATAGACGTGATTTTCATCCGGTGGCAATAAATTTAGCCCCACCCGAGGATCGACCTCAAACCCAAACGCCCCCACGCGCCCCACCCCCATCGCATAACCTGTAGTGCCAATGGCATCCGCTTTAAAAGGATGGGCACAGCGTTTAAACCACCCCTGATGGGTATCCAGATAAGCCATCACGGTCACCCGATCCGCTAATAAGTCCATGTACCCCACATAATGATTGGTGAAATTAGTGGGAGGACAATCCGCAACATTCCCTTGATTGCTGGCTTGGGTTAGATCTTGGGCTGGCTCTTGGTTTAGAGTTTCAGTGATTTGATTTTCGGTTGGTTCTGGCGCTGGATTTTGTGGCATAGGTGATGATTGCATAACTTCTGAAACACGACGGTTTCTGCCGCCAC
>JBAXSK010000386.1:0-2690 GCA_037130765.1 Pseudanabaena sp. ELA607
CCATCTTGGTATTTGTTATTCATATTTTATTTAGGTGACAAGTTTTATAATGTGACAAGTATCATATCGCTTGAATAAAACTAAAATCTGAAGCCATTAATAATTTTTGATCACATTGCACTCTACGCTTTAGTAGAGAATTTTGAATTTTATCAATCTCTAGGATGATATTTTAGCTTATAGTCATTTCTAGGAAATTATCTTTGGAGCTTGTATCGTGAGCGAGTCTTTAGTTGAGGTTACTTTTGCGCTAGATGATCCGAGTTTAGATGATTACGAACGACAAGAGTTTGCTAAGAAATTGCTGAAGCAGTTGCGCGAACAAGGCGATGCTGAAACTGTAGAGCGTACTGACGATCTAAGCTCTGAATTGGGCAGTAAGGGCGGCTTGGATAAATTGGTAGGCGTATTGACTGCAAAAGTACCGCTAGAAAAAGTTGTTAGCTTTATGGGATTTGTCGGTGGCAAGTTTGCAGAAAAGCCGATGAAGATCCATGTGAAAGATGGCGATTTTGAGGTAAATATCGAAGTTACTGGGGAAAAAGCTGTCTTGGCTGCGGAAAAATTTGTTAGTGGGGTATTGGACAAGCGAAAAAAGGATTCTGACAATGGCTAAAAAGGCACTACTGATTGGGGTAAGTCAGTATGAGGCGGGTTTGCCACCCCTTGCGGCTGCACCAAAGGATGTGGCGGCGATGTTGCGCGTGTTGCAAAGTCCTGAGCTTGGGGCTTTTGATGATGTCAAGACGCTGATCGATCCCGATCTAGAGGCAATGCAAACGGCGATTGATTTGTTGTTTCAAGGTTGCCAAAAGGGTGATTTGGGGTTGCTCTATTTTTCGGGGCATGGGATTACGGATGATAGCGATCGCCTATATCTGGCAACGCGCCGCACGAGTAAGGATACTTTTCGATCTACGGCGGTATCGGCGAGTTTTATTCAGGGGATCATGCGCGATCATAACTATCAAAGAAACCATGTTTTGATTTTGGACTGTTGTTATAGTGGGGCATTTGCGGAGGGTTTTGCCAAAAGTGCGGATATCAATCTGAAGCCGCAGCTTGAGGTGGAGGGGAGTGTGGTGTTGACTTCTTCGACTTCGACGCAAAAATCTTATGAAGATAAGGAGGGGGAACTGTCGCTCTATACGAATTACATTGTGCAGGGGATCGAGTCGGGGGCGGCGGAATCGGATGGGGATGGGATGATCTCGGCGGATGAGTTGCATGAGTATGCTAAGCGTCATGTGCAGTCGGTGAAGCCTACGATGAAGCCAGACATTTTTAGTCAAAAACAGGGAATTAAGATTCTTCTGTCTAAGGCAAGGGTTGATGCGAAGTTAGAGTATCGCCGTTTGGTGGAGAGATATGCGGAGAATGGTGAGATATCTTTTGTGGGTCAGGATATTTTGGAGGCTCAGCGCGAGAAGTGGGGGGTGTCGGATGAGATGGCGAGCATTATAGAAAATGAAGTTTTAGAACCACATCGGCAACGATTAAAAAATCTAGACCGCTATAAAAAATCTTTGGAGAGAATTTGTGAAAAACAGTTTCCTTTGACTGAGAAAATTCTCGGTCAGTTTAAAGATTTGCAAGAAGTTTTGGGATTGAGAGATGAAGATATTAATGCTATTGAAGAGCGAGTGATTGCACATTACTCAAAATTAAAAAGAGAAAGACCAAATTCACCAGAATTACCTAAATTGCCTTTTCGTTTATCCAGACGAAATTTTATGCTGGTTGTAGGTTTTTCGGGAGTGAGTGCCGTAGCTTTTGCAACTGTCAATACCAATAATAATCCCATAAACAATAGTACATACCAGTCTAAGAACTTGTTTTATGACCTTGGCAATGGTGTGTACTTAGAAATGGTATATATTTGGGGCGGCATATTTACAATGGGTTCGCCTGAAGGACTAGGTAATAATAATGAGCGTCCGCAAGTTAAAGATGTCAATGTTTCTGCTTTTTACATGGGCAAGTATGAAATCACACAAGCACAGTGGCAAGCAATTATGGGAAATAATCCTGCTAGCTTTAAAGACAACTTGCAAAATCCTGTAGATAAGGTGTCTTGGGATGATGCTCAAGAGTTTTGTAAGAGGCTATCGCAGAAGACAGGAAAGTTATTTAGACTGCCTAGTGAAGCAGAATGGGAATATGCTTGTCGCGCAGGAACAAGTACAGCCTATTACTTTGGCGATAATGCAACATTGTTAGGAGAACACGCTTGGTATGGCAGAAATTCATTAGCAAAAACATATCCTGTCGGACAAAAGAAGCCGAATCCTTGGGGATTATATGACATGTACGGCAATGTGTGGGAATGGTGTGAGGACAGTTATGAAATATATGGTGGAGAGCTTGATTTAATTAGGAAAACTGGTAAATATGTACTAAAAGAAAATGAAAATCGTGATCATCTACTTCGTGGGGGATCGTGGTATGACCTTGCTCAATATTGTCGTTCTGCTTACCGAAACTACGTTGCTGCTCATAAACTGAGTAATAATCATGGTTTTCGGGTTGTGAGTGTTGTGTAGAGAGCCAGTTCGCTAGGGTGCGTTACATTCCATTAACGCACTCAAATCTCTTTCATGCTAAATATTTGTGCGTTACGCTCCGCTAACACACGCTACTGGACAGACAGGGCTAAAATGGTGTATTAAATCAGGCTAATCCGCTGCCTC
>JBAXSK010000387.1:0-2688 GCA_037130765.1 Pseudanabaena sp. ELA607
AGGCTGTAACCATAGTTTGTAAAAATAGTTCTTAAAAATTTGTGCTTTTAAAAATCTTGATCAAAATCATCCCAAACACAAAAGTACGCTGATTTTTAGGTCAGCGCACTTGATGAAGATTCTGATTAAGGATGGGAAAGAGGGATAATTAATCAAGGGATTAAAATATTTCTACCGGCAATGAATTATTCTTTTTGGGTCAAGACACCTTCTGTTGATTGATAGATATTATTCCCTTCAGTAATTGTGTCACCTAAAAATCCGGTATAAGCTTCCATGCCGTGTTCACTGATGTCCAAACCACCAAACTCTTCTTCGGCTGTGACGCGGATACCACTAGTAATTAGACTAATCACATACCATACGATAAAGCTTAACAAGACGGTTACACCACCTACGGCAGCCATGCCAACTAATTGATACCAAAGTTGTTCAAAGCCACCACCAAATAAAACACCTAATTTGGGGGCTGGGGCTGCGCCAAACTTATCCGCTTGACTGAATAAGCCGACGGCTAAAGTACCCCATAAACCACAAACTAAGTGTACTGAGGTCGCACCCACAGGATCATCAATTTTAATTTTGTCGAAGAAACCTACGGCAAATACTACGATTACACCGCCAACTAAACCAATGACCGCTGCACTAGAAATGCTGATGAAAGCACAGGCTGCGGTCACAGAAACTAGCCCCGCCAAAATGCCGTTGATAATCATGGATAGGTCTGGTTTACCTAGATATAACCAAGCCGTAATAGTGGCGGCAACACCACCCATAGCTGCACCCATATTAGTTGTCAGCGCAATATGGGCAATGAGTTTACCGTTGGCATCCATTGTCGAACCAGGGTTAAAACCAAACCAGCCTAACCATAAAATCAAACAGCCTAAGGTAGCCATGCTGATGTTATGACCAGGAATCGCTCTGACTCTGCCATTCTCGTCATACCTACCAGCGCGTGGTCCTAATACTGCGGCTCCTACTAGGGCAGCCCAGCCACCTACGGAATGCACCGCAGTAGAACCAGCGAAGTCAAAAAAGCCCATTTTGCTGGCCCAGCCACCACCCCAAATCCAATGTCCGGTGATCGCATAGATTACGCTGACGATAATGAAGCTAAAAATCAAGAACGAAGAAAACTTAATCCGTTCTGCTACAGCGCCGGACACAATGGTGGCTGCGGTTCCGGCAAACATCAGTTGGAATAGAAACTTAGCTTCTAAAGGAATACTGGTCCAATTCAGAGCGCTGAAGTCTCCCTGATAAGCTGCACCAATAGCTGGACTATTATCGGTGTAATTACTCAAAAAGAAGCCCTGTAGTCCAATGAAATCATTCCCATTGCCAAACATCAAAGCGAAGCCCACTGCCCAAAATGCTATGGTGGCAATCGCAAATACAATGAGGTTTTTGGCTAAGATATTCACTGCATTCTTACTGCGGCAGAAACCAGATTCCACCAGAGCAAAGCCGGCATTCATAAAGAACACAAGAAACGCAGCAATGACCACCCATAGGGTATCAATCCCGACATTTAATTCCTCCTGTACCTTTTCTGGGGTTAAAGGAGGAACGGGAGCGGTGGTTCCTTGAGAAAATGCAGCATAGCACCAAAATACGGAAATCACTGCTGCAAGGGGCAAACAAGCTCGCCAGTTAATCAAAGACTTTTGTTGCTTTTTTGATTTGTGATATATCACTAACAATCTACTCCTGACTGTGTTTTAATGGTTAAACTAAGAAATATTCAACTCAGCGCGAAACAGAGACAGAGTGATGCTGTTGCCGCCAATGGTGTCTAGGCGGATCAGGTACACTCGCGCTATGTTTCGTTACGTTTGAATGAACTAACCCACCCTAGCAAAACTGAGGGTGTGGCTCCTTGGTTCAATGGGTATAGCGCCCAACAAAACCGCAGTTTTGCGAATCGGGCTTAAGATTCGTAAATCAGTTAGTGGCGCTAGTTCCTAACGCCCCAAGTTTCAATGATTTAAGTGTCAGGATTCGCACGGATTGATTCCTAAGGTTGATTGCGGCATTTACATCACAGTGATTGATGCGTCATCACTCAATTTGTGTGATGCTTGCTTTCCCTAACCTTCCTACTTTTGCAAGGGACTAGGGAAAAACGTTCTGCTGCATTTGTTAAATCTTTGTTAACTATATGAGAACAGAATTAGTACTTACTGTTTTGTCATCTTTTATACTAAATAGCACAGTAAGTTTAGGGATCGGCGATATTTCCCATAATAAATTACTTACTAATCAATAGATTAAAATCTATTGATTAGTAAAATCATTGATTTTAGGCGAATTATTTGGTGGCAGTGATGATTATGATAAAAGCGAAAGAATTGGCGACTGGAGGCTGAAGTTAATGGGAATAATAAATCATAAAATCTTCCAATTATGTTAATTCTTATGAAAAATAGAAGTGTCGGGAAATTCTCTTCTAGGGCGCATATCAATGAAAATTCACTCTAAGAAGGATATCAAGTTCTGTCATTAAAATAACTCAGAGCCGCCAAAGCTGAAAAAGCACTTTATGAAGGATTAATTCCGAGCAATGTTGATGCAGGCATGGTTCTCTCATAGAAAGTAATTCCTACTCGATCAATATGTTCGATCAGGTATAGGTAGTGATGCAAAGTAATGTTTAGGCTGAAAGCGAGGCATTGTAATGATGTA
>JBAXSK010000388.1:0-2680 GCA_037130765.1 Pseudanabaena sp. ELA607
TTAGACTTGTGTGTACACGGTAGCCCTTGGAGGGGTGGCAGGCTATGCCTGACGGGGTAGCGCTATTTATTGCCTTCAAGCCGTGCCATTCTTAATTTGATTGCCTATCAACCTACTTTATTCATTCAAAAGCTTGCCTGCTCTTGCTTATTCCTATTTTTATTGATTTCCTTGATTCAAGTTTGTCAGACCGGCCATACTCTGACGCACGGCATCGGCTGAAGCATGAAGCGCCGCCATCTCTTCTGGTAACAAATCTAGCTCTACTACTCGCAAAATACCAGAGCGCCCTAGTTGCACAGGTACTCCCATAAAAATATCATTTAAGCCATATTGTCCCTGCAAATAGGCGGCTACCGGTAAAATACGATGCTGATCCCGCAAAATTGACTCTACCATCGTGCATACCGCTGAAGCTGGGGCAAAATAGGCGCTCCCTTTCTGCATCAAAGCCACAATTTCGGCTCCAGCATTGCGCGTGCGGTTGATCAGTCGTTCTATGACCTCAGGGGCGATTAGTTCGGTAATAGATACTCCATTAATTGTGGCATAACGGGGCAAAGGAACCATCAAATCACCGTGACTCCCCAAAACCATGGCGGAAATGTCAGAAATAGAAATGCCTAATTCCATCGCAATAAATGCTTTAAATCGGGCAGCATCTAGCACTCCTGCCATTCCCATCACCCGCTCAATGGGAAAACCGCTCACTTGCCATGCTAAATGGGTCATGGCATCTAAGGGATTTGTCACCACAATTAAGACCGCATCAGGAGAGTACTTAGCGACATTAGGAACCACGCTACGGATAATATCAGCATTGATGCGGAGTAGATCATCCCTTGTCATGCCTGGTTTGCGTGGTAAACCAGCAGTAATCACAATCACATCGGAGTCGGCACTCTCGCTATAGTCATTAGTGCCAATAATCATCCGGTCATGGTTTTCGGTGGCTCTGGCGTGGAGCAAATCCAATGCCATTGCTTGGGGCTTTCCTTCCGTAATATCTACTAACACCACATCGGTGAGATTCCGTTCTAGTAAGCGTTGGGCTACGATGCTACCCACATTGCCCGCACCAACGACGGTAACTCGGTTGGGTTTATAATGACGACGCGGACTGGTTGCAATCATGGAATTAGAGTTTAATAGGAGAATTAAGCTAATTTTTTAGCTGTGGGTATGATACTTAAGAACTCATTTAAGAATTAGATTCTCCGGTGAGAAAACCTAACAGATCCCAACTGGCTATGCTGACTAGCTTTTTTAAAAAGAGGGATCTAGATCATTCTTAGTAAATGGAACAATACCGCACGGTCAATTTTAAAGGTGGATTTGAGGGATACTTCAAAAGGGTGTTTAGGAAGTACTGCCTCAATCCTAATTAATAGAAATAGAAAAGATTTTTGTGATGCTTATCTCTATTAATTTTGCTAATTGCTGGATTTAAGGCGTGGGCTGGGGTGACCGGGGCGCACTAGGGGGCTTAGGCTCTGGGGTAGGAGCGGGAGAATTATTCGGCGCAGTAGGACGATTGCGGAATCTGGCAGGGGGGCTAACGCGACGCTCTGGGGGTGGTGGGGCGGCACTCTCTTGTAACAGTTGACGAATTGGCGCTTCACTGAGCAACAATCGAGCGGAGGTCATTAAGCGATTACCCCAAAGATTTTCCACTAAGTATTCTGGTTTGCCATAGCGCGGATCGATTTTTAGGGCAGCAATACCTGTGGCAATGCCTTGGGCTTTGTCACCTTTAGCATATTGCGCTGAAGCTAAGGCTAGCATGGGTTCGGCGGTGTATTCGCTCTTCTCAGCTTGTTTGATGGCAGATTCCCATTGGGCGATCGCTGTATCAGTATTACCTCGTTCATATTCAACCAAGCCGATATTGTTGGTGGCGGCCCAGAATTTGGCATCAATGGCTAAAAGTTGGCGGTAACGGGTTAACGCATCATCATAGCGGTAGGTCAAGAAATAGGCATTGCCTAAGTCAAACAAAGCATTAGGAGATGGCTTTTCTTTTTCTAGGGACAAGCCCCGCAATAATAAAGCGATAGATTCCTGATATTGCTTATTGCGCAGATGGGCTGAGCCTAATAAAAATAATACTTGGGGTTGGTCGGGCTTGAGGCTGTCGGCTTTTTTCAGGCTGGCGATCGCATCGGCAAACTTATCTTGCCGCAACAACACCCCGCCTAATACGGCATGGGTCAGAAAATTACGGGGAGCCAACTGCACCGCTAATTGGGCCACAGGCAAGGCCCGATCACCACGCCCCACTTGCATCAAAAATTCTGCCTGTTGCGCTAGACTAACTGCCTGCTCTTCCATGTTGCCGACATTAAGGCGCAAAGTACGGGGAGTTAGCGCCTGTGCTTGCACTACAGCGTCATTACCTCCAATCATCAGACTAGTAAAAACACCAGTAACAACACCTACGGCAGCAATCACTGCCGCTAAACTAAGCTGCAAACTTCGGCGATAACCCACACCAATACCTCGATTTCCGGTAAAGTTCTTTGTTTAATATCATACCCTTTGATCCTATGGATCGGATTATGGCTTATGGCTTTAGTTTGGTTAAACTTAGTTAGTCCTTGCCATGACAATCTATAAAAATACTTAATTAGGACTTACGCAGAAGTTTCTAAGACCCTCACCCCTAGCCCCTCTCCCAAAG
>JBAXSK010000389.1:0-2677 GCA_037130765.1 Pseudanabaena sp. ELA607
GTTTGGAGCATAAACTATTTGAAGGTTAGCAATATAGCCACCACTAAATAAGCCAGCCTGTCCAGTCGCATTAGACGAAGTATCAGAATTAGCTAGATAGCTGGCTGCAATTGCAAACTCTGGAAGGATTTTATAGGAGAAACCGATACCTGCTCCTGAAGGACCGCGAAAAACTAATGGATCGTAACGACCAAATCTTGATAAAGCACCTTTCTCACTACCTTCAAAATTTGGATTTAGAGTGTCCGCGATATCATCTGGATCTAATTTGACTAGACCGACATAAGCAGTCGCTCTATTTCCAATTCGGAATCTGTAGTAAAATTTATCCATCTGAAAAAAATTATCTGTGTTTGAAGCAGATGATAAGCGAGCCATGTTAGTATTCGTTGGCGAAGTAGCAGGGTTATTCGAGCCTAAATTTGGATTGTTACCAGCTTGTAATCGGAGGCGGAGAAGGTCTTTACCAGTGAAACTTGTGTCGAAGTTCAATCTTGCCCGATAAGAGAAAGTAGTATTTGAAGCATCTTTTGTTGGCTGAGGATTTTGCAGAGCTGTTCCAGTGCCAAAACCACCCCAAGTATCTGCTATAGTAAAAATTATAGATGCATTAAGTTTCGTCGTAGTTGAGAACTTCTGAGATTCAACCTTAGCGACCTTTGCATCTACGGTATCAACGCGACCCCTCAATGTAACTAGCTCGGACGCAAACTCTTCTTGTAACTTCTTTAGGGAAGCCAGATCGTCCTTACTTACTTTATCCGCCAACCCAGCAGAGATGATTTCGTTGATTTTGTCCAAGCAAGCGTTCAAACCAGCCGCAAATTCGTAGCGAGATAGGGCTTGTTTTCCAAGAAAAGTGCGATCGGAATAGCCAGCAATGCAGCCGTATCTTTCAACTAGCGACTGTAAAGATGTGAAAGCCCAATCGTTTGGTTTAACGTCTGACAATTGAGATACTGAAGTTACATTTTGGGATATCTTCTCATGCTCTAGTGTTGAAGGCTCAACTAGAATGTCATTTTCAATTTTTTGTAAAGTTCTTTCTACATTGCTAATATTCTGAGAGGTCGAACTTGATCGCAATTCGTTCGCTTTAACACTTCCAATATTACCAAGACTATATGATGTAAAAAATACAAATGTAACTACAGATGACTGTACTGCGAACTTATTAATGTAAATCATGAAACTTAACTCACACTCCGAGAGAACTATACCTTATCTGCTCAATAAGGTAGGTATCGTCAGCAACTATGAGAGCGTTCATCTTCCATATATTTTTTCTTATACATTCCATAGTTGAAAACCTTGAAAAGCTTATTTTGAATCGATAAGAGATCGACGAAGAGGCTGAAGTCTTGCAAGACTAGCTTGATCGACCTTGTTGATTTGGTTGAAGCTGAGCAATAGAGATTCCAAACAGTAGTCGAGTCCCAAGAATGTCTTGGCTTCAATTCTGCTAACGTTTAGCAAATTGACTGAGATCTTTTTCAAAGCAGGAAGTCGAAAAAATTTCGTTATTTCTAGGCGATCGCTTCAACATCTATCTTCTAAAGGCGATCGCTATTACTGTGAGTCGTGATTTCTATTCTTTCTTTCTTATCGATTTCTGGTCTTTGCGTCGGAACACATCCTCAAAGGAATCGCCAATAACCTCTCCGAACTAAAAAGCGAAGTAAAGCGTTTTTGATTGCCTAATTTCGGCTAAAAACTGATATCTTTATCGAACTGAGAGGTTTGGCATAACAGCCTCGATCGGCGGCTTGCGACATTGGAGTTTCCATCAAGGCTGATCATATCGCGAGTCCGCTGCATCGCGTTGTTCGGCTTTTTCAAGCAAATCCTTGTTTATCCATTGAGCTTCAAATCGACCCTTGAGCGAAATGGCATCCTCTGACACGAAATCGAATTCACCGACAACAGGCTGCCTTCTATTCGCCCTCATGAAGCGAACCCAACCTTTCAATTCTTGGCGAGGCTGACTTTTCCAGTCGAGCAAACGTGGCGATTTCAGATCCAAGAAATAAATTACCGCCCCCAATTTCATCGACTTATCCGGAAAGACAACCTTCTTTTGTGACTTCTCAGGCGCATCCCAGATCCGCATATAGATCCAAGTATCCGGCTTGCCTCCGAATTGCTCCGCCGGAATCCAAATGCCGAAGGCAGGACCGTCCCAAGGCGCGATGTCGTGTTCAGCCGTCGTGGGCGAGCCGCGTCCTAGCTGTCCGGGTAAAGCACTAAGATCCTGAGTGCTTAGAGAACACCCGAAGGAGAGAAGAAGAATCGCCGTCAACATGCCCTGCGAGACAAGGGTGGCTGCCGAAAAAACATTAAAAGTACGATGATGGGCTGATGTCGGCTTCGGCATGTTGCACCTCTCGAAAAAACAGAGTTATGAACGGGTCGGATCACGCCTTTCATTAGACGCGGATTCCAGCGATTCGTTACAAGATTTTTCGGCTGAACTATGTATTAGACGTATTAGACAGAAAAATTATGTCTAATGTCATTATAAGGTATATAAGTTGAAAGTCAAAATTCTATCTAACTCACCCTATACGACATGTTAGGCAGAAAATTTCGGGCTATTTACCTATTTGACGTGTTTGCCCGACAATATAGAACCGATTTGATATCATAGGAAGCTATAGCAAGGCGCTTAAGCAAAAGC
>JBAXSK010000039.1:0-23242 GCA_037130765.1 Pseudanabaena sp. ELA607
CTTGGAACCCCACTAACTTTGCCGAATATTACTTCGTTACCACAGATCGTCTTGATACCGTAATTGATGGTATTACTACAGCGATTCCGAATTCCAGCACACCAGTAAATCAGATTGGTCGGAGTCGTCTGTGGCGCTTAACATTTGACGATATTACCAATCCTGATGCCGGTGGGAAGATCGATATGCTCCTCGATGGCACCGAGGGGCAAACTATGTTCGACAACCTGACCATTGACAAATATGGTCATATCACCCTACTCGAAGACACTGGCAACGCTGAACATAGCGGCAAAGTTTGGCAGTATGACATTGCCACCGACAAGCTGACCCAACTGGCTCAGTTGGATGCCAATCGTTTCGGCAATGTGGTCAATGGTGTGGTCACCCCTGCCACTGCACCATTCACCATTGATGAAGAAACCTCTGGCGTAATTGATGTTCAAGACATTCTTGGCCCAGGCTGGTCTTTACTTGATGCCCAAGCCCACTACACCAAAGATGCTAACGGCAATCCATTACCAGCGGACTTGGTTGAAGGTGGTCAACTCTTGGCTATGTATAACCCCACCACAGCCGCATCTGCTGCCAAAACTGCGAGCAAAACTGGTCCAAGCAGTTCATCTACACCTTATATCGTGCCCGTCGCTCCAGGGGTAGAAGTTAAATCGATTTTAACCGTGGGTGATGCTGCTCCCAATGGCTACAAAATGTCAGGTATTCCTGATGGTTTAGGTGCTTTTGACAATGGTGATGGCACTTTCACCTTGTTGATGAACCATGAGATTGCTAACACTTCAGGTGCTGTCCGTACTCACGGTGGTAAAGGAGCATTTGTTTCTACTTGGGTAATTAAAAAATCTGACTTGTCCGTAGTTAGCGGTGGCGATCTGATTCAGAAAGTCTATAACTGGGATACTGTTACTCAAGCGTCCGCTACCACCACTAGCACCATTGACTTTAGCCGTTTTTGCTCAGCGGATTTGCCTGCGGTATCAGCTTTCTATAATTCAGCTACGGGTAAGGGCACGGCTGAACGCCTTTTCATGAATGGTGAAGAAGGCGGTAGCACTGGTTTTGCCCTTGCCACAGTAGCCACCGGTACTAATAAAGGCAGTGCTTATGTTCTTGGCAAATTTAACCTGACCACCAATGGTAATGGTTCTGGTTTGACTGGCGTTGGCGGTTGGGAAAACCTGCTGGCTAACCCCTATGCCCAAGATAAAACCATTGTCATCGGTAACAACGATGGTGGTACAGGGCTTATGGCTCAATCGGTCGCGGTGTATGTGGGAACCAAAACCAATACAGGCACTGAGGTTGAGAAAGCTGGTCTGACCAATGGCACGATCAAGTTTGTTAACGTTGCAGGCAATACGGCTGAAATCGCCAATACCACAACTCGGGCGACAAACATTCCCCTCAGCACCACTTTTACTTTAAGTGCGACAGCTTCTACCACTTTCTCTCGCCCCGAAGATGGCGCTTGGAACCCCTCCAACTATTCTGAGTATTACTTTGTCACCACAGACCGTCTGGATACCGTAATTGATGGGATTACCACTGCGATTCCGAATTCCAGCACACCAGTAAATCAGATTGGGCGCAGCCGCCTCTGGCGTTTGACATTTGACGATATTACCAATCCTGATGCCGGTGGGAAAATTGATATGCTCCTCGATGGCACCGAGGGGCAAACTATGTTCGACAATATGACCATTGACAGATATGGTCATATCACCCTACTCGAAGACACTGGCAACTCTGAACATAGCGGCAAAGTTTGGCAGTATGACATCCCCACCGACAAGCTGACCCAATTGGCTCAGTTCGATACCACTAGGTTTGGCAATGTGGTCAATGGTGTGGTCACCCCTGCCACTGCACCATTCACCATTGATGAAGAAACCTCTGGCGTAATTGATGTTCAAGACATTCTTGGCCCAGGCTGGTCTTTACTTGATGCCCAAGCCCACTACACCAAAGATGCCAACGGCAATACGTTACCCGCTGATTTGGTCGAAGGTGGTCAACTCTTAGCCATCTATAACCCCACTACGGCTAATTCCTTTAATACGGTAAAGAATAAGGTTGATTTCTCAGGGGTTGCCGCAGGCGATGCCACAACCAACAGCGAAATCCTTTGGACGCGCACCATTGACACCAACACCAAGCAAGGCATTATGGCTAAGCTGACTGTTTTGGTATCGACGGACGCAACTTTCAGTTCTATTGCCAAGAGCTACACGGTTACTTCCGATCCCAACCGCGATTACACCGCCAAAATCGATGCCACTGGCTTACAAGCCAACACCCGCTACTACTATCGCTTTATTACCACCGGTGGCGATACTAGTCCTGTGGGCACCTTCAAGACAGCGGCAGCTCTTACGGCTAAAACCGCTGTCCGCTTTGCTTTCAGTGGTGATGCTGACGGTCTATTCCGCCCTTATGTTTCGACCCAAAACTTCAAGAGCTTGAATCTGGACTACTTCCTGTTTGAGGGAGACACCATTTATGAAACGTCTAGTGGTGTTGCGGGGACACCAAATTTCTCTGCCACTGCTGTAGGCTCACCGACAGGTGCACTTCTCCCGATCACGGATGCCAATGCTTCCCAAGCGCTGATCGACTATCAACGCAAGTACCTAGAAAATCTCCAGCCTACTACTCCCGGCGGTTTTGCTGGTTTACAAACGTTGTTCGCATCCCAAGGTAACTACACCCTGCTCGATAACCACGAGCTAGGGAATCGGCAGTTAATTAATGGTGGTGCGCCCAGTGTCTTAGCTACTGATATCAGCCCCAGTAGTACCACCGGTAACACCCCCGTTAATAACCAGAACGGGTCAAACAACACCGCCTACGATGTCAATACAACGGGCGCGTTCATCAATAAAACCATTCCTTTCAAGACCCTATTACAAGCCTATTCCACGTACCAGCCGATTCGGGAAACCACCATTTCTGCACCGAACGATGCGCGTACCGATGGCACTCAGCAGCTTTACAGCGCTCAGCAGTGGGGTCGCAATAGTGTATTTGTCAATCTAGACACCCGCTCTTACCGAGATGTGCGTCTCAAGAAAGCCGATGGTTCGTCAGATGACACTGGCCTTCGTGCCGACAATGCTCAGCGCACCATGTTGGGCGCAACCCAATTCGAGTGGTTGAAGAAAACCTTGCTGGATGCCCAGAACAATGGCACCATTTGGAAGTTTGTTGCCACTTCTGATCCTATCGATCAAATTGGTGCCATCGGTGATGGATCTGATGGTGGTAAGTCATGGGCTGGCGGTTATCGTGCTGAACGCAATAAATTGCTCAACTTCATTGCCGACAACAACATCAAGAATGTGGTTTTCCTGGCTACCGATGACCACCAAAACCGCATTAACGAACTGACTTACACCGATAAGAATGGTGTGGTTAAGGTGCTACAAAATGCCCTGTCTGTGGTGGATGGTCCTATTGGCGCGGGTGGCCCTGATGCCATCACTGACCACTCCATTACGAACATCCAAGCCGAGACCAAGAAGTTATTTGATAAGCAAGTTGCCGCAGGTGTTAACCCCATTGGTTTAGCTACGAGTTTGACAGATCCTAACTCTGCTGGTTTGGTAGTTAAAAACATCAAGCGTGAAGGAGATGCCAACCCCACCGCTAATGCTAGTAGCAGTCTGGCTAGCGCCTTTGACTTCTACTCTCCTGATACTTTCAACTACACAGTATTTGATGTTTCTGCCGATGGTAAAACCTTGAATGTGGATGTGCAAGGTGTCAATTCCTATGTCAAAAACACCTTCCTTGAACCATCAGCCAATAATCCAGTGCGTTCTATTCTTAGCTTTAGCCTAGATGCTACGGTTGACAAGAAGCTCGTTAAAGTTAGCGATGATGTGTTTGACTTGTCGGCTAACTCCAGTACTGAAGCCAAGCTCAAAATCACCTTGACTAAAGGTGCGGGGCAAATCTACGAATTGGGCGTGGTGGTAGTAGATGATGCTACGGGTGCTATCGGTGGCGTACTACCGACAGCGGCTGACTATGCCAAACTGGTGTTGTCCAAAGGCAAGGTGATTTTATCCGGCATTGACAATCTGCCCAATGGCTATGCCCCTAGTGCTAGTGATTTAACTCGTTTGTTGCAGTTGTCTCCTGACCAAAGCCTCCGTTTCTACATGATTAAAAACAACACCACCGGTGATGATGTCAATCGTAACGGCTTGGGGACTAACTTGCAGTTCTCGCCAGTTCAGAAGGTAACTGACTTAGGCAGCAACAAGTTCTCTATTGATTTCACTAGTCTAAGTGCTACCATCGAATCTTCTACTGATAACGTAGCTTTAGGCACTGGTTTACAAGGTGCTTCCCAAGGTGAAGTAATCGATCTACGCACAACGACCGGTCCTGTCAAGGCTGATTTCACCGTCAACCGTGAAGCTGCTTATAACAACTTCGTTGGTTTCTATAAGGTGGTGAATGAAACTGGTGGTATTGACACCAACGGCGACAATGTGGCTGACTTCAACCCTGGAGATGCTCGTTATACCGTAGAGGCCCTCAAGCTCAGAGTTAGTGGCATTGACTTGGCAGTAGATAACCAAGGCACGGCGGCTATTGGTGGGAAGCAGTTTACTGGTGGCGCAATCTATGCCCCGTTCCTGATTTCTAACGGTACGGTGGATCAAGCTCTCGCTGGTCAAGCTCAAGTCTTCTTTGCCTACTTAGGAGCCAATCAAGACAAGGTGGATCACGTTCGTTTACTCGGAGCTAATACGTTTGGTTTTGAGGATCTTTATGGCGGTGGCGATAGAGATTATAACGATGTGATTGTTAAAGCGAAGTTGACTCTCTAGAATTAATCCTATCTCGAATTTATAGGGTTATATTATCGGGCTAAAGCCCTTACTACGATTTTAAAAGTAGTAAGGGCTTTAGCCTTATTTCAAGCTTCAAAATTTATATCGTGATCGCCACTCAACAAAAAATCAACCAGCGATAAATTATCGAAACATTTTTACCCCGTTTTAGCGGTTTTGAATCTCGCACTCTTTCCCCTTTGGCTGAACGAGCACACAATCTGATCAGCTTGTTAAGAATTCAGTATGAGAGCATACTCAATAGAATTGAGAAAAACAATAGTCAAACTCTATAAAGGCGGTAAAATATCACAGTGCCAATTAGCCAAGCAATTTGACGTTACTCTAAGTTCCATCTAAAAGCTAATCAAGCAATACCCGACAGACAATGTTGAACCGAAAAAGCGCTCAAAACAAACATTAACCAAACTAAATAATGAACAGTTAAAAGTACTAGAAAAATTAGTTGAAGAAAATACTGATGTCCCACTTGATGAGTTAAGTCAGTCGAAGCAAGATTACGCTTGCTAGATCAACTCAACGCAAATCATCGGCAAATTGGGTAGAAACCCCGCCATTCTAGGGCGGCTTTATATTAATTGAATTATCTCACGGAATAAATTTTATAATGTGAGTATGACACAAAAAGCTTTCAAGTACCGATTCTATCCAACTTCTGGATAAGAAACCTTGCTCAGAAGAACGATGGGTTGCGCTCGATTAGTTTATAACCGTGCCTTAGCCGCAAGGACAGAAGCATGGTACGAACGACAAGAGCGAGTCGGATACGCTGAAACCTCAACAATGCTAACCAATTGGAAAAAATAATAAGACTTGCAATTTCTCAATGAAGTTAGCTGTGTACCATTACAACAAGGATTGAGACATTTACAAACTGCGGTTACTAATTTCTTTGCGGGAAGGGCAAAATATCCCAACTTTAAGAAAAAGCATCACGATGGTAATGCTGAATTTACGAAGTCGGCTTTCAAGTGGAAAGATGGCAAAGTATTTTTAGCTAAATGTACTCAACCCTTAGATATCCGTTGGAGTCGTCAAATTTCCGAAGGTGCAGAACCCTCTACCATTACGGTGAAGCTCTCGCCATCTGGACGATGGACAGTCTCAATGCTAGTAGATATTGAAATTTCTGCATTGCCTGAATCTCAAGAGTCAATTGGTTTAGATTTAGGTATTACTAACTTGGTGGCTTTGAGTAATGGCGAAAAGATTGTTAATCCTAAATCTTTTAAGGCAAATAAGCGTAAACTTCGTAAAGCGCAAAAAGTGCTTAGTTGCAAGAAAAAAGGTTCTAATAATCGTCACAAAGCTAGATTGAAAGTCGCTAAAGTTCAGGCAGAAATTAGCGGTGCGCGAAATGATTTTCTGCACAAGTTGACAACTCGACTGGTTCGTGAAAACCAAGTGATTGCAGTCGAAGATTTGTCGGTGAAGAATATGGTCAAAAATAGCAATCTCTCTCTCTCGATTAGTGATGCTAGTTGGGGTGAAATTCTTAGGCAACTTGAATATAAATGCCACTGGTATGGTCGCACCTTTGTCAAAATTGAGCGTTGGTTTCCTAGCTCTAAAAGGTGTGGACATTGCGGTTACGTTGTCGATAAGTTGCCTTTAAATGTCAGAGATTGGGATTGCCCTAAGTGTGTTACGCATCACGATCGCGATGTGAATGCTGCGCAAAATATTCTTGCCGCAGGGTTTGCGGTGAATGTCTGTGGAGCGACTGTAAGACCTGAAGAGAGTAAATCTCGGAAGGCTAGTGCTATGAAGCAGAAACCTAAGTCGTGAGTCTTAGGAATCCTCGTCACAGAGCGTGCGGGGTGGATGTCAAAGTTCTCCTAAATAACTATCAGATGATGCAATCATGAGCCAACAACCGATCACTATTGGTGACATTTACGCTCTCTGCCCCACTGGCTAGCTTCAGACTTCATTTCCCCTGACAGCAACTTAATACCAGCAAATGTTGCTAGTTAACATGGGTAAGCAAATTGGGTTACTTGTGCAATATCATGATCTATTACGATGGTAGATAAGGGTAAACTGCATTGAGGCATTGTGCTTTGCTCAAGCCAGCCACCAATCCTCAGCAGCGGTAAAATGTTAGAACACGGCGTTAGATCACCGCTGATGCTTAGTTGTAAACCATTCGTCCCTCATCAATAGTGCCTCATAAGTTAGTGCCTACTCATCCATTGCCCACAAAACGTATGCCCCACGATATATCCCACCATTCTGGAAACCGTTTTGTTCGCTTGAGCCAATTGAGCCAATATTGTCAGACTTTGGCACAGCACATCTCCAACCAATTATGCCAAGAATTACGCTCCCCATTATCAAGCCATAGCTTATGCGCCACATCCCAGTTAGCTAAAGGTTTGTTCATCATTGGGATTATGACCGTGCCAATGACCGCAATAGACGGGATCGCATTAGCCACCACAGTTCATAGCCCCCTCCCACCAGCCATCGGTTTAGCACTAGCCCCCACCCAAGAACCCAATCTTAAACCGTTTGATGGGTTACATCCTGCTGCACAAATTGCCCAAGCCAGCCCACCTTCTGACTTTGGTGCAACACCGATTCGTCTCGTAGAGCGGGCTAACTCTTTGCGCGAACAGGGCAAACTTGATGAAGCCATCAATCTTTATCGCCAAGCCTTAGCCTTACGCCCTGATTTTGTGGCGGCCCATTATGGCTTAGGTGTCTCCCTACGGCAAAAAGGGGATTTAGTGGCAGCGGCCGCCTCCCATCGTCGCGCTATCGAAATTGATAAAACTTTTACACCGGCTTACTATGGTTTAGGTATTGCCCTATTCAAACAAGGGGATTTAGGGGGGGCAGTGGATGCCTACACCACATTCATTCGTCAAAGTGATCCCAAAGCCGTTAATTTATCCCCCGCCTATTACAATCTGGGCTTAGCAGAAGAACAGCGCAATAATTTACCGGCAGCCTTAACCGCATTCCAGCAAGCTGTGACCATTGATCCTAACTATGCCTTAGCCCAAAATGGCGTGGCTAGTGTATTACGTCGCCAAGGGGATTTACCCGGCTCGATTAATGCCTATCGCCAAGCGATCCGCCTTGCACCTAATTATGCAACTTCCCACTTTGCCCTGGGTGTATCGCTGTATGAAACCAAAGACTATGCCGGAGCCATCAGCGCCTATCAGCAGGTTATCAAACTAGAGCCAGCTTTTCCCAGTGTCTATTACAACTTAGGTTTAGCCCAAACTGCTCAGGGCAACCTTTCTGCTGCCATTGAGTCCTATCGTCAAGCCGCCCGCCAAGATGGAGACAATGCCGACTTATACGCCGCTTTAGGCAGTGCTTTGCTCAAACAAAACCAATTAGCCGAAGCCGTCACTGCCTTTGAACGCAGTACCCAAATTAATCCCCGCAGTGCCGTTAGTTTTAATGGCTTGGGTTTGTCTTTGCGTCGTCAGGGCAATTTACCAGCGGCGATCCGTGCTTACGAGCAAGCCCTAGCCATTGATGGGCGTTATGCTCCTGCCTATAACAATCTCGGTCGTGCTTTGGCGGATCAAGAACGCATTCCCGAAGCCATTACAGCCTTCCGTCAAGCGGTGCAGTTTGATCCGCGCAATAGCATCGCCTACAGCAATCTCGGTAATCTGTTACGCACCCGTGGCGATATGAGTGGTGCGGCGGATGCTTTTCAAAAGTCCATTGCCATTGGTCGCGAAGATATTTGGACTGATTACAGCAGTTTGGGTTTTGTGCTGGTGGAGCAGGGGCGCTATGACGAAGCCGAAGCCGCCTATCTCAAAGCAATTTCCTTAAATCCTCGATTTGCCCGCGCTTATTTTGGCATGGGTTCGCTCTATACGCTACGGGGTGAAATTAATAATGCGATTCGTTCCTATCAGGATGCATTAAAATATTATGAAGCAGATAAAGATCTAGAATGGATTCAGCGCACACAGCAAGCGATTCAAGCTTTGCAGTCCATTACTTAGATATTGGTGAAGTATATAGCTATTTGACCACCCCCCGCCTGCGGCGTACCCCTCCAAGGGAGGGGAATTACAGACAAGATTAAAATTCCCCTCCCTTGGAGGGGTGGCAGGCAAAGCCTGACGGGGTGGTAGTGCTATTTATTGAAGAGCCATTGACTAACTGGATCAATTAAGCCGATTGACGAGCCAAACTAATCAACTGAGGGCGCAAAATAGCTAAAGCTTGAGCACGATGGCTAATTTCCGCTTTAATTTCAGGAGCCATTTCGCCAAAGGTAAGCTGGTGGGAAACTTCCATAAAAATGGGATCATAGCCAAAACCTTTGTCACCCCGAGGCGTATGGGTGATTTCCCCACGACAAACGCCCAAGGCTTCGGCGGCAATTTGCCCATCAGGGGACGCAATGGCGATCGCACAGACAAACTGCGCCTCCCGTTGGGGATTGCCATTTAGTTCAGCTAAAATGCGTTCAATGCGTTGGGCATCGGTGGGGGCATAGCGGGCTGATAACACCCCAGGGGCACCATTGAGAGCCATTACCTCTAAACCAGAATCATCCGCTAAAGCCCATTCCCCCGTAGCCAGAGCCACCTGTGACGCTTTGAGATGGGCATTGGCTAAAAAAGTCGTGCCAGTTTCGTCAATATCTAGCTCCTGCGGCTTCGCCAATAACTGCACCCCTAAATCCGCTAAATATTCTTGAAATTCGGCAATTTTACCGGCATTACCACTGGCGATCATCAGTCGTTGCAGGGGAGCAGAGAAATTAAGCATAGACATTGGGTATGGCAAAATCTAAAAAATTAAGAGCAGAGTTTGCAAAGTAGGAACATAAGCTGGATCAAGAAATTAGCACAAATGTAAGGCGATTCCCTCAAACCAATAGGGGGAAATCAAGCAAACTAGCAAGATTAAGGTAGATGACTGGCGGATCAGACTAGATTTGGCTTGTATTGCTCGATGCTAAACCTA
Source organism: Pseudanabaena sp. ELA607 (assembly GCA_037130765.1). Classification (GTDB taxonomy): domain Bacteria; phylum Cyanobacteriota; class Cyanobacteriia; order Pseudanabaenales; family Pseudanabaenaceae; genus JBAXSK01. The sequence goes on from JBAXSK010000039.1 coordinate 9,840, forward strand.
AAGCTAAATATAAAATAAAAATAAAATTATTGGTGATGATTGCTAATAGCCCCAAGGAAATTCTTGGCGTTGTCAAGCATGATTGAAACCACAACCTAAAGCTAAATCTTGAATGGCTAATTAACAACTAAATGGTGTGAAACCATTGCCAGCTATTTACTAGCAAGAGCTTTAGCCATGATTGGGTAATTCATCAAACCATGACCAATCTATATGGTTTCTGCCCATAATTCCTATGGTTACATAAATTAGAGTTTAGGTTACGGCGCAAAATCAATGACTGTCATGGCATTGGCGCATGAGACACAGAAATTTGCCGTAATTTGACTAATGGTATGATTGCTCACGGTGTGATCAGCCGACAAAAGCGATCCTAAACCCATCTTTTAGGGACATATTGCTGCTAGACAGATTAACCTTTTATCTCAAAACTTGAGTCAGCCCTAGTTGACGGTAGATTAACCCTGCTTAGTCTCCCTACTTTTGCCCTCAAATTTTCTGGGACTAAGCCTTGGTCATGACAAAGTATCGTCCCCAAGTGCCCGTCTTTGGCGCAATCATTATCAGTGCCTTATCAGAGTGACCCTTAATTTAGAGTGAGTCTATCACAGCGACCTATGGAATTTGCTTATCAATATGCTTGGTTGATTCCCGTGTTGCCCTTAGCGGCGGCATTGGTAATCGGCTCTGGATTAATTACGTTCAATCGTAGTACTAATAAATTACGTTCCCTTTGGTCTACCCTAAGTGTGTCTGCCACAGGGGCGGCAATGGTTTTTGCATTTGCCCTGCTGTGGAGCCAGATCCAAGGACACCCTGCCTATAACTGGGCTTTTGATTGGGCCCAGGCGGGTAGCTTTCATCTCAGTATGGGGATCGTTATTGACCACCTCACTGCCATGATGCTGGTGGTGGTGACTACCGTAGCCTTTTTGGTGCAGATTTATACCGATGGTTACATGAGCCATGACCCCGGCTATGCGCGGTTTTATGCATACCTGAGTTTGTTTACTTCATCGATGCTGGGTTTGGTGATCAGTCCCAACTTAGTCCAGATTTATGTGTTCTGGGAATTGGTGGGGATGTGTTCTTATTTGTTGGTGGGTTTTTGGTATGACCGCAAAGCCGCTGCCGATGCTTGCCAAAAAGCCTTTGTGACTAACCGCGTCGGTGACTTTGGTTTATTGTTGGGCTTGTTGGGGCTTTACTGGGCGACCGGTACGTTTGAGTTTGGTGAAGCTGGAACTAAATTACATGAGCTCGTCGAATCTGGTGCTTTAAGCACTGGTTTGGCTACTTTATTTTGTGTGTTGTTGTTTATGGGGCCAGCGGCTAAATCAGCCCAGTTCCCGCTCCATGTGTGGTTACCCGATGCGATGGAAGGCCCGACCCCCATCTCGGCGTTAATTCATGCCGCGACCATGGTGGCTGCTGGGGTATTTTTAATTGCCCGTCTGTTCCCTGTGTTTGAAGATTTGCCCGTGGTGATGGACACCATTGCTTGGACTGGGGCATTTACGGCTTTGCTCGGTGCTAGCATTGCCATTACCCAAAATGACATTAAAAAAGGCTTGGCTTATTCCACTATTTCCCAGTTGGGTTACATGGTGATGGCCATGGGGGCTGGAGCCTATGGCGCAGGTTTATTTCACCTGATGACCCATGCTTACTTCAAGGCGATGTTGTTCTTAGGATCTGGCTCAGTAATTCATGGCATGGAAGGTGTGGTGGGGCATAATCCGGCTCTGGCACAGGATATGCGGGTCATGGGTGGTTTACGGAAGTATATGCCCATTACCGCGACTACATTCCTGATTGGCACTTTGGCAATTTGTGGTGTGCCGCCTTTTGCGGGCTTCTGGTCTAAGGATGAAATTTTAGCCGCTACCTATGCCCATAATCCGGGGCTGTGGCTAGTCGGGTTCTTGACTGCTGGGGTGACGGCTTTTTATATGTTCCGGATGTACTTCATGACCTTTGAAGGGGGCTTTCGGGGCACAGACAAGGCTTTGTTAACTATGGTGGAGTTGGACAACACTGGTGCTGTGAGCAGCGGCGGCGATCATGACAGCCATGATCATCACCACGGCAAGCCCCATGAATCACCTTTGACCATGACTTTCCCCTTAATGATGTTGGCAATTCCTTCCATTGGGGTTGGTTTGTTGGGTACGCCTTTGGGTAATTACTTTGAGTATTTTATCCATGCGCCCCAAGAAGTAGTCACAGAAGTTCCTGCCGAAGGATTTAATGCGCACTTTTTGACTATGGCAGGTAGCTCCGTGGGCATTGGTTTGATTGGTATTTCCTTAGCGGTGCTGATGTATTTGCAAAAAACTGTCTCAGCGGCAGATTGGGCTAAAGCGATTCAGCCTTTGTACCAATTCTCGAAGAACAAATGGTATATCGACGATTTGTATGAAAATGTATTTGTGATGGGTTCCCGTCGTTTAGCGCGGCAGGTTTTGGAGGTAGACTCTAAAATCGTTGATGGCGCGGTTAATTTGGCGGGATTTGTCACCGTAGTGACTGGCGAAGGCTTGAAATATTTTGAAAATGGTAAAGCCCAATTCTATGCTTTGGTAATTTTCATTGGTGTTTTGGGTTTAGTAATTTTCACTTCGATTTAATCAATTCAATTGCGTTTAGGGTGGGCATTTGGCCCGCTCTTGGGCTATCAGATTTAAACCCAAGGTCAATTATTCATCAAAATCAAGGTGGATATTCCTCCATAAATTTTAGATGCAATTGATGCATAACCCCTCAGATTAGCTGGGGGGATTTTTTTGGTGATGTCTCATCAGAAATTCTCACTATATATGCTGCAATCCGCCAAATTGTTATAGTCATTTAAAATTATTTTGGCACATTAAAATAACTTGACCACCCCCCGCTACGGCGTACCCCTCCAAGGTAGGGGTGGCAGGCTATACCTGACGGGGTGGTGTGTGGTGTTATTTATTGTCTTCAAGCCGTGCCATTCTTAATTTGATTGACTATATCTTCAGAAATTAATCCTATAGCCAAGGCATAGACACGCCCTTTATAATCAAACTTTATAGTCAAGCACAGTCATTAAATACATTTCACATTAATACAGCCACTAAAAGCAATTTCCCTAAGCGTAACCATAGCTAGACTTTGCAAAACTAAGACCGTAGATCACAATTAGCAAATATCATCAAAAATTGGCGAATAATGCAATTTACCTTTGCCATAGCTTCCGATTTACACATTGCTTTGCCCCATACTATATGGGATCATCCCTCGCGATTTCATTTAGTGGAATATAGTATTCCTGCCTTTGAGCAAGTCCTCGCTCATTTAGGGCAACTACCCTTAGACTTTCTGTTGTTACCCGGTGACTTGACCCAACATGGTGAGCCAGATAATCACTATTGGCTAGCCCAACGCCTCAGGGATTTGCCCTATCCGGTCTATGTGATTCCTGGTAATCATGATGTGCCCACCCCTGCCAGTTTAGAGAACTTTGCCCCCCACTATACCCAATTCGGTTTAACTGAAGGCAAAACCAATCCGAACAAGCTCTATTATGCCTGTGAAATCCATCCTGGAGTACGTTTAATTGGTTTAAATTCTAATCAATTTGATGATAATGGCGAACTCTATGGCGCAGTGGATCAACAGCAAATGCATTGGTTACGCCAAATTCTGAAGCAGCAAAACTATGATGAGACCATAGTGATGATTCATCATAATGTTTTAGAGCATATTCATGATCAATCCCGTAATGGTTTGGGAGTACGTTATATGCTCAATAATGCTGCGGAATTATGCAATGTGTTACAGGGATCTGGAATCAAGTTAATCTTTACAGGGCATCTGCACGTACAGGATGTCGCCTATAGTGCCAAATACGATTTATATGATATTACCACTGGCTCTATGGTGAGCTATCCCCACCCCTATCGAGTTTTAAAATATGAAGCTAAGGGCACGATGAAAAGTTTAGCGATTGAATCATTTCGGGTGGGGGCAATTCCCGAACAACCAGATTTACTGACTTTCTCGCGGGAATGGATGGGGGATCGTTCTCATCCATTTATGTTGCGCTTATTAACTAAAGCCCCCTTATTTCTCTCTCCAGAGGATGCCACTAGTTTAACGCCATCATTGCGCTATTTCTGGGCCGATATTGCCGATGGTGATGCTAAATTCTCTTTCCCTAATTTTCCGGCAGCAGCGCGAGCATATTTTGAGGCTTTTAGTGATGCTGGTCCAGCGGATAATCAAGTGATTTTGCAGTGGTAAGTCCGGCATTTGCTTAACTTTTGTACCGGACTTAACCGCTATTATTTCTCTTCCATACCGAGATACACATTATTGTTCCGTAATCCCAACCAAGGATCACTGGCTGGAGTGAGGAACAATTCGTCATAAATCCGGCGATTCAGATTGGCTAGATTATCCACCCGACCGGCGGCAAACCAACGATGAATCTCGGCGTGCAAGCCATATTCGTTACGAACTGTGTCGAGGGTAATATTTTGCTCGAACTCACTCCGCACCGCATTGAGTCTGGCAATATTTGATTGATCCAAAGTAGCTGGTAAGCCTAGCTTCCGTTGCATTAGACTCACGCTGTTGTCATCTAATTTGCCATACTGGGGATGCAAGCGAGCGATTCTTTGCCAATTCGCCATGCCCAACTTGGTTAAAGCAGAAGGTTCGCCACTGTTGGGAATACGTGCTTCTACTGGTGCAGGGAGCCGCAATAGCACTGGCAGTTCAGCCCGTGACTTAGTTAAACCAATAGCACTGGCTACTAAAGCTGGATTTGTAGTAGTAGTGCTGGAAGAAGAAGATGTCCGTACAGTGGAATTGCCATCGGTAATCACCGTTGAGCTACTGGAATTATTACTGATTGTGGTGTCAGACGAGTCAGGTTGAGTTGCATTAGGCTGACTCGGATCGGGTAATAGAGGCTGAATCGGTAACCGTAAGCGCCGTAAATCCTGTCGCCAAGCAATTTCTAAATTACCATACTGACGGCGATGATATTGGCGCACGGCTTCTTGGAATTCGGTGTCATCTAGTTTTGTGGTTTCTCTAGCAAAAGGAGTGCTTTCCTGCAACTGTTGTAAAAATGCTGTCGCACCATATAGACCGGGTAAAGCATCTACTGGACGACCATTACTATCTAAAATGTAGTGAATGCTGTTGCCGGTAATGGTTTGCTGGATGGTGCGGCCATCACCAAAATCAATCGTCATTTTGGGAACTGGACGTTCTGATTGCCAATGAAGAATATAATTATCTCGCAGATAATTAGAAACTGCGCCATTAGGATAAAGGGCAGTACGGAAGAAGCGACTATTAGCACAACTCATGTCATCAGTGAGATTACCTAATAAACGCAATGACAGAATGGGCTTACCACTAGCACGGGCCGCAGCTTTAGCCTGTTCTAAATCGGTGTACCAATATAACTGGGCGCTATCACAATCTTTCTGTTGACAAATTGCATCTAAAACTTTCCGTAATTGGGGTTGGTCTTTTAATCCAGTGCCATACCGCTTCACAAAAGCTGTGATACCGCGATAACCTTCCGCTCGTAGGGCAGCAATGGCTTTAGATGCGGTAGCTGGTTGTGTAGATTGTTCTACTAAGGCATCTAAATTACTATTAGCCGTAATATTAGAACTAGGAATGGCATCAGTTTGAGCGAATGTAGCGGGGGCATTAACCCACATCATACCGCTACAGATCAGGATTCCACTCAAAACGCCGATGGATTGCCCTAAACTAGATTTCCCTAAGGAAAATTTAGCGCTACTAGATTGGGTAACCGAATTAGTTTTAACCATTATGAATTATGATTCCTCCAAATAGTTGTCACGCTTGCAAGTTTCTGATTTACCGATTTTTTTAAATTAGTAAATCAGTCGTAGCTCTATCGCCAGAAAAAGTACAGAAATATTTTGTGGTTGACGTTGCTAAGGCAGAGAAGTTGCCAAAGTTTCATTAAGAATATTGACGGACTTGAGGATGATTTTACGGGCAAAAGTTTGACTAGGAGAGCGATTTAAAATTTAAGTGGTCAATACTAAGCTCAAGCAATTATCTAATGTGCTATTAACCTAACTACCATCTCTATTCTAGGGCACTACTTTTTTAGGTTTGTGGCAAATGGCTTCATCTTTTGATCAACTCTGACAGCCCAGCGTTGCGGCTCTTCGTTGTGGGGTTCTTTTTTGAGCCAATCTTTCACGGTGTTATGACATTCCCGCCATAGGCCTAGCCGTAATTCTAAGGACAATATTCTTTTTTGGTCAACAATTTCTGCCTCAAAACACTTATCTACGGCGTAAGTCTGCCAGCGCCTCATCTCTTGGGTGCGTAACCCCTGTTCCAATAGCGGTAATGCTCGATCTGGTTCTTGGCGATTGATCAACAGCCAAACTAAATTTTTAGTTAGTAAACTGGTAATTTCTGATCTGTCCTCCGATGCAGGCAGTTTTTCGGCTAGGGCTAACCCCGCATTAATGTAATGATATGCCTGATCAAGATGATTATCTAAAAGATAGCGCCGCGCTAGATTATTGTGAACCCACACATATTTAGGATTGACGGCCACTGACTTCTGGAAGAACTTCAAGGCTTCTTGGCGATCACCCAAATCTTCATAATTCATGCCCATGATATTGAGAGCCTCGGCGTTGTTGGGACTCAACAATAGGGCAGTGGCTAATTTCTCGGCAGCTAAGTCATTTTTGGCTTGGAGTCGCAAATTAGTAGCCTCTCCAATGAGCCGATAAGCCCACCATTGACTGAAGCCGAATAAACTGGCAGTTATTCCTAGCGCAATGCTGCCGAGCATGAACCAACGCTTAAAGCGAGCATAGTTTGTGAAAGCTAACTGCTTTAAGTCTTGTTGACTATTAGGTAATAATTTGTGTTTTTTGCTGTCTCCTACTTGTTGGATTTGTGCAGATACGATCACGGCACTAGAGGGACGCTGTTCCGGCAAGCCCACAAATTGCTTTAACCAATGCAAATACCTCAAACTGCGCTCATATACTGATTTAGTTAACCCTGAAGTGCTATCACCATAGGCAGCCTCAAGGGATTGAGTCAGTGTTTCATCCCAAGACAGAGCAGCTTTGCCATCAGCATTACAGCGATAATCGCGCCAATGGGTCGGCGGTTCCCCCGTCAGCAACATAATTAAAGTCCAACCCAGAGCATAGAGATCAAAATTAAGATCTAATCCACCATCACACTGCTCATGGGGCATAAACTCACGAGTACCAATGGCTGTGGCATAGCTAAATTTAGGACCTTCTGGGCAAACCTCGGTAGCTACCTCATCCACAGACCGCGCCGCACCATAGTCTATGATCACCAACTGACCACTGGGACGCAACATAATATTGGCGGGTTTAATATCTCGATGGACATACTGCTGCTGATGCAACAGCGCTAATCCGGCCACTAACTGCTCAAACCAATCAACAAACTTGTCCCATGACAAAGGTACTTCCTGCTCAAACCATTGCTCTAGGTTGATCCCATCGATATATTCCATCACCAAGCAAGGTAAATCCGCTACTCCCTGTAAGTCACGGTGATGGTGATAAAAAAATGCTTGCGGCGGGATCTTCAACAAAGCCCCTAGTCCCTTGGCCGCCGTTGGCGCTAAATCATCCTGACTCAAATCAGCTAATGCTGCTAATAAAGATGCCTCACGGGACAACATCTGGGACGCACAGGCATAATTGCTTAGTCCCAACACACTAGGCGGCAACAACACCTTGACTGCCCAAGATAAATTGGGCGTGTTTGTCTCTGAACCTTGGGTATCCCTTACTGTATAGACTTGGCTAAAACTGCCCTCGCCGATTCTAGCTGTGACGACATATCCCTGATTTAGAAATTGACCTGTAGTAAGCATTGGTCTACCTCATGAGCACCTTAACTGAAAGCCTTATTTGGTAATCTTGATGTCGAAGTATAGGGGGCAGATATTTAGCTGGGAGGTTTGGCTGTGTTCATAGCAATCTTTAGGTAATGGCTAGAGTCATGATCAAAATCATTTATATTATTTGCTTGAAAATATTTACTCAAAAATATAATCTAAAAATCAACTTAAAGATTAATTTCTGACTAAACCCACCGATTAGTTAGTTGAAAATCTAATTAGTCGCAATTTGCGAAGTAATCTTCATTCAAAGAAGTATTAAAATCATTCTAATAATACCCTGCTAAATATTGCAATGTTTAGCAAGAGCAAATAGTGATGAAAAATCATTAAAATATCTGATATGGAGCAATAGCTAGAATCATTAGTCACTACTTTATTAATTTTAGGTTATTGATCAGTGATTGACTAGATATTTAAGTCTCATATATCGATGATCTTAAATAGCTTAGGATTTTATTCGTAAATTAGTCGTAAATTAATCATGATTTGCCGATGAATCATTTGTAGAATGGTCAATACAGCGATGACAGCAAAATCGTTGGGCCAAAATAACTAAGTCAAAACCTGTTACGCAAAAGTACTAGAAATAACAATGATTTTTGCCAAGCGCCTTGAAGTTTGTCAATTAGGCAATCCTGTTTTACGACAAGTCGCCGATCCGGTCACCGATATCAAATCTGCCGCCGTCCAAACCTTAATTAATGATCTAATCACCACCCTGAAACACCAAAAAGGTGTCGGCATCGCTGCGCCCCAAGTAGGGCAATTATTACAACTGATCATCATTGCGTCCTATCCCAATGAGCGTTATCCTGACGCACCATTGATGGAACCTTTACCCATGATTAACCCCCAGATTGTGAGCTATAGCACCCAAACCATCAAGGGCTGGGAAGGCTGTCTCTCTGTGCCTGGCATTAGAGGGCAAGTATCTCGTGCAGCAACCATTACCGTTAATTATCTGGATCGTCACGGTCAACCCCAGCACCAAGAATTTAGCGGCTTTGTGGCCCGCATTATCCAGCATGAATGTGATCATTTAATGGGGCAGGTATTTTTAGATCACGTCACCTCCACCAAGGAAATGGTCACCGAAGCTGAATACCTCAAACTCGCCACCCCGCAACCCACCGCCACGCCAGCCCTATCATCTCAGAAATCCTAAAACCTCAGCCCCCCGCAACCCACCATGACCTCTAAAGTACTTCCCAAAGATTGGCTCGAACACACCGTACAAGTAGAGGTACCCTATTCCATCAGCGAAACTTGGGGACTTTGGTCTGATCTACGCAACATGACCAAATGGATGAAATGGATTCAATCCGTGCGAATTTCTCCGGAAACCCCAGACATCTCCTATTGGGAACTAGGAGCCAATGGCTTCACCTTCACATGGAAAGCCCGCATTCTCAAACAAATCCCCCAGCAAATCATCCAATGGGAATCCGTCGGTGGGTTGAAAAATCGTGGCGCAGTACGTTTTTATCAGCGACCCCAAGGCACAATTGTGAAACTTTCTGTCGCCTATGCTATCCCCGGCGGCATTGGTCAACTCATGGATCAGTTATTTTTAGGCAACATCGTCGAATCAACCCTGCAAGCCGATCTAAACCGATTTCGGGATCACGCCAAACGCACCCTAAGCCAGCAGTCTAAATCTGCTTAATTTAAATTATGGGTTAATAATTACGAATTAATAATTACAAATCACGAACTATGAGTTAATAAGTCACCACTGAATCACTAGATTTATGCGAACTAAAAATGCGAACTAAATTTTAGGTGTAACTACTCACCCGTGATAGAATGCTTAACGTGGACAGATATTCTCATTTCAGGAACAATTCGTTGTGGGCATTTTTCGCCGCTTAGCTAGAGATATTGGCATTGACCTTGGTACTGCCAACACACTGGTTTATGTGTTGGGTGAAGGCATCATTATCAGAGAACCGTCGGTAGTAGCCATTGATCAACGGGATAAAACTCCCTATGCCGTAGGTGACGAAGCAAATAAAATGATCGGTCGCACCCCAGGTGATATTGTCGCGGTTCGCCCCCTCAAAGATGGCGTAATTGCCGACTTTGACTCTGCCGAAATTATGTTGCGCTTTTTCATCCAACGGGTACGCAAAGGAGTCCTCAATCCACGCATCGCTATTGGCATTCCCAGCGGTGTGACTGGGGTAGAATGGCGGGCGGTGATGGATGCAGCCCGTCGTGCTGGAGCCAGTGAAGTTTACCCCATTGATGAGCCGATTGCCGCCGCCATTGGTGCTAACCTGCCTGTCACGGAAGCCACGGGTAATATGATCATTGACATTGGTGGTGGTACTACCGAAGTCGCCGTGATGAGTTTGCAGGGGATCGTACTCAGTGAGTCAGTGCGGGTCGCTGGGGATGAACTGAGCGAGTCGATTATGAAGTACATGAAAACTGTACATAACTTGGTGGTCGGGGAACGCACTGCCGAAGAAATTAAGATCAAAATTGGCTCAGCCTATCCTACCGCCGAAGAAAAATCTCTCGAAGTGCGTGGGCTGCATTTACTGTCTGGGTTACCGCGCACGGTTACAGTCAAATCCTCCGAAGTGCGAGAAAGCATGGCTGAGCCATTGTTGGTGATTGTCGAAGCGGTGAAACGCACCTTAGAACGCACCCCGCCGGAATTAGCCGCTGATATTATTGATCGGGGCATTATGTTGGCTGGTGGTGGAGCACTGTTATCGGGGATTGACACCTTAATTAGCCATGAAACCGGCATAGTGACCCACATTGCCCAAAATCCTTTAGATTGTGTGGTGCTGGGTACAGGTCGGGTGCTGGAAGACTATAAAAACCTGAGTCGGGTCTTAACTAGCCGTTTACGCAGCGTTTAGCTTGAGCTAGGGTGATTATTTCAAGGGAATTTCTGATGAGACTGTCCACTTTAGAAATTCCCGAAGTTTTTCTTAGAGGCGATGTTTGATTGGTATGGGAGACAACCGCAAGGGGCAAGATGTCCGTTCTAAATCAGGTTTACAAGGGTTTATGATTGATACCTGTGTTCCATCAAGCCCAAAAACGCCAACTAAAAAACGGCTGTAATTCCCACATCTATTACCCAATAAATCACACGAAACAAATCACAACTATGCAGGCAATTCGTCGGTGGTGGGAACGATACAGTCTCCAAACTTTTTTGGTAGCGGGTGCAGTTTGTTTAGCTGGATTGATTCGCCAATCCCACGGCACGGTGATCCTTGAAGGTTATCAATTGTTGAGTCGTCCTTTTCAGATTGTCAAGGCTCAACCCGAAGAATTACTCGATGCTCGGGTGCGGGAGCTAAAATTTCGCCTTACCGAGCTAGAAGAACAAAATATTAAGCTCAAACAGCAGATGAATCTGCCCCTTACTGGCTATCAAACCCAGCGCTATCAAGGAATGTGGGCGACGGTAATTGGGCGTAGTGCTGATGCTTGGTGGCAACAGATGATCATTAATCGTGGTCAAAATGATGGGGTAGTGGTGGGATCGGTGGTGGTAGCCCAGGGCGGCTTAGTGGGGCGTGTTACCGATATGTCGGGACACAGTGCTAGGGTGCTTTTGGTGAGTGATCCCATGAGTCAGGTGGGAGTTTTAATTACACGGAGCCGGTTTGCCGGTACTTTGCAAGGTTATAAAGATGGCCAAGGGTTGATGCAGTTTTTTGAACGGGACCCCGATGTAAAAGTGGGTGATATTGTTCATACTTCCGAATTTAGTCAGTTATATCCCGCACAAATTCCCGTCGGACGGGTGATCTCGATCAATATTGATAAACAACCTGCCCCCGAAGCTGTGGTGGAATTTACCACCCCCGTGGGAGCCTTAGAGTATGTCAAGGTCTATCCCGCTCCGGTTAAGCCGACGATGGGCACAGAAAAGGTCATTAAATAACATTCAATAATCTCAGTCTTTACGATTCCCCGCTTAAATACCCCAAAAATGATCAATGATGCCAAAGTTAGGACTAGCTGGATCACCAATGGTTTAGTGACCTTTGGCTCGTTGTCTTTATGTGTTTTTGCGATGTATCTGCGGTTGCCGGGGATGAGTTTAATGGGTATTGGGCCCCATTGGCTGCTGATTTGGTTGGTCACTTGGGCATTACATCGTCCGGTATTTTTGGGGGTGATGGCGGGTTTAGGCGTGGGTTTGTTGCAGGATGCGATGACAATTCCGGCGGGGATCGGTGTTGTGCCCACCCATACCATCGGTTTAATTATGGCTGGTGCGGTGGCGGGTTTATTGCATAAGCAGCGTTATATGCAGCAGGATTTTATTTCGGTGGCGTTGATTGTGTTTGGTTTGACGGTTGTAGTAGAAACCACTATGGCGCTGCAAATGGTTTTACTCAAGCTGAAAGTGGCAGATTTATGGTTTAAACAGCAGCAAATTGCTTTGGCTTCGGCGTTGTTAACTAGTTTGTGGACTCCGGTGGTGCATTTCCCGCTGAATCGCTGGTGGGGATCTTTAGGGGCAAGGGAAGATGCTTAATATTTTTTACGGCACTTTTTAGTCCATTTTTTTACAGCCCTATATTATGTAGACTCTTGAAATCAGAATATTTATAATACTTACCTAAAAACAACTATAGGCATTTTTCATGCCGCAAAACACGCCTAAAAATATCTTGAGCAAAACGACTGGAAAATTTAAGTAAATTTTTATGACTACACGCAACTTTCTTTAAAAATATGAAATAATAAAGAACTAAGACGATGCGTAATTAAATCGTCTAAGGAAGTAATTCTCATGAACACACTTCAGAAATTATTGGTAGTCGCATCAACTGCCATTGTTGCACTAGGTGTATCTGCTGGCTCAGCACAAGCTGCTAATCTGGTCACAAATGGTGGTTTTGAAACAGGGGATTTATCAGGTTGGAATCAGCCTTTTGACAGCCCCATAGTATGGGTTGGTAACACCGTTTACACAGGGGTTTCGGCTGGTGGGCTTGAACGCAACTCGGCTGGTGGGCTTGAACGCAGCTTTGAAGGCAGCTACTCAATCCACTTCGGTCCATACTCTCCTAGTCAGATTTCTCAACTTCTCAATACGACACCTGGACAGACTTATACTTTGTCTTTTGCACTAGCACAATATGCTTCTAAGACAAGAGGACGAATCTCTGATGTTTCTGTTGGTGGAAATACGGTATTCTCTCTCGGCAACGCTCCTGCTTTCAATTGGACTGTCTTCTCAACCAATTTCACGGCAAATAGTGCATCTACCCCTTTGGCTTTTACATTTAAGATTCCGTTCCAATCTCTTTTCCCCTCTACTGCGCTTGATGCAGTGTCAGTTACTAGCGCACACCCAATTCCTAGCACACGCCCAATCCCAGTTCCAGGTGTTGTTTTTGGTGTAGTTTTAGCTGGTACTGCTCTGTTTGCTAGACAATCTAAAGTTAAGCAACTTGTAGCTTAGTTCTCGCTA
>JBAXSK010000390.1:0-2636 GCA_037130765.1 Pseudanabaena sp. ELA607
TGCTTTTTATAAGCTTCCATGAGACAATCTTCACGGTCTAACTCTTCAACTTCCTTCACAGGGGACAAAGCATCAAACAGTGAAAGTTGACTAGCTGCTGTTTGTTCCACAAATTGCTTAAATCCATGCTTAGCAAGCATCCTATCTTCTAATTCTCCATGAGACTCTAGCTCGCCATTACTCTTAATATGTTGGATATCTAGATCATATTCCTTAAGATGTGGACAAACTAAAATTGCTCGATGACAAGTTAAAGGATCTTTCTCGGCACACATCAACGCAATTCTATGGTGACTTTTTACACCTTTTAATATTCGTCTGATGCCTTCTGTGAATAAGTCAGTCGCCGCAATTCTCTCGTATAAAGCCTTACCATCGACATAGCAGCTTTGGTCTTCGGGTCTTGCGCCTAATTCTTGACCTAAAAACACATAACGAATTTTGTCGGATTCTAAATAATCCTTTAACTGCGCTTGGCAAAAATGCGGTAAATAACGGCTATATGGACGCGATCGCACATCAGCTAAAGCCGTAATCTCATGCTTTTGCAAAAGCTCAATAAAAGCCTTGATGCTGTGATTGGAATGACCGATAGTAAATAGTTGCATTGAAAATCAACCTCAATAATTGTGGCAATTAACTCAGTAATCAATCTTCTGGAAATTCAGGATCGAGAATTTGGGCAATCCCATAGGGACAATTTAAAGGCAAATCTGGATAATCAAAAGGTGTTTCCCTTACCACCAAAGCAAGAGCTATTTCATAGCCATCAATTATAGCTTGATCGAGATAAGACTTCAAGCTGGGATTTTCTTTCAAATGGAACTGAATTCTAGTACGTTGTTCTCGAATTGTCGCTCGCCAACTTTTACCCCGCAATTCAGGCTGAAACTCCCACTTCAGTAAATGTCCGATTAATACACCCAAATGATTGCGTAACTCTTGCTTTTGCTGCTTACCCAACGACTCAATTTCCTCCACTAAATTCTTTATATCTAAAGAATGCCACTGACCAAGGCTCAATAGTTGCGACTGTTGCTGTGTCCAAGCATAAAAATCTGTCTCATATAAATCAGGCTCGCATAAACCATTAGATATAGCATCACCTGTTTTTAGTTCTAACGGCGCTTCCAGCATGATAATTTTACCTCTGTTAGATATGATAATTATAAGCCAGTCATTAAAAATCCCCTAACCATAAACCACAAATCGTCCATGTGGCTAAAAGTTAGAGGATGAGAATTCAATAATATAATTTGTGAATCTACAGCTTGATTATCACAAATGATTACACCAGTTCAGGAGTCAAAGACTGAAGAGCCGTCAAGCGCTCATGATTTACCTTCGCTTGCAAAGCTGCAATCTTCTTTTTAGCCTGAGCCGAACGTGGCAAGATATAACCCAAACGCATCAACTCCCGTAAATCTCTAATAGTCGGTTCCTTTTTAGTTCCCATAATATAATCCGCCAAGGGAAACACAATATTGAAGTTCTTATTTGTCGCCCGATGGTGCATATAATGGTGGCAAGCCAACCAACGAAAAATCGCCCATTTAGCGAAAAATTTATTCTCAGGCATATGCATTTCCGTATGGAAAATATTCCACAAACGACTGTGAATAAACATCATCGATACAAATACCACCGCCGCTACGGGCAAAGCCATAAACAATAAAGCAATAATCGGTGACATCAACACCAACAGCCATAAAGTTTCTACCAAACGCAACTCAATATTTTCCGTTCTACCAACCGGATTGGTTTCATAGTCAAAATCCCGATACCAAACGCCGTGGTGACGCACTGCATGAGCATCATAAACCTCACCCATATAATCCCACTTTTGATAAACCCAACTGGGTAAAATTTTCTTATGCATCATCTTTTGATGGACAGCGTGCTCACCAAAAGACATCACCACATAGGTCACTACCACTGACACCACAATCTTGAAAATTGACAGTTGGTTATTAAAGAAAAAATCAGTCATTGTAATTGCTCACCACAGGCATTGCAGAAAAATTAAATTGATTTAGCACTATGATGACTTAGATAAATCCAGTGATTCAAAGTGATTTCTCGTCATTGTCGAGAATTTGTCTTTGAGTCTCAGAAAGTATCACCATGCCCTCTAGGGTGGGGAGGGATGCTAAGTCATTAATGGTAACTGATCTAAGGTTAGCAGTTCCTGAAACCGCTTCAAAACTAAATTATCCTAACTTGTCCTTAAAATGAAATTTAAGCTCATTTACCGAAATATTTACCTAAGTAAATGGATTAAGGCAGTTCACCAGATAAAACACGAGCCTTTTGTATCATCATGCAATAACTGGCCCCATCCCACAGCAATTGCAAATTCAAAAAGCAGCAAAATATACAGATGTAAGTAACTAAATAAAGGTAGAGCTTAAAATATAGCGAAAATGATAACCCCAGCCAGTCCCCAGCCAGTCAATGCCACCAACGATCTTAGTTTTTAGTCTTTTCTTAGATTTCCTGCAAGAAGGCATAGAGAAAATAAAAGATCCAAGAAGCAAAAGCAATGGGACAAAATTTAAAGTCAGCGATGCGATGCTGGCGGCATTCTCCATGTTTTTCATGCAGAGTCAATCATTTTTAGAATATCAAAGACAAAT
>JBAXSK010000391.1:0-2626 GCA_037130765.1 Pseudanabaena sp. ELA607
GCTTCTCCATATTCTCGCAATTCTTGGGCTACTATTCCCAACTGGTGGTATGTGCTAGCTTGGGAGTAACGATCGCCAAATTCGATTTTGATCGCAAGAGCCTGTTGATAGTTTTGCCGCGCTTCTCCATATTCTCGCAATTCTTGGGAGACTCTTCCCAACTGGTGGTATGTGTTGGCTGATGATAAACCTCTTTCTCTATCATCAATAAATTGAAGAGATTTTAATAGTTCTAGTTTCTTTGTGTAGCTTTCTCTCGCTTGCTTATACTGTTTAGTTTGCAAATAGGTGTTAGCAAGGTAATCAAGAGCAATTCTAGCCTCATTACCAAATTCTCCCTGCAATATTTCATCTGGATATTTTTCTAGAGCTTTATTTACTTCTTCCGCAATTTTTAAGCCGCTTTGGATGTCGCTGATAACTTCAAAGTATTTATCCAAACAGAAGAAGATAGTTATGCTCTCGTAGTTAGCCAAACAAGTTTGCAGCGCATTGTAGAGATTTTCGTATTCCAATCGACAGAAGAAGATTCCTAACTGGCGTTGTTGCGGATCTTTCGATGACATTAACTGATTGTAGGAATTTGCCAAGCCTTGATAATGATTCTTAAAGCCCTCTTGCAGTGCCTTGCGGGTTGCTTTATCTAAGCTGGCTAACTTAGTTTTTAAGAAATAGGGAAAAATCGGTTGAATCGTCAGCATTCGATTTGCCTCATTCATTCCTTCCAACAAACCCCAATTAATCGCCTCTTGAATCGCCGCATCAAAATTCGCAAAATCGTAATCCTGAAACGGTTCTAGCTTTTGTAATTCTTCTGCATAAAGTTGAAGAACATCTCGAATAATAAATCCCGTAAACGGAGCGAGACAAATTAATAACCTTTGAGCATCGGGCGACAAATTACTGTGGGAATATTCCACACACTTCAAAATACTCTTGGTTTTATCCTCACTGCCACTATCCAAATCAAAATCCGCCGCCTGCAACGCATCCAAAACCTGCGAAGGTGATTGACTTTTCAGATTTGGCAACACCACCTCCAACGCCAACGGATACCCCGCCAACACCTTCATTAACCTTGTAAACTCTGGATCTGCCTCGATCTCCTTTACCCTCTGCGGCACATGACGCGCCAAAACCCTTTGCGCCAACAGCGTCCTCGCCTCTTGATCTAGCCCCCGCAACCCATACACATTTTGCTGAAAAGTCGCCGCCTTCAGCCAATCCTCACCACAGCGTGACCCAAAAATCACCCGCGTCTTGCCATTCGTCAATCGCGCCAGAAAATCTCGTAGCTTTGCCTGTTTTGGCTTTGACAGAGTATTTTTAATAGCCAATCTTTGCCCAGTAACTGACTCCAAATTATCTAAAATCAAGACATGAGGCTCAGTACGCAGCTTGTCAATTACTTCTTGCTCCTTAGCTTCTGGCAGAAACCGATGAAAAGGATCAAGACGATCAACAAAAAGTTGCGCTCCAATTTCTTGCACAAGTTGCTCTACTGTCCAAGCCTTTTTGTCATAGCCAAAATAGAAAACCAACTTGGTGAAATTAGTTGTTTGCCACCACTCATGCAAATATTTCAGCAAAGTAGTTTTCCCCGTTCCACCCATCCCCTGCAAAAGCAGAAAATTATGCCGCAATAAAGCCTTCTCAATTTTCAGAATATCAAGATCGCGTCCAACAAAGCCATATTCTGACTGTTGGAATTTATATTTTTTGTACTTCTCAATTGCATATGTTTCTTTCTCATTAGGGGTAAACTCCCGCAAATTCAAATTCACCTGCTGCGTGCCATACACCACAGGCAACAACCAATCCTCCAACGGAATCTCATAATCAAAATAAGCCTTTCTATCCTTCTGGTTAAACAACTCGCGCCGCCCCAACCGTACCGCATCCTCCAATAGCTTCTTCTTGAAAATCTGCTCATACACCGCCGCCATCATCACCTTCGCCGCCGTCACCGTGACGCTATAGCCCATCGCCACCACCATCTGCATACCCGCCGCCATCAACCGACTACCCAGACTCGTCTCCCGATAGTCCGCCCCCTGATCCGCCGCCGCCTCCGATCCCAACTGTTTCCCCGACTGACAAGCATTCAGCATACAGACAGGAATCCGCTTCCCCGTCAGCAAATCCGCCAACTCCGTCGCCTCCACCAAATCCTCTTCTCCATCCTCATTCCCCTCCAATACTAAAAATGCCTTCACACCGCTATAGGCTGCAATCTGAGTCCTACCATACCGTTGCTTAAAGGTCAGTGCATCCGCTCCCGCCTTATTCTCGACATTGCACTGGTCATAGGTCAACAAAGCCCCATGCGAATCAAAATGAATCATGTGATAATGCCCCGCCCCCTTCTCTTCTAAATGCTTTGACAAACCCTCAAACGTGGCAGGACGCAACAAATCTAGCTTCACAGGTAACTGACTATTGCCCAAAGCCTCAATCAAAGGACGCGAAATCGTGCGATAAGCCACATCATTTTTGTAAGGTCGCGCCGTCACCATCAACACATTCAGCGTCGGCGACTGATTTACCGCCGCCATCACCGCCGTCGGCTTGGTACTTTTTCGCACCATCACACAATCCACCGCCAAAGGTCGAGGCAACTCCGCAT
>JBAXSK010000392.1:0-2600 GCA_037130765.1 Pseudanabaena sp. ELA607
GGGGGGTGGTCAAGTGCTTTTAATGTGCCAAAATAATTTTAAATGACTATAAATCAAACGCTAAATCAACCAATTCCCCCTGCTACAATCTATGATCTGAAAGCTTTTACCGCGTCAATTTACTTCCTTATTTGCCCTCTTCAAACTTGCACACCGCCCCATGACCGAGCCTACTTCCTTAATGACCCTAATCGAGCGGGGTGTTGCCGAAACCTTCCCCCAGAGCGACACCGCTGGCTTAGCCCAACGCATCACCACTAGCTCAGCCCCCCTACGCATCAAATTGGGTATTGATCCAACCCGCCCTGACTTACATTTGGGGCACACCGTCGCCTTGCGTAAACTGCGACAATTTCAGGATGCCGGTCACAAAGCAGTGTTGATTATTGGGGACTTTACCGCCCAAATTGGTGATCCCACCGGACGCTCCGAAGCTCGCCCCCGCCTTACCGCTGCCGAAGTCGCCCACAACGCCACTACCTACCTAGAGCAAGCCCAGAAAGTTTTACGCTTCGAGCCAGAGTATTTCGAGCTACGGCGCAACAGTGAATGGCTCGGCACAATGGATCTACAGCGGATTATTACTTTGCTGTCAACCATGACTGTCAGCCAAATGTTAGCTAAAGAAGGTTTTGCCGAACGTTACGAAAAAGGCACGCCAATTTATTTGCATGAATTTCTGTATCCTCTATTGCAGGGCTATGATTCCGTAGTCATTGATGCTGACGTGGAATTAGGTGGCACAGACCAGAAATTTAATATTCTGGTGGGTCGGGATCTGCAAGCCCATTTTGCCAATAACCAGAGTAATACCTCTGAAATTACCACCGGTTCTGCACCACAAACATCACCAAAACCACCTCAATTCGGAATGCTTTTACCCTTGCTGGTTGGTTTAGACGGCAGCCAGAAAATGTCTAAATCATTGGGGAATTACGTTGGTTTGACCGATGAACCATTGACCATGTATTCCAAACTGGAAAAAGTGCCTGATAGCTTAGTGGACAAATATTTTGAGTTATTAACTGACATTGACTTAGCCACACTGCCCGAAAATCCCCGCGAGAAACAGAAACTCCTCGCCTGCACCATTACCGCCCAATATCACAGCCCCGAAGCTGCCGCCCAAGCCCAACAGGATGCCGCGCAGATTGTCCTTGGTGGAAGCACTGCTGATCTGGGGGATGTACCTGAATTTGATTTGAGCGCCATTCAATTCCCCACTCCGTTATACTATCTAGTGAAAGCCACGGGATTGTGTAAGAGCAATAGTGAAGCCCAGAGCCAAATCAAAAATGGAGCCGTGCGCCTTGATGGTGTTAAATGTCAAGATGGCAGCCAAGCTTTTGCTGATGCCACCGAACTTGTGGGTAAAGTCTTGCAAGTGGGTAAGAAAAAGTTTTTGCGTTTAGTTTTAGTGGAGGTGAACTAATCTGGTTGTTGTTTTGTCTGGTATTTAGGAATTATATTTGGGAATTATGTTGAGGAATAAATCATCGAATTTCTAAAATAGATTGTGAAATATAATTCCATTACCGTGAGTTAATCATTTTCTCTAATTAAAGCATTTCACTAGCACTTGCCCTGCAATAAATTGCTGGCTCAAAGCTTAAACCTATTGAAACAGGTTGATTTGCGTAAGTCCTAAAGCTGATAAAAATTCGGCGATCTGGGCATTTCCAATCAATCATGCCAATAAATAATTTCAACAAATCCTTGATTCCCATTCACAAAACAAGATTCACAAAACAATGGTGTCAAAAGTTCGTCCAGTAATGCGGGTGATAGTGCCTTGGCTTGATAGCATCGCAGCACTGGCTTGGGGCGTTGCGTTGCTGCGGCTGTGGCTTTTGGGACAGTTAACCCTATTAGTTCATCCCAATTATGTTCCCTTAACCGCAGTTACCGGCTTATTCTTGTGCCTCGTGGGTGGACTAGAAGGATTTCGAGTGTGGCGACAACAGCAGCGCCTCCGCCCTAGAGCCGTTAATCCTGCCAAAGAACACATCAGTTTACTTTTGCCCGCATGGAGTAGCTCCATTCTCTTATTAGCGGCAGTGTTAGCATTAGTCATTGCGCCGCGACCTTTTGCCAGTGATAAAGCGATCCATCGTGGAGTAACCGATAATCTTGCCTCAACTCGCATTAATCCGGCTTCTTTTCGTACCAGTAATCGCCCCGAAGATCGCACCTTAATTGAATGGATGCGAACCTTAAGCGCCTATCCTGAACCAGATGCTTATACAGGACAAAAAGCCAAGATTTCCGGTTTTGTCGTCTATGACAATAATTTACCGGACAATGTTTTTCTGTTAACGCGATTTGTCATTACTTGCTGTGCCGCTGATGTATATCCCGTCAGCCTGCCAGTGATGCTGAACCAAAGTCGCAATAACTACGCCGCTGATCGTTGGCTGCAAGTGGAAGGAACCATGATTACAGAAACTTTGCAAAATAAGCGCCAGTTAGTGGTCAGTGCCACCCATATTACGCCAATTCCTGAACCGAAAAATCCCTATGAGTCTTAGAGATTATCTAAGGAAAGTTATAATTTGCTTACTGCTACGGCGATTTTCTGCTTAATATTTCCTTGAGGTATT
>JBAXSK010000393.1:0-2584 GCA_037130765.1 Pseudanabaena sp. ELA607
CTAGAGTTTAATGCAGTGTAAGCGTAGTTTGATCTTGAGTTATAGTATCACAAATCTCTTATATCACACATTTAAATCGAGGTAAATATGCAATCCTTGGTTATTCAGTATATTTATGATATTTGCATTTCATCTACAAATTATATAGTCAAATAAAAAATAAAAAATGCTAATAAAAAACAAAAGCTTCAACCTTGTTAAATGCTTAAGCCTGTTTCCTGTTAAGCATTTCAATCATTAATCGAATATTTTCGGCTTGAGTTTTGGCTGTATCCGCTTGCACCTTGGCCGATTCAGCCTGTGCTTGGGCGGCAAGGGCTTGTGCTTCGGCGGCACTAGCATAGCGATCAGCGGTTAAGGCTTGCTGTTTAAACACTTCTTTGAATTCATACAATTCATTTTTGATGTCTATTACGTCATTGGCTACCACGTCATTTCGCGTGTAAAGATGCTCAACTAGACTATTGAGGTTGGCATTAGTTCCTCTCGTCTCTTCAATTAAAGTTTGCACCGACTGAGTTAGCGCCAATAGAGCCGCATCTAATCGCAGGGAGTCAGTCATTATGTTTAGCTCCTATTGGTGTAATCACTAAATTTGCCCTCACGTTTAGCCGATTCAACAGCTTGAGTTAGCAGCCTTGAAGTTAGGTTGCTGATACTGCGATCTTCTTCATCGGCCCATTTTTCAAGCAAAGCAAAGACCGCAGGATCGACATAGGTGGCAATGCGTTTTAAAGTTTTGCTAGGCAACGTATTTCAGCTATTCACTACAGCCCTATTTTAGCACTGCCTGCCACTTCGGCTTAAAGTAGCACAGTATCACCCACTCTATACTACCCAAAAAACATAAAAGGTGATCGCCTCTGTCTGGAAAAATATGCAATCACCCTCAAGACTTAAACCTAACGATTAGAGCAGGTCAATAAATTTACGGGACAAAATTTACGGGACAGGTCAGGCAATCGGGAAATCTTGCCGCTAATAATTCTGAAAGTTATAGTTTCGTAAAAGAATATGGCATAAATACCCGTCCTTCTAGCAATACTTAATAAGACAGATCTTGATTGATCTGGGGAGATGTCTGAACCACACTTCTAATTTCTTCGCCTAAAATTGTGGATAGAGTCCATAATGGGCGTTTCTTTTCGTCGCTCAATTTTTTACCACCTAAATTTGCTATCTATAATGAATACTCAAACCAGCACACCTGCGAAACTTAGTGATCTTCATGTAGTTGAAACCTTGCCCCTATCTACCCCTAACGAAGTTAAGTCCGCTTTGCCAGTTACCCCTGAAGTAGCCCAGAGCATTGCCAATGCCCGGGAAAATATTCGGCAAATCCTCGGTGGACAAGATCGCCGCTTGCTGGTGGTGGTGGGGCCTTGCTCGATTCATGATGTTAGTGCGGCCAAAGAATATGCTGCCCAATTAGCCCACCTGCGCGAAGAACTCCGTGATGAATTAGAAATAGTGATGCGCGTTTATTTTGAAAAACCCCGCACTACAGTGGGTTGGAAAGGTTTAATTAATGATCCTCATCTTAATGGCACATTTGATATTAATTATGGTTTGCGCTTAGCTAGAGGCATTTTGCTAGAAATCGCCAAGCTCGGTTTACCCGCCGCGACTGAACTGCTTGATCCCATTGTGCCCCAATATTTAGCGGATCTAATTTCATGGACAGCGATCGGCGCACGTACCACCGAAAGCCAAACCCACCGCGAGATGTCTTCTGGTTTGTCGATGCCGGTGGGCTTCAAGAATGGCACTGATGGCAGCATTGATGTGGCAATTAATGCCATGTTGTCGGCTCGTCAGCCCCACCGTTTTCTGGGGGTAAACAATGAGGGCATTGTGAGTGTGGTGACAACGACGGGAAATCTAGATGGTCACTTAGTTTTGCGCGGTGGCAAGTCTGGACCCAATTACGACAAGAATCACATTGAGCAGTTTGCCCATCGTCTGCAAGCCCGCCATGTGTTGCCTTATATGATGGTGGACTGTAGCCATGACAACAGCGGACAGGACTATAAGAATCAGCCGAAGGTGATGGCGAATATTTGCGAACAAATTCGTGAAGGTTCTCAATATCTAGTCGGTGTGATGCTGGAAAGTCATTTAGTGGCGGGTAAACAGAATTTACCGAAGGATAAAGATAGCGAGAAAATTAGTTCTCAATTGGTTTATGGTCAGAGCATTACGGATGGTTGTGTTGATTTTGAGACCACGGCAGAGTTGTTGCGTTCCTTAGCCGCAGCGGTCAAAGCTGGTAGATTTTCTAACGGAAATTAAGGTTAATGGGAAGGATTAGGGTGTGTTTTCGTTAGCGCACCCTAATTTTAAAATCTTAGCTTTAAAATGATACTAGTCACTCGGACAAAACCATTATGCCTAATTATTTGACTGTTGCTGAAGCGCAGGAACAATTACCAACGCTATCTAAAAGCCTCAAAGATCCAACAATTATTACGCAAGACGGCAAACCTGTCATTGTTGCTTTGAGTATGGAGCAGTTTGCGTCTTTGGTGGAAACAATGGAGATTTTAAGTGATCGTGAGTTTATGGCAGATTTGCGAGAAGGTAT
>JBAXSK010000394.1:0-2580 GCA_037130765.1 Pseudanabaena sp. ELA607
CCCCTCCCTTGGAGGGGTACGCCGTAGGCGGGGGGTGGTCAAGCGCTTTTAATGTACCAGAATTATTTGAAATGACTATATCTTCTTGGGACATCAAGGGAGCAAACGCTGTAATTGAGTCAAAACATCGCCTACTGCCCCACTCTCAAGTAATGTTTGGGTATGGGTGATGCCTGATTGCAAATTATCAGTGATCCCCCCTTGCCACAATAGAAAACCGCTATTCCACAGCACTGCTTGGCGCAACGGCTCTACATCAATTCCCCCAGATATGGGATACACCAAAGCTTTAATCTGTTGGGCTAACTCGACCGCTGGTAAAATCGGCAAGTCCTCAGCGCTAATGCCATAGTCACGGCAACTCAAGGTCAGGCGGCTAAATTCTGCTCCTTGATTTTGAATGCCCACAATAGCTGTGCGGGACTGGGGTAAGTCCATGCTGCCCTCTAAACCCTTGATGGTGATGAAGTTAGTCTGGCCGCGCAGGGCAAGCGCTTGACGCAAATTATCTTCCGTGGGGGGATGCACAAAACCAGAAACTAATCGCACGTCCCCAGCATAGGGTGACCACAATAGTTCTAAGGTGGCAAAGGGGGGACGCTTACCGATCTCAGCGCGATATTGAGCCAGCAAAACACTTTCGGGCAAAATATTCGGCTGATAGGCAAAAGCGATATGGCAGTTAGCTAAAATCTCCCGTAAATCCTTGGGTTGCATCTGTCGCCAAGGTACACCTAAAGCATCCCACACTTCCACTAGGGGTAAACCTTCCTTAGTGGCCATGCGCTCTGAGCCATGTAATAAGACTTTTTGCCCTGCTGCGGCTAGGACTAAACCAACCACAATGCTGACTGGACTGGTTTTAGAGCGTCCATCATAGGGGTTGCCAAATAACCAAGGCGTTTCATGGGGCGGCTCGTCTAAGGCGGGGATCTTTTGCGCTAGGGCATCATAGGCATCGAGCATTCCCGCAATTTCAGGGGGGGTGGGGCGTTTGATGCGATGGGCGATCATAAACGCGCCAATTTGGGCTGGGGTGGCTGCTGCGGTCCACATCATGGTGGTGGCTCTGGCAGATTCAATGCGGCTGAGGGGTTTACTGGTGTGTGTGCCGCTGCCCACTTTGCGTAACAATTCCCGAAATTCCGTACTCATTATTCACCTAATTTACCTATTAAGGGCCGCTTAGTTGTTGATTTTAGCGGGTGTAGGGTGATGGATAGGGGGTATGGCGGAAGTTTTCAGTTGCTTATCGAAGAAAATAAAATTCTAAAATTTTTATCTTTTATCTTTTTACTTGTGCCTTGGTTTGGAGTCTTTACTGAAACTGGGCAATGATTTCAGGGGTTAGTTTTTTTTCTGGTTGAACTATTTCTCGTTCTGCTAATAAAACTTCTATTTCGCTGGGGGATGCTTTTCCTAGCTTTTGTAAAAGATTAGTGAAGTCTGACGGTTGTTGGCTGGCTGTTTGTTTGGGAACTGGTTGAACGGTGTAATTTATAGAAGATTAACGGGTTACGGCATAGACAATGTATTGATTGAGAGAGACTCCTTCGCTATCAAGCAGATAGGCTGGATCTCGTTTCATAAATCATCTGTGCAGTATTTAAAATTGCTTTGCGTCGAATCCAGTTTGGGCTTTCTGTAACTGCTTGTTTGGTAACTAGGTCAACTTTGCGATGGAATATATCTTCTAATTGCCATTCCATTGTGACTAAATCTAGAAGGCTATTTTGTGAGTTAGGAGCAAATACGACCAAACAATCGATGTCACTATCAGGGCGAAAGTCATCGCGCAGGACGGAACCAAAGAGGGCAAATTCGACAATCTGCCAGCGCTGACAAAATTCGCGGATCTGTGGCATGGGGAGGTTGATGTTTGTGACTAAATGGGCATTCATTTCATCGCTCCTTGCTAACTACTTTACAAATTTTCTAAGTACCGCAACAATTCAGGGATATTCTCTGTGATGACTGTCCAAATTTCGGTTAGGTCGATCTCATCATAGTCATGGGTAATTACATCTCGCATTCCTGCTATTTTCTTCCAAGGGATATCAGAATGTTTTTGCCTAAATTCTGGTGATAGTCGTTTAGTTGCCTCACCAATGATTGTAATACGCCGCAAAATAGCATCTTGCTTTTCATAATTGACTGCAAGCGCATCTTGATCTATTCCTCTTGCATACTGCAAAATCAGTTTAATAGATTCTGTTATATCAATAATTGCTTCTTGATCACGCGACATAAATCACCTCAGCAGAGTCAAGAATATTTTTGCGGCGTAGCCAGTTACGACTTTGAATAATGGCTTGTTTACTAACTAGGTCAACTTTACGATTCAGTAGTATTTCTAATTCTTCTTGCATAGTCATTTTTTCAAATAGACCTCGCTTAGCATTAGGTTGATAGGAAACTAATAAATCGATATCGCTATCTTCGCGAAAGTTGTCTCGCAGGATTGAGCCAAATAATGCTAGTTCAGCAACTTTCCATTTTTGACAGAATTGAGTGAGTTGTTGGCTAGAAATGCCAAGGCGACTATAGGCTTTAGAATTAATAGTCTGGGTATTCATTTCA
>JBAXSK010000395.1:0-2546 GCA_037130765.1 Pseudanabaena sp. ELA607
CTGTGGCCGCAATTCGCCGTCTCCACGAAATCGGCTGTGAAATTGTTCGCGTTACTGTGCCCAGTATGGCCCATGCCAGCGCTATGGCAGAAATTCGCCAAAAGCTGATCAGTACCTATATGGATGTGCCTTTGGTTGCCGATGTCCACCACAATGGCATGAAAATTGCCCTCGAAGTGGCCAAGCACATTCACAAAGTTCGGATCAATCCGGGGCTGTACGTTTTTGAAAAACCTAAACCTAATCGCACTGAATACACCCAAGCCGAATTTGATGAAATTGGTGAGAAGGTGCGTGACACCCTCAAGCCCTTAGTCCTCAGCCTCAAAGCACAGGGTAAAGCCATGCGTATTGGCGTAAATCATGGTTCTTTGGCGGAACGGATGCTTTTCACCTATGGCGACACACCCCAAGGGATGGTGGAATCAGCCGTAGAATTTATCCGCATTTGCGAAGATTTGGACTTCCGTAATATCGTGATTTCCATGAAAGCTTCTCGTGTTCCGGTGATGATCGCGGCTTATCAGCTAATGGTTAAGCGCATGGATGAGCTAGGCATGGACTATCCGCTCCATTTGGGTGTAACTGAAGCAGGGGATGGTGAATATGGGCGCATCAAATCTACGGCGGGCATTGCGACTCTGCTATCCCAAGGCATTGGCGACACCATTAGAGCTTCTTTAACCGAAGCGCCCGAAAAAGAAATTCCGGTGTGCTACAGCATTCTGCAATCCCTTGGTTTACGCAAAACCATGGTGGAGTATGTGGCTTGTCCTTCCTGTGGACGGACTTTGTTCAATTTGGAAGAAATCCTCCATAAAGTTAGAGAAGCGACGAAACATCTTGTGGGTTTAGATATTGCGGTGATGGGTTGCATCGTTAATGGGCCTGGTGAGATGGCAGATGCGGACTATGGTTATGTGGGCAAAACCCCTGGTATTATTTCGCTTTATCGCGGCAAGGAAGAAATCAAGCGCGTACCTGAAGCTGAAGGTGTCAGCGAATTGATTAACCTCATTAAAGCCGATGATCGTTGGGTTGAGCCGGAATAACTAGATAACGGCTATTAACTATTGATTATGATAGATTAATGCCTCACTAGAATCTCCGTGTCAAGTCTCTGTGTCAGGTAGCTGAAGCTTTTTGAAAAGCCTGCCGCAAAAGTTAGGATGGGCTGTTTGAGATCGTTTCAGCTACACTTGGTGATGAATACGTGATTAATTTAGAGGTGACTATGTTTACCCAAATGCCTCAGAAGAAAGTAGTCAGTAGTGCAGTTGGTCAACAACAAAAAGAGCCTACATCCAGAGGACAAAGAATGTACGCTATTGCTTTTGACATGGATATTGAATCACTCCAGCTTAACTATGGCGATCCGTATAACAATGCTTATAGTGAAATTGGGCGAGTATTACAAAGGAATGGTTTTACTCGCCAACAGGGTAGTGTTTATTTCGGTAATGAGAATATCAATGCAGTGACCTGTGTTCTTGCGGCAATGGAAGTATCTAAATCACTGCCTTGGTTTGCGGCATCAGTACGAGATATTCGGATGCTGAGAATTGAAGAACTCAATGATCTAATGCCAGCCGTACAACAAGGCGCAAGGGCATAGAGAGCTAGTCAATTTCCATTTTCCAACATAATTTTCAAAAGCTCTAAACCACTCTAAAAAATAATCTAAACTATAGTGAATCAAAGTAAGAATGGCACGTTATTTAGAGTCATTGTCAGACAAGATATCTGACCTACGAGAGATAAAAAAGCGTGGGACGGACATCTTGTCCGTTGATCCGTCTCATGGGTTGTGCCATCTTTAACTAAAACAACTATAAATCGTATCAGTGACTATTAAACTATGACTCAAATTCGCATTGGCAATGGTTATGATTTGCATCGCCTAGTTCCGGAACGGGATTTAATTCTCGGTGGTGTGAAGTTAGACTATGAAAAAGGCTTATTGGGTCATAGTGATGCGGATGTTTTGACCCATGCAATTATGGACGCGATGTTAGGCGCTCTGGCTTTGGGGGATATTGGGCATTATTTTCCGCCCACTGATCCTAAATGGAAGGGAGCCGATAGCATTACATTACTGCAACAGGTCAATGGACTAATTATAGAACGGGGCTGGCAGATTGGCAATTTAGATGCGGTGGTCATTGCGGAAGCGCCAAAACTCAAGCCCCATCTGCTGGCAATGCGGCAACGGCTAGCCGAGGCTTTGGGCATTGATATGGAGCAGATCAGCATTAAAGCGACTACGAATGAAGGAATGGATGCGATTGGTCAAAAAGAAGCGATCGCAGTTCATGCGGTGGTGCTTTTGGTGAAGGGATGAAGTGCTTGCCGCCTATTGAGGGAATATCCAGCATAATAAAGGCGGTTAAAGCATTGCCAGTTTAGTGAGATCCCCTGATGCCATATTCTCTTTAAACCTCAGACATTATTTGCGATTCAACAAGTATTGTGTATCTCTTGGCTCCTATTAGATAAATCCTCTTTCAGAAACTGGTTTACCAAGAACTGCTATTGTACGTCTTAAT
>JBAXSK010000396.1:0-2507 GCA_037130765.1 Pseudanabaena sp. ELA607
CTATTCCGATTTGGCTCAATCTAGCTCAATTCCTGCGGTAAATCTGCTAGTCGGGCATAAACCGTTGCTAAAGCCTGAGCATCGCCGACGTTACCAGGGAATAGCACCACCGGTAAATTAGGGAAGCGGGGATGATCTTCGGGGGTGCGAATTACGGAGCAACCCGCTAAAATCTGCCCCAAGAGCCGTGCCGTTGGTAAAGCCAAACCGGTACTCACCACATCATTAGAAGTAATGCCACCCTTACTAATCAAAAAGCCGATATCAGCGGGTAACTGCTGCACAATCGCCATGAGTAATGCCGACACCCGTTGCCCAAAATCTAACCGCGTGGCCACATCGGCAAAAGTCAACTCCTGCCGACTCGTATAAACTACAGCGGTTTTACCCTCTTGGTGGTGTTGGGCAATCTGGGCGGTAATTTGCACACCTAAGTCAGCATCGGTTGTCCCCGCAAGTAAGTCAGCCACGGGCACTTCGACTGCTGCCACATTGGGCATTTGCAACAGTGCGGTTAACTGTTCCGTAGTTTTCTGCACATGGGAACCGACAATAACTACCCCGGGTGCTTTAGTGGGTTTATAGGCTGCCATCGCCTGAGCTGCAATGGGTTGGGGCGGCAACTGGGCCAAAGCTGTCAGCAAACTAGCGGCACTGCGAAATAAAAAGCGTTTTCCTTGGGAGGCAGCCCGCAAAATTGCTGCGGCAAACTGATTCAGATCCGCTTGATTTTCGGCATCCACCGCACAGCACACATTACCCTGTAAACCCATCAGTCGAGGACCCACACCAGCGCGAATTTGGGGCAATAAAAATCTTTCCACCGTGGCCGCTTTGATCCGCCCTTGGGTTTTTTCCTCGGCATAGTCGGGCAAATAACTGGTGCTGTAACCAAATACTGAATCCTTAGCAAACTCCGTCTCGTGGACTGGGGTAGGCACACCATTAACTACCAGATAATGCACACTCTGTTTAGTGAAGCGTCCCCCTTCAAAAAATGCCGGTACCAGGAAATGGGCATCAAACCCGCCTAATTCAGCGGCAATCACATCAGTTTCCACGGGATAATGTCCCCGTAATGTCGAATCTGAGCGACTCACCACCAAAAAATCTGTAATGCCCACGGCGGCGATCGCTAACTTGAGATTATGGCAAACTTCTTGGGTGACCGTAGCAGCGGCTTCAGGGTTCAGGGCACGGGTATTAGTCAACACAAAAAATATTGGTGCGGGATCAGTTAAACCCAAACACAATGTCGGCACATCCCAGCGGGTGAGTAACAAGCAACTATGCACCGTCTGCGAACCGGTGGGATCATCATCAAGGACAATGATTTTAGGATTAACTTCTGGTGTGGCTGAGGGGGACAGAATAGGGGCAGGAGATGGCGACATTGTGAGAATTAGCGAAGAATTAGGGATCTGGCTAGACTTAAAGTTGGCGTAAATAATTGCATGGTTCACGCTTTAGAGTCTTTAGAACCATAACTAAATCACACCAAACCTTAACTTAAATTGTAGGTCATTACCGAAACATTACCGAAATATTATTGATCGAAACATTATTTACACCAGCACGGTCATTATCTCTTAGGCTATGGTGGGCTGTGGTGAATTTTTGATTTAGGGATTTCAAATTCTGAGATTTTATGGTTAATCTAAATCAAATTGTTAATCTAAATCAAATGAGGCAACTCTTTTGAGACCTCCTTGGGGAAATCTATGGAGCGTCGGGTGATTGGTAATTTAGCAGCGTGCGGCCCAGAGTAGAGATTTGCTATCCTGAAATACTCACTTTGAAAAGCTTGCTGGCAAAAGCCATGTTAATTTTTCATCCGTAGGATTATGCTGTTTGGTCACCGCCATTAATCACACCTTTAATTAATGGTTGCATCACGGTTGATTTATCGGTTATTTTTTGTCGATTACTTCTTTTATATTGCACAAAATTGCACAAAAGCTATGCGCCAATCTATTGTATTTGCTTCTTTCATTGCGGGGTTTGGAGTAACGATGTTGACGAGCGTTGTGCCCAATGCCCTCGCCGGTGATGTCAAACAATCTGCCCCTGCCAATGGTTTTACTGCCGAGGAATATAAGATATTTGTCGATAGTTGTGTGGATGGAGCCACCAAACCACGGGAAAACGGGCCATCTCTATCTCAGCCCCAAGCACAAAAAGCTTGTGGCTGTGTGGCTGACGAAATGAACAAACAGCCTCGCTCTTTCTTAGAAGAAATGGTGACTTCTTCGGTTAATGGGCGTGATCCCAACAGCAAAGCCCAAGCAACCATGAGCCAAATCATTAATTCCTGTAAGCCCTAAGCTTTGGCTTAACTTTGCTGCCGTTGCTGGAATCTCTGACCTAGCAATTCTTTCTAAGTGATTAAATGTGACTCGTAGGGTGGGGCTAATCAGGCTGACCCTACGAGTTTGATTTTGGTTTAAAGGCAATAAGTAGCACCACCCCGTCAGGCAAAGCCTGCCACCCCTCCAAGGGAGGGGAAT
>JBAXSK010000397.1:0-2478 GCA_037130765.1 Pseudanabaena sp. ELA607
GCTTTCTAACTCATCAGCAATTAGCTCTTGCAGATCGTCGTCGCAATGGGACTGCAAATGAATTATAGAAGCATTCAACTCAGCCAACACATCAATCTTTTGGCGATCACTCAGATTTGGTAATTGAAGCTGATGCACCAACATGATCACCCTCTGACATTCAACCCCTAACTCAGCAATCAAAGTACCAAGAGTCGGATTAGAGATCGCCTTTGGTCTATAGGAATTTACTAGGGAATTTATCGGTAACTCTGTAGCCTGCATATCTATCTCCTGAGTCGTTTTTGTGCTTTGTCAATCCCGATTTCAAAGGCGCGAATCTCTTTTTGCCAATGACGAATTAGTCCCAAGTCGGGATAGTCTTTCAGTAGCTCAATGTCGATTTTTTGCTGATGCTCAATAACTCGTTGTTTAAGAGAATTAATAGATTTTTCATGATTCTTTTTACCCATTATTTATTTAGATGGATCAATCCTTTTAAATTTTAACTCGATCGCACCTTTCCCAGATG
Source organism: Pseudanabaena sp. ELA607 (assembly GCA_037130765.1). GTDB lineage: Bacteria > Cyanobacteriota > Cyanobacteriia > Pseudanabaenales > Pseudanabaenaceae > JBAXSK01. The sequence goes on from JBAXSK010000397.1 coordinate 512, forward strand.
TCTCGATACCTGTACCTAGCAACTTAATTTCACCCTTACCCGAAATGTCCACCGCCAGCTTAATCTCATCTAGTTGCAGCCCCGCTAGCGGATCGATTTGTTGTTGAGCAGTCGCAAAAACTCGACCGATAATTCTGACAAATTGCGACATCTGCACCGCAAGTGTTTCAGCCTTAACGCGACTCGCTTGGACTTCCTCACCCGATACCGTTGCCTTAGAAGGATTGCCGTAAGGATTAGAATCGCGATTTGGACTTTTTTGACCAGTTGGCTGCGATTCTTGCGCGTTTGGGGAACTAGCGGTGACGATCCATAACTCCTCATCACCCCAATCTTGACCTTGCATAGTTATACCTTTAAACTAAATTTCTGCTAATAATTATGCCCTATTTTGCTTCTGAAGTCATAGTGCTTAGGACAATCGCATCATCAGCATTCTAAACCCATAGATTGAGTGTGTAGAAATCATGAAACACCAAGATTTGCCTGACCTAATTCCACCGACACACCATCAAAGCGATCGTCATTTGGACGATAGGCAAGCAACTCAATCCCAATCACTTCATCGGTATCAGCATCTTTGATTAGTATGATCCCATCACCCAATTCAGAGCAAATTTGATTTTTGCGAGGAGCTTGCCAAAATACAGTCAGCAACTCCATCTGAGGTTCATAAAAGACTTTTATCTGTGCCATAGTTGTGTTCCTTCCTTAATTGCATCAGTTTGATAAGCCGTGATTAAGAATCCATCTCCATTTAACTTACGGGTTACTGCCACTACCCAACGTCTTTCCCGTCTTTGTAAATAGAACAAAAATACACCACAGTCCCTTTTACTTTCTCGAATTTCATCGGGTAATTGCAAAGCCGCCTCTACCAGTTCCTCTAAATCTGCAAGATCGGGATGTTTAACAAGTAGTTTTTGCCAATATTCCTCCGTAGTTCTAACCACAAATCCTAGTGGTGTTTGCACCTCAAATTTCACAGCTTGATTATTCCATGTTTGCTCTTGATCCATAGTGATTAAGGGGTGAACGCATTTCCAACATTATAAACCGATCACTCAGGCATCCCAAAATGATCAAATACCTAGCCACCACTACCATTACCAACGGCTGGGCACAAAATCACGATTATTGGCAATCACTACCACATCACCAGACGGCTTAATTACAAATAGTCCTTTTTGATAACTATAACGATCAATACCTTCATTGATTTCAATCCCTGCCACCGCTCCATACACAGTATAGTTTTGGTAATGGGGAAAAGCTAATTTAAAGCGACTCAGTTTAATTAAGAAGTCATCCACATCATCCTTAGATAAACGGGATTTGCATTCCACTAAAACTAATTCCGTATCATCTACCGCCATAATATCAATTTCCATCGCTAAGCCTTGCCGCTTCGTCTTGATGCGGGGATGCACTTCTTTAACATCAATGCCCTTAGCCCGAAATAATTTCAAAACTGCCGGTTCGACTAGTTCTTCGACAAATCTGCCCCAACGGGTGGTGAGACTATCAACAGATTTAGCCGTGCGCTCCACAGTTTTTTCTAATTTAGCAAGACGACGATCTGCTTCGGCAGAACGAAGAGCCGCTTCGGCAGCACGACGATCCAATTCAGCCGCACGACGATCCGCTTCGGCAGCACGGCGATCCGCTTCAGCACGAGACTCAGCCATACTGCGATCAAATTCCTCCCGGGAGCGTTCTAATGCAGCATTAGTTTGTTCAAATAACTTATAAATGTCGGCAATGGTGATTGATTCTGACATAGCAAATGATGAATTTTACAGTTTAGGTATTTGGATCTAATTTTGACATTGAATTGATAGTGCTTAGGGCGATTACGCTATCAAAATTATAAACCGATAAAATAAATTGGTATACTATAAACAATACTGCAGACAAAATTAGTAAGCAATAGTACCGTAGGAAGAAAGGTCTTGGAATCGAGGATG
>JBAXSK010000398.1:0-2471 GCA_037130765.1 Pseudanabaena sp. ELA607
GCAGGCTTTGCCTGACGGGGTGGTGCTATTTATTGCCTTCAATCCGTGCCATTCTTAATTTGATTGACTATAAATATATTTGTGATCAAGATATTAGGAGAAATATTCCCGTAAGGCGAGAAATATCTCTAATTCGCCATGATGTCCCGGATGGGTGGCGCTTGGTGTGACGGGTGGTTCCATCGCAGCGGTCAGAAAATCCCATGACCCATCATAAAAATCTTCAGGATCAATAATTAAATGGCTGCAAGTTTGGCGCACTCCTTCGAGTAAAATCGGCGCTTCGGCAAAACCAGTGCGGGTTAAACACACCACCGGTACACCCACTCGCGAAATTTCCGATAATGTGCCATAGCCAGGTTTAGTAATGACCCGATCACACAAAGGCATCAGATCCACCGGACGCAAGCCATCCACTGCGGCTAAGGTCAAATTAGGCAAGTTAGGGGCTTGACGATCAAAGGTCAGAAATTGCCATTCAAGAAATTTTACCAAATTATCATAGGGAATTGCCGCTAAGCTCAGTCCGCCAAAAGTCAGTAAAGCGGTGGGACGGTGAGCATCTAGCCCCAATTTTTGCCGTAATGTTTCGGGGGCAACTTGAGGTAAGCCACCAGTCCAACCCACATCCTGTTGCACGGGAAAACTAGCCATCCCATCATGGAAAGGCAGCCGGAATAGCCGATCACACTGGGCATACATCTCGCTAAACCAGTCGGCAATCGATAAAAAGCTTTTACCCCAATCGCGATAAATAAAATCCCAGCCGAAATTCCCTGCCATCCAGCAAGGTACACCAGCTTTATGGGCAATTTGGGTCAGCAGCGGTGGCACATCACCAAATACCAGATCCACCTGATGCTGTCGTAAAAATGCCACTTCACTGGCAACGAGATCTTGATGATGATCGGCGAGTTGTTCTAGATGCGCTAAAGTCGCTTGGTGATTAATGTGCAGGCTATCAGTCTGGATCACACCCACATCAAAAAAACGCTGGCGGTGGATAAATCGCCCTGCCTCAGCGGTCAAACTCCAGGGCAAATATTCATCTAGCAACCATTTGGGCACATTGGCGCACAAAATCAGCGTTAAATTGGGGGTGTGCTGGGCGATGCAATTCATCAAGGCACAGGTGCGGGTGGCGTGACCAAAACCGTGATTGGTAATGGCAGCGTAAATGGTTAAGGGCTTAACTAGAGGCTTAATATCAGCAAGAATTGCAGCCGATGGAATGTGAGTAAACCTCGGGGATGGCTCAGACATGGCAGGCGATCAGCTTGAGTAGTAAAACTTAAACTAACTTAAATTAGGTATTGTGGATCACTTTGTTTACTGAAACGGACTTCCCCCTAAAAATAATCTTGTCACTGAATATTTGGCGGTAAATATAGTTCATGCCATCTACATGAAATGCGCTGGGCAAGCAAGATGCCCGCCTCACAAGTTTTTTGTGATTAGTATGTGTGATTAATATTCTGTGGGCGATCTCATCAAAATCATCTCAAGTCGGCACTAGCTCACCAGGTTTGAGGCGCATCCATTTCCCCATGTCAGCACTAAAGCTATCACAACCGACTACATCCCATTCCATTTGAATTTCGTCTGCCGCAGTCCGAATATTGATATTGATGGTGGGGGCAGTGGCGTTAAAGTCAGGCACGTCAGTTAAGTGCGGTTGTTGGTGTTGCGCTTCGACGGCATGGTAGGTAATGCAACGGTCTACATAGGTACAATTGATACAGATACACATGATTGCTGTCCTCCAATTTACGCTGATTTACCCTGACTCACGGTCTGATTGCTGATCTAAGTGACTCAATTTTAAGGCTATGTTTAAGGCTTGGTTCGTAAGGTGGGATTTAAGTCCAGATCACTTTAATTAAATGTCCTTAATTAAATGTCCTTTTGCTTAATTTAAGGACTGACTACAGCATAGCGAAATCATCCCAAACTTGGGTCATAGCAAATATGGATAGTGATAATTCCATACATATTACATCCAAAATTTAGGTGCGATCTCAAAACCTATCGCTAAATTACTTTTAAAATATTTGTAAAATTTGTGGATTTTTGCGGCAATCCATAATACTAAATCAATACCATACATTATCAATTGCCTTATGGTAATTCGTGGCTGGGATTAGTTTTGTCTGAGGCGAACAGGTTACAATGGGCGACAGGTAAATATGCTCAAGATGTAAGGATCTGAATTTATACTATGGCACTCAAAAAAGGCGTTCTCGTCAAGGCAATTCGCGAAAAGCTGGAAAACAGTACTGAAGCCCTCGCTAATGACACCCGCTGGTCGAGCTATATTTTTGAAACTTGGGGCGAAGTGGTCGAATCCAGAGGCGAATGTGTGCAGGTGAAATTTGGGGCAGTGCCTACGCCGCCGATTTGGTTGCGGGAAGATCAGTTAGAAGTTAGCCCCTAGCATTATTCATCTCAAAAACATTTCTAGCTGAAATTAT
>JBAXSK010000399.1:0-2455 GCA_037130765.1 Pseudanabaena sp. ELA607
GATAGAAATGCTAGCAGCAATTACTAATCTATATAGCAATGAGTTATTCATGCAAATTCAATTTAGTCAACCCAATTTAGTCAACTCTAAAGATATGACAGTCCATATTAGCCCAAAAAATTAAAAATAAAACTTGAGATTACAAATATTTAGATTGTTACTAAATGTTATGTAAAACAAGATTATGTGAAATAATTCATTCACTTGCTAGAGTTTGAGGTAGTCAACTCTCTACAGCCTCAGACAAGATTTTTTGTCTCTATAACTCACCTTACGCAGATCGAAAATCCGCCCTCATCCCCCAGATCCTTCTCTCAGAGCGGGAGAAAGATCTGGGGGATGAGCCATTTTTAGCTTTTTCCTTGTTCCCCTCTCCCAAAAAGGGAGAGGGGCTAGGGGTGAGGGTCTTATAACCTTCTGCGTAACATGAGTCTATAAATTTGTCTCTATAAAAATGATAACTGCTTCAAATTTTGTAGGACTTCAAGTAACATGAGATCTTTAATTATTACTTACTTATTTAGTTATCACTTACCCATTACCTTGCGAGGCAGATTAGAAAATAAAATTTATGTTGAAGTACTTGAAAAATCATGAAAAAAATTATACTGAGAATTTTGTCATGATTGACAATCATAATCATCTTTGCTTATAAACGAGGCAAGCTAACTCAAGCTCTGTGATAACGGCTATGAATTACAGGCTTGATTAAGTAGCTAAAAGGGGAAATTCAAGTTAAACTGCTTTTGCTGTAACTTTTTTCATTAACCAATACCCCCTAATCTTGCTAACCGCTATGGAATGGCACGTTACCGATGCACAAAGTCTGGCCGTCATTGACCAAGAGTTTGGTGATCATAATTTCTCCCCCGCAGAATATGAAATTATTCGTCAGGTAATCTATGCCACAGCGGATTTTGATTATCAGCACCTCTTACGCTTTTCTGATCATGCCCTACAACTAGGATCAGCCGCCTTAGCCGCCCGCGCTACGGTGATTGTGGATGTGCCACCAGTACAGGCAGCTATCTTGCCCAAGACCCGCAGTTTATTTTCTAATCCGATCTATTGCGGCACTGAGGCGATCACCCGCCCCCAAACTGGCAAATCTCAGGCAGCATGGGGCATTGAAACCTTAGCCAGACGTTATCCCGATGCAATTTTTGTGATTGGTCAGGCGCAAACAGCTTTAGGATCATTGGTGGATTTGATCGAGATTGCTGAGGTGCAACCAGCTTTGATCATTGCGGCTCCAGCTTGTTTTGTCGATAGCGCTGCCGTTAAAGAGCGTCTAGCTAAGTCGGCTATTCCCCATATTTATTTCGAGGGACGTAAGGGCAATAGCATGGCTGCTGCCGCTATTTTTACTGCTTTATTGAGTTTGGCGTGGCAGGCCTACGGTAATCAGGATTAGATGAAAGTCAGATATTTTTAGACTCACCTAAATAACCTGAATATTTATATAATTTAAATGAATAATCTAAAAGTGCAACCTACAAAGACTCCTGTAGTTTTAATTATTTTTAATCGACCTGCTATTGCCCAACAAGTATTTAATGCAATTCGTGCCGCTAAGCCCCAAAAGCTTTTTGTAATAGCTGATGGGCCTAGGTTTGCTGAAGAACAGACTCAATGTGAACAAACTAGGAAAATTATTGAGCAGGTAGATTGGGACTGCAAGGTATTAACTAATTTTTCGCCTGTTAATTTAGGCTGTAAGCAGCGAGTTGTTACTGGTTTAAATTGGGTTTTCTCACTAGTAGAAGAAGCGATTATTCTTGAAGATGATTGTTTACCAACCTTGTCATTCTTCTCATTTTGTGATGAGCTAATCGAATACTATCGCTATGATGAAAGAATCTTTATTATCAGTGGAAATAATTTCCAAAATAATATTGAACGTACCAGTTACAGCTATTACTTTTGTAAGTACAATCATACTTGGGGATGGGCTACATGGCGCAGAGCTTGGCGTTACTGGGATGATCGCGCCGATACATGGCTGTCATTTCGTGATGATGACATGATGCCTAACATTTGGGCTGATTCTTACTCGCAAATTTATTGGGAAGCAGCCTTTAATGGTGTTTTCTTACATGATTTATCTAGTATTTGGGATCTTATTTGGCAGTTTAATTGCTGGAGTCAAAATGGTTTATCTATTTCTCCTAAGCACAATCTAGTTTCAAATATTGGATTTGGCTTTGAAGGAACTCACTGCAAACAGACTGATAATCCTTTAGCTAATTTGCCCACTACAGACATTTGGGAAATTAGTCATCCCGGGTTTGTGATACCGAACTTAGCAGCAGATAGGTACGCTTTCGATTTTGTTTATGAAGGTAATAGAATAGTTACCGATTTGATCAACGCTAATTTACAGGTTAATACTTTAGCTGATCACAAATCAACAAATCTAGACCCTAAAATTCATGATATTTCTGAAGATAAAAAA
>JBAXSK010000004.1:0-57802 GCA_037130765.1 Pseudanabaena sp. ELA607
ATACGCTAAAATTTTGCTACACTATTAAACTATTTTAGCCCTGTCTGTCCACTAGTCATGTTTATGCTATGTCTCAAGAAAAATTCTGTAAAATGCAGCAAGAATCACCAGAATTAGCTAGTAAATTTCATCTTTTTATCGTTGAACTTCTAGCAGAAAGATTACATCATAGTTATAGAACATTAAGGCATTTCTTGTAGTGCGATTGCCGATCTTGTAGAGTGCGTTAATGGAATGTAAAGTCCAGTAGGGTGCATTAATGGAATACAACGCACTCAAATCTAAATCTCTCACTTGTGGGTTACGCTTTGCTAACACACGCTACCGAACTAAAGATAATTGTCTAATTTGAATTAAATTGTACTTGCCCTTCGAGTTTAAAACTTGAGGGGCGATTTTTTTATTTCGTGCTAACATTAAATTGAATGCAAATTTAGTGCCGTAGCCCTATGATTAACCTCAGTTCGGTAGGGTGTACTCATATTTTTTCTAATTATTTTATTTGTGCGTTACGCTCCGCTAACACACGCTACTGGACAGACACAGCTAATTTGATGCTTTATAAGAATTTGGATATGTTTACGCAGTAAGCTTTTAACCTAAAACATACTGCACTATTTTAGGTGTGTCTGTCCACTACTGGACTGGTAAAAGCAAGGGAATACAGGATGGTATAACAATTATCGCGATAGAATTAAAGAACTAGGAGGGTGATGAGACGGCAAAAGGAAAAGGAATGTTAACAATTCATAGTCGGTAGTGATGCAAAGAAATGTTTAGGTTGTAATCAAGACATTATAATGATGTATGAAGTACCAAATAGCACCAAAAGGAAAACGTAGCTCCTATATGCAATGGCTTGAAAATGATATAGTGCCTCAAGTTGCCTTTGAAATTCTTTCCCCAGGTAATAGAGCCGTAGAAATGGTAAAGAAGTTCAAATTTTATGAACGCTATGGAGTAGAAGAATACTATCTCTACGATCCAGAGCTAATTGACCTTGCAGGATGGCAGCGAATCGGCAAAGAATTAGAAGTCATCGAGCAAATCAATGGATGGATTAGCCCCAGATTGAATATCCGATTTGATCTTAGTGGAGAGTGGAGAACAACTAGAAATTTATTTTCCTGATGGTCAAAAATTCACAAATTTAAAGGAAGTATCAAAACAGTTAGCAGAAGAAAGACAAAAAACCTTACAAGCTGAGGAAAGGGCTAATCGCCTAGCGGCACGTTTGCGTGAGTTGGGTATTGAGGAGGATATTGGAATTTCATAAACAAACAATCGCTTTTTGTGGTGTGTGAGGGTGATTGTATTTAATCTAAATAGCTATAACTAAGCTAATTGCTCGACAGCAACGCCTACGGGTAAGTTAATCCACCGAAAAGTTAAATTAATCCGTGGCGATATGGGACGCATGGTTTTCGGTAATTGATGTCGCCAACAATGCTGCGTTGCTCCTTGCATCAATAGCAGACTACCATCGCTTAAGTCTACGGCGATTTTGCGGCAAGGATCGACTTTGTGCTTGAAATGCAAGCGCCGTTTTGCCCCAAAACTTAAAGACGCAATACTAGGATTTTGCCCTAACTCTGGCTCATCGTCACTGTGCCAGCCCATACTATCCTGCCCGTGGCGATATAAATTGAGCAAGACACTATTAAATTTACTGCGGGCAATGGGTTCAATAATCGTTTTCAACTGGTGCAGCAAGGGTAAGCACGGACAAGGGGGATGATGAATTCCCGAATAGGTATAAGCTGCATCACCATACCAAGCTGTTAGCCGAGGGGTCGGATGGGTTTTGCCATAAATTTTGATATATTCCTGTTGCCAATCTACTTGCTGCAATAGGGCGCTAAAGATCTGCACACTTAAAGCAGGGGCAAAAAGCTCGGGATATAAAACCACTAGACCATCTTCATTAATGATCGTTTCGGGATGGGGATGACTAGAGCTTAAATCATGGCTGGGATAATGATCTAATTGATCGCTTAAGGTGTGATTTGCCCCATCTTCGGTTGTTAGTATGCTCAATTTGTGTATCACGGTAATATCACATTGATGATGTCTGAGTTGATTCTGAGTGCATACAAACTAATTACTGTTGCCGAATTCGCGCAATAATCTGACTCGTCGAAGTGGGAATTTCAATCTGAATCAGGCGCAAAGTTGCCCCCACAGCTTCCACCGCTGGCATTTCTGGCAATGTATTCGGGGCATAGTCGCCACCTTTAACGTAAATATCTGGTTTGAGGGCTAAGAGTAAATTACTGGCGGTGGTTTCGGCAAAAATAACTACGCCATCAACGGATTTAAGAGCCGCTAGCATTTCTGCCCGCTGTGACTGTGGCACAATGGGACGGGACGCACCTTTGAGCGCTTGCACCGAACTATCACTATTCAAGCCAATCACGAGGGTTTTCCCTAAAGCTTTAGCCGCTTGTAAATAGCGAATATGCCCCACATGGAGCAAATCAAAACAGCCATTGGTAAATACTAAGGGTCGCCATTGCTCAGGATCGGCGGCGATCGCCTGTTGTAAGGTGGCTAGATCCCATACTAAATTAATGGCATGGGTGGGTGTAGAAGTGACCATGAATTACAAATTAGAAATTATGAGTTACGGGTTAGGACATAGAGATATGGAGATGATTTATAGTCAAACAAGTTAAGAATGGTACGGCTTGAAGGCAATAAATAACACCACCCCGTCAGGCTTTGCCTGCCACCCCTCCAAGGGAGGGGAATTTTAATCTTGTCTGTAATTCCCCTCCCTTGGAGGGGTACGCCGTAGGCGGGGGGTGGTCAAGTGCTTTTAATGTACCAAAATAATTTTAAATGACTATAGATCTGCAATGGAGTGCGTGACATCATCAATATAAAAAATATTCGCTATGGTACTAATCAGGTTTTCAGACGATTCACCACCGCTTGTAGTTCATTAAGCTGCATATTTTGGCTGCGAATGCGCCGCGATAACAACCGAATAATATTCACGGCAATACCGGGGGTTTCGTCAATGGCTTCATAGAGTTGCTGTTGGGTCAAAACTAAACAATCACACTGAGTAATCGCCGTCACCGAAGCCGACCGAGGCTCAGCATCAAACAAAGACATTTCGCCAAAGCAACTGCCCTTATCTAAAATTGCCAGATCCTTTTCCCCCAAATGCACCCGCACCTTACCCACCACCACAATATATAGGGACTTGCCTTCTTGTCCCTCCGCAAAAATCATTCGTCCCCCTTGGAACGAAACTTCATTCATGATCGAAGCTAAGCGTACCAAAAAGTCATCGCGTAACTCTTTGAAAATCGGTACGCCTCGCACCAGTAATAATCGCTCAATGCTAGTCAGCATTCCAGTGGTAGGTATAGATTAATTGTCCGACGGTTGCGCCCCAGCTAGTTTAGTGGCGTTGCCGTTACTGCCAAAATAACGGGAAATGGCTTGAGCTTGAGTACTCACCAAGGGATCGCGGTCTTGCATCAACACCGGTAACATCCGTTGCAGTGAGCGCGGTGATGCTACTTGTAAATATGCCATAACTGCTTCCCGCACGAACCCCGCCGGATGTTCTAAACATTGCAAGGTTAGTTCGGCAGGAATACTCCACCGTGCTGCCCGTGCCACATGGAAACAGCAGGCTAAAGTCCAATCGCTAAAACAATAGTATTTTTCGATGATTTCGCACAAGCGTTGCACACCATTTAAGGGAGTATAAGTGTGAATGCCATTGAGCATTTGGATTTTGTCAAAAATTGTCCGCTGATCCACCACATAAAGGATAGTTTGTTTGATACTCAGGTCAATGGTGTTGTCTAAAATTTCCATGCCTTTGGCGATACTGCTCTTAGAGCCAGCCAAAATATTAAAAGCGGCTGCTTGAATGGCTGAGGGCGTGTAGAGAAATTTCATTAATAAAAATGATCGCTCTAGACAGTCTTGGATCTCGTTTTGCAATGAGTCCCGCAGTAAAGAGGCTTCCGAAAAATCAAATTGACTTTCAGGAATATCTAGCCCCGCTGACCATGCTTCCCCCATAATGCGCAATTCTTGCAAGAGCATCGCCTCAATGCCATTGCGACCAAAGTTTTCGAGGGTGATTTCTACCCCAGCTTCGGCAGGTACTTTGAGCAAGGTTTGCAAAATAGTTCGCCTTTCCTTACCCCAAGAAGTGCGCAGATGGTTAGTCAATAAAGACAACGAAGTAAATGTATTAATCGCCCCTAAAATTTCCCAAGCTTTGAGCCTTACACTAGCCGGAGCGCGACGCTGTTGGGCTAACTCAATCAGTGACTCAATGGCATCATCCCCCAGACTCACCAAAGCATCGTAAGCGGCTTTACGGGTAGATTTGTAATACAGCCCCCGCAGTAACGACGGGAAATATTCGGCGGTGCGGGTGGCAGCAATGGCTTTGAGTAAGGCACAACGCACCTCAATGCTTTTGTCTTGCAATAATTGGGGCACATAAAACCGCAAGGACTGCATATAAGTGGCTTCGGCTAGGGCACGACAACCCAAAATCCGATCATGTTCTGAGGTGCTAGTCAGCATATGGCGCAGGGTATTAGTCGCCTCAGCCACCTGTCCCGAAGTGCCCAAACGCATCATCAATGCCACGGCAGTGCTGCGAATCATGGGATCTTGATCTGCCCCGAGATATTGCCGCAGTTCTGATAAATCTTGGTTACTTTCGTCGGCGAGCAACCGATAGCGCAAACATAAAGCCTGCACCACCGGTGTGACATCTAAATCCGTCATCAAAGTTTGCACCGGACGCAAATAACTTTTTTCGGGATTTAGCAACATGGCTTCAAGGCTGCGCTGTTGCAAGCTTGGCGGCATTTGCAACAACATCGGGGCTAGGGTTTCTCCCACCGACTGGGGCGCAATTTGGGTTAACAAATCAATACAAACTAATTTATCTGTCTCAGTTTCGGCGCGGACTAAAGCCTCCATCACCGCCCGCCGCAACTCCCGCATATCTACGGCTAATACACTGAGTTGCCCACGCCCTACGCTCTGGATCAACAACTCCAAATAACCCCGCCGCAATAACCAAATCAACACAATCCACACCACACTCAGCCCAATGGTTACCATGGCAAACCAAGGTAGAGCCGCCGCCTTGCCGATGCCCCTTTGAGTCAGGGCAATGGACACCAGCCAAATTAATACCCCAGTGCCACCGGTGGATAATGGCTCAGCAATCCCCCGTACAAAAGATTGCATTTCACTGCGCATTTGATCAGGTATGGCCTGAAATAACGTCGGTGCAGTGGTCGCCACAATGGTAAAGCGAAATAATTCGTCGCAAAACTTCAAAACACAGAAGCTAATTAACCCACCAAAAGGACTAAATACAGCAATTAAGCCCGTAATGATTAAGCCAACGGGGGGCATTAGCACCGCAAAAAATACCCCAATATTTTCGATAATGCGACTAGAGCCAAACAACTGTAAAACCAGTTTAAATATGCCCATGATGCCGCCAAAAATACCCAAAAAACGGCTGATGGCGGCTTCACCGTCAAGGTTAATTTCTAACTGGGATTGGTACTGAAAATCAATCAAGAAAAATAACGCATGACCAGCAACAAAAAAGCCAAATAACAGGGAAATATAATTGCGTAAATTCCCTTGAATGCGTTGCTTGCCCTCGGTATTATCCTCGTCATTTTGGTAATGTACGGTATTAGGAAAAGCCTGCTTATAGCGTAAACTGATAAATAGTAAAACCATCGCTCCAGCAAATAACATCCCACAGGATGGCAAAATTACATTTGCGGTGCCAATAAACCCACTTAAAAAAGAATAGGAAAAGCCCCCAAAAATCTCCGCAATAATAATTCCCGTGCTGATCAGAGGAAATGCCCTTTTAATCTCGCGAATATTAAATAATTGATTAGCGGCAATATCATTATTAATGCTACTTAAAACATAAACGCCTTCCACCCACAGGCGCACCATAAACACGGCGATCAAATGCCAGATCAGCTTTTTATCTTGTAATAATCCAAGCCATGCTAAGGGTAAAGGTATGGCCAACAGCATCGATACGCCCAGCATCACCCAGCGCAACGGAAAACGCCGCTGTAACCAAGAATAAAACACACCAAAGGCAGTGACAGCAAAGGCGGTGGCGATGTAAACCCAGTTAAGATTTTCAGATTTGTAACTTTCAAGAAACATCGCCGAGCTAGAGTATTCCAGCCACACCGCGCCGATGGAGGTTGCCCCATAAAATAAAAACATGAACAGAGTTCGTTCCGCTTCTTCGGGGCGGAGGTTGACTATCTGCAAAAATCGACGGGATATGCTTTCACTCATAAGCCTAGGATCATCACCCTGTTACATGGGGCTAGTTGGGGAAGCTAAAAGGGAGTACTGGAGAAAATATTGCCCCAAGTGTTTTGAGTACTGTGGGCATCAGTCATTGATTTGCGGATATGTTACTACATCTTGGTCAAATGCCATTGGTACAAATGACTGACTGTATTTTCATAACGGGATTTTTTCCAGTAGTGCAGCTAACCGCGCCAAGTTAATTAAGGCTTTTAGTTAGGGGCTGATTATAGACTATGGTTATCCCGAAAAATACTGCTGATTAATAATGAACTTGAACTTGAATGATCATGGTGCTTAAGGTGCTTAAATTTTCCCCCCATTAACCAGCTTTTCTATGAACTTATAGTCAAACAAATTAAGAATGGCACGACTTGAAGGCAATAAATAAAACCACCCCGTCAGGCAGAGCCTGCCACCCCTCCAAGGGAGGGGAATTACAGACAAGATTAAAATTCCCCTCCCTTGGAGGGGTACGCCGTAGGCGGGGGGTGGTCAAGTGCTTTTAATGTGCCTAAATAATTTTAAATGACTATAATTTTTCATGACTTAAATCTTTTATTTAGCTTTCTGTCCATTGTAGGGGCGATTTACCGGCAAGGCTATGGTGCAATCTGCTGAATCATGGACTAAATAATTGCCTAGATGGAGTTTTCTTGGATCGCCGCAGGTGTTTTTTCAGGGGGAGCATGGCGGCTTCATCTATTGCGATGATTTTCAGTAAATATGCCGTAATTGTGATGATCCCCGGATGAAGATCACAGGATCTTAGGATTTGACTCGATAAAATTAAGTTAGTGTGTCAAACAGGTTAGCGTGTCAATCTAGCGGGTTGCTGAGTCTGCTTTTGGGCTAACTTTATGATCAATGCAAGACTGAGCCAATAAACTAAGCAAATAACTGTTGATTCATTCCGTCGTGGGAGAGGTTTGGCGTGGGTAATGTGACTGCTGCTATGGGCAAATCGGAACTGCCAAAAAAGGCTGAACCAGAAATTTTTATTACGATTCATGGGCATTTCTATCAGCCGCCCCGGGAAAATCCTTACCTTAATAGCATTGAACGCCAAGATAGTGCGGCTCCTTTCCATGACTGGAATGCGCGGATTTGCTATGAGTGTTATCGCCCCAATGGATTTGCCAGAGTGGAAACCAATGATGGCAAGCTGTTGCAGGTGGTTAACAATTATGAATATCTCAGTTTTAACATGGGGCCCACGCTGCTATCGTGGCTAGAGGTCAATGATCTCGAAACCTACGAGCGCATTATTGAGGGGGATCGCCGTAGTGCCGCGCGACTTGATGGCCACGGTAATGCCATTGCCCAAGTGTATAACCACATCATTATGCCGCTGGCCAATTGGCGCGATAAGTTAACCCAAATTCGCTGGGGGAAAGCGGATTTTCGGGCACGGTTTGGGCGTGATCCTGAAGGAATGTGGCTGGCAGAAACCGCCGTCGATTATGAAACCCTAGAAGCCCTAGTGGTAGAAGGCATTAAGTTTATTATTTTGGCTCCATCTCAGGCGCAGCGTTGTCGCCCAGCACCATCGCCCGAAAACCCTAAACCTGACTGGATTGAAGTGAGTGGCAGCCAGATTGATCCCAATCGTCCCTATCGCTGTTATTTGCGGCAAAATCGCCTGACGGTTTCTGGTTTAAATGAAATTACAGAATTTCATCTGCCCACCAGTCGTGATAGTTACATCGATATATTTTTCTACGATGGGCCGATTTCGCGGGATATGGGTTTTGGCAATTTGTTGGGTAGCTCCCATAATTTTGCCTCACGGTTGGCTCAAGCAGTGCGCGGGGATCACCGACCGCAACAGATTGTGTCCGTGGCCACCGATGGCGAAACCTTTGGGCATCATAAGCATTTCACCGAAAAAACCCTCGCCTATGCTTTTACAGGGGAATTTCCGCGCCGAGGCTGGCAGGTGAGTAATTATGCCCATTATTTGAGTTTATTTCCGCCGACCTGGGAAGTGGAACTCAAAGGGGTCACGGCTTGGAGTTGTGCCCACGGGGTGGGGCGTTGGTCAGAAAATTGCGGCTGTGCTAGCGATGGTGGTTTCCATCAGAAGTGGCGCAAACCTTTGCGAGAAACTCTCAATTGGTTACGCGATCGCCTGATTCCCATTTATGACGACTATGGACGGCGCTATTTTAGTGATCCTTGGGCGGCACGGGATGGCTATATCCATGTGTTGCGGGATTCCCTGCGCCATGGGTTGGTCGAAGATATTGACGCTTTGCCCGCATTAGTCGAATTTTTCGCCCGCTATGGCAAGCCCAATCTCAGTGCATCCCAACAAATTGACGCTTTGCGTCTGTTAGAAATGCAGCGCCATGCTTTGCTGATGTTTACCAGTTGTGGCTGGTTTTTTGAAGAGTTGTCGCGGCCGGAAGGGGTGCAGATTTTACGCTATGCAGCGCGGGCGATGGAGTTAGCCGCAGATGTGGCCGGAGTATTGCTCGAGGCGGAATTTATCACCCGATTGAGTAAAGCGCCCAGTAACCTCGCGGAATATACCGATGGGTCTGGGGTATATCGCCAAATGGTGCAGACCAATCACATTAGTTTGGAGCAGGTGGTGGCTCAATATGCCATTGGCGCGGTGTTTACCAATTTGTTTACCAATAACAATCAACGCAGCCAAGTTTATTGCTATACCATCGAGCCTCAGGACTACCAACTGCAACGCATGGGATCGATGACCCTAGCGGTGGGGCAGATTCAGTTAATTTCTGGCATTACCCAAGAAGCGGTAAATTATGTATTTGCGGTGTTGCACTTGGGCGGTGATGACTTCCACTGTTGTATTCATCAGTTTTTGGGGCGACGGGAATATGAACAAAAGAAAGTCAAGTTATTCGAGAGCTTGCAGGCGGCTAGTGCAGCAGCAATTATTTTGGCCATGACCCAAGATTTTGGTGGGGAGCAATTTAGTTTACAAAGTCTCTTCCCCGAAGAAAGACATCGCATTTTAGAACTCTTAGCCAAAGAAACTCTCACCCGCTTGGATCAGCTTTACGAGCAAGTGTATCGCGATAATTACGGTATTTTGGCTTCGTTCCGTCGCGATGGTTTGCCCGTACCTTCGGAATTACAGGTAGCAGCCCAAATTACGCTCAATAACCGCCTGTTAACGGAGTTGCGTTGTTTAGAACAGGGACAAGATTTACCATTACCGGAACTCGATGCCGTCGCCATTGAAGCCGCAAGTATGGATTGTGATCTGCAACGGGACGCAACTAGTGCGGTTCTATCCCAATTTATTTTGCGGCATGGGATGAGTGTGATTAATCAACCATTAGACACATTACGGAAGATCATTGATTATCATTTGGGACAAATTGATCAGGCTTTATCTTTGGCGCAACGGTTGAAGGTGAAAATTGACTGCACTCAAGCTCAGGAACGCTTGTTTGATTATTTGGTGCATACAATGCAGCCCCATTGCCAGCTAGCCGGAATGGTGTTAGCGAAGGCTAATGCAGAAGCAACCCCTACCACGGATCATACCGCTCTAAGTGGGGCAGTGGTCAGTACCTTATTAGCTAGTCCGCCCTTGTGTGAATATTTGACTAATCAGCAGTTGCTCTTGTTGATTAATGTCAGCTATGGCTTGGCGATTTCTCCTGTGGCGTGGCTAGGTGGTCAGAGTTAGAGCGATTTAGATTGAGATTATCTAACTCTTAGTCATCATAAATCCCTATAGGGCAGGCATCTTGTCTGCTCTTGGTATAACTCAAGTCTAACCGATCTAAATCAAAATAAAAATGGGGCATTAGTTAGCACCCTAAAACACGAATAATTTGATTGCTGCGATTCTATCAATTAGGTATTTTTACACAGCACATCGGCAGCCATAAAAATCTTAATTAAAACCAAAAAAATTAATTAGCCGCTATGATAAATCATGTCACAGCTTTGATTTTTGGTTATTTGTGTGAATACCTCCGATCCTCAACCGCAAGATAACGCCCTTGATGCGATGCTTTACCCTAAAGTTCCGTACCACGGTGAAATAACCCTGCCAAACATCATATTTGATGCTAATTTACAAGAATTTGCCCAACGCACTACATTGATTTGTGCCCTAGAGTCTGGGGGGAAAATCAGTCAAGCTGAAGCCTACAAGCAGATCAAAGAGTTATGGAGTAAGCTCCATGAGTCGAAAAAAAATTTATTTGATAATCCCCCACAGCCCAAAGTTGAGCCGGATAACCTAAGCTAATTTCCACCGGTTCGGGTTAACATAACCAGCAAAGAACAGATTCCCCAGTAAAGTGACCTAACTGGCTCAACTTATTGGGGAATGATTTGAGTTGCATGGGACAGGATAAATCCTCAGTCTTATTTATTGCATAGCTAAAAGATGCCTTGAAATACTTTCAAGACCAGTTCTCACAATATAAGTTCTCAATTGGTGGATTGACGTATGGTTAATATTCTGGGGATTAATGCCTATCATGGTGATAGCTCGGCCAGTTTGCTGATAGATGGGCAATTGGTTGCAGCAGTCGAAGAGGAAAGATTTACCCGAATTAAGCATTGGGCGGGTTTTCCGGCGGAGTCAATTCGCTATTGCTTGGCAACCGCAGGCATTAAAGCTTCAGATTTAGACCATGTGGCGGTGTCCTATAATCCTAAGGCGAATCTCAATCGCAAGCTTCTATTTACCTTGCAGCAACGTCCTTCCCTAGCATCTTTATTGGATCGTTTTAGCAAGCAGCAAAAAGCCCTCGGACTCAAAGACCAATTAGCCGCTGCTTGTGGTTGTGAATCAGAAGATTTAGGCGCTCAGTTTCATCAATTGGAACATCATACTTGTCATTTTGCGAGCGGTTTTTTTGTGTCTCCTTTTACTGAGTCGGCGATTTTATCCATTGATGGCATGGGAGATTTTGTCAGTACCTTAACTGGTTATGGTAAAGCAAATCAGTTGCAATATTTTGAACGTACCCATTATCCCCACTCTTTGGGTTTTCTATACAATGCGATTACGCTCTATTTGGGATTTCCTAATTATGGTGACGAGTATAAAGTCATGGGACTGGCTCCCTATGGTCAACCGCAGTATGTGAACCAAATGCGTCAGTTAATTAAAGTGAATGGGGAGCAGGTGGAATTAAATTTGACCTATTTTGACCATCATCAAAATGGCATTGCGATGGTGTGGGATGGGGGACTGCCTATGGTAAAACCCTTTCATAGCAAGGCTTTAGAGGATTTATTTGGGCCGCCACGCCAACCCCATGAACCCCTCACTGAGCATCATCAAAATATTGCCACTTCTCTGCAAGTAGTTACCGAAGAAGTAATTTTTGCGCTATTACGGAATCTGCATCAGCGCACCCAGAGCGATAATTTATGTTTAGTCGGTGGCTGCGCTATGAATTCCGTCGCTAATGGCAAAATCACCCAAAATACGCCATTTAAGCAAGTATATGTGCCCGTGGGAGCCGCAGACAATGGCACTTGTTTTGGGGCAGCATTTTATGTGTGGCATCAGATTTTAAAGCAACCGCGTTCCTTTGAATTAGCCGCAAAAGCAGACTCAGCAACACAGTCAGCCAAGCCATTTATTTTAGAACATGGCTATTGGGGCAGTGCATTTAGTGATGCGGAATGTTTAGCAGCGATTCAAGAATTTCCCATTACTTATCAACAGTTGAGCAATGATGATCTGGTGGCTCAGGTGACGGATGATTTATGCTCAGGGCTGGTGGTGGGCTGGTTTCAGGGACGGATGGAATTTGGGGCACGAGCCTTAGGCAATCGTTCTCTTTTAGCTGATCCCCGTCGCGAAGATATGCGAGACATTATCAATTTAAAGATTAAATTTCGGGAGAAGTTTCGTCCTTTTGCGCCGAGTATTCTTGCCGAATATGTCAAAGACTATTTCGAGATTGACGAACCTTCACCATTTATGGAAAAAGTGTTTAATATCAAACCAGAAATGCGGGCGAAAATCCCTGCCGTGACCCATGTTGATGGTACAGGACGTTTGCAGTCAGTGGATCGCCATACTAATCCCCGTTATTGGCAATTGATCGACGGTTTCCGTCAAAAAACTGGTATTCCCATTGTGTTAAATACTTCCCTCAATGAGAATGAGCCGATTGTACGCACTCCAGCGGAAGCCATTTCTTGCCTATTACGCACTAAAATGGATGCTCTCGTGTTGAATAATTATTATGTGCAACGGAAATTTTAGGATATTTCTATTTGGGATACTTATTGGCGCTGTTTTAACACATCCTCAATCCTAGCAATAATCCTCAGATATTTTTTTAACGTAGGTTTTACTGATCTAATAAGTGCTTCAGTTTCACGGCTTACCACTCCTTTCTCAGCATTTCTGAGTATTTCCTCCTGTTCGGCAATAAATCTTAGTATATCCACATCATTTATCAATGTATTTACCCGTGCAAGATCTAGTCTTCCTATTATCTCCTTAATGTCCAAAGAATTATGATGGTGATTACCAACAATAGAAGTACTAGAGCTATCACCAGAGTCAACTTTTTTGGCGATGAATTCTCCTTCTTTTTATGAGATACTGTCTTCCAAGTTTCTGATTTAACCAAGTCAGATAGACTGCGCCAAATTCGCGCTTGTGTGAGCGAATCTTCTGATTTGATTCGCGTGACAACCACTAGCAATTCATAGTCATGAGGTAAACGATAGTTCTGTAACTCTAAAGATAGCTCAATTTGCAAATCTTGAGAGTTTTTGGCAATTTTGATTGTTCTATCTGGGTCGTTAGCCAAACTTTCAACCGTAAATGAATCCAAAATAGACTTGCCTAAATCTTCAAATTGAGATGGTTCAAATGTAAAACCTCGTTTGCGATCTAGCTGAATCAATTGATCAACCTTTGAGATCAAATCATCTCTCTCTTGTAATACTTGGCAAGCGATGGCTCTGAGCAATTTTTCATTAGCATCATTTGCGTCGGTGATCCATGCGATGGTATGACGAATCACGCGACCGGCAAAATCTTTTTTAGTCGGAGATTCTAACCCAGTGATCAGTAAAAAAAACTGATTGGCAAATTTAGCTAAAACTAGGGATGGAGATTCGCTTTGGATTAGACCAGATACACAATTTAATAATGGCGGTACTTCAGGTTGCCAAGAATAATCAAAATCGGGTGAAGTGCCAGCACTTTGGATATAGATTGCCATTAAATTACTCCATTAAAATTGCTTAAAAATCTAGCAGTGAATGTCCTTGTAAAACAGAAAATCCCCCATCTGATTTACAACCTTTCGATAATTCACGAATGGCGTTCATGAATGCGTCATCCAATCCAAAAACATCGCGCAGAAAATTCAAATCAAATCCCAACCATTGCCAATTGCGATTATTGGCAAGATGCAGCTTTAGTACAAATCGCAAAAGGTAACGCAAGGGCTGTTCGCTATCCTTGGGGCTATACTTAGCATCATGTCCTGTTTTGTGAAACATAAAATGTGGTTCGCCATCTTTCTCTTCAATCCTAGAGAAAACGACACTGCCGACGGTTTGGACTGGCGCAATCACTGTAACGATCTTGGATTGCAATGGTTCAGAACTAAATAGCTCAAATAATCGCTTGTATTCTTCTTTGATGCGACGGTTTAACTCTAAAGATAATGCTTCAGACTGTAAGTACTTTTCGCATTTTACTGGCGCAAGGATTACCAATCGAGGCGACTCTAAACCTTGATAAGCCGTGGCAAACTTATCGATAATTTGCTGGGGGCGATTAATCTTTTCATGCCATCTGCCTTTGGCTTCCATCAGTGCCGGAGCATCAATAGCTACCAAAACTGCCACACATTCCGTCATCAAAGTCTTGACAAACTGTTTTTGCTCAGGAGTAGCTTTTGCTAGTAAATAGCCACCAGGATAGTCCCGAAAATTCAATCGTAATGATGGCTGTTGTCCTTTCCTACCTAAATCAAACAGGAAAGATCGCAGATCTTCAGGTTCTCCACCGGTGCCTTGAATGCCGCCTCTTGCTTCAAAAGTATTGAGTAAGCTTTTCAATTCAATGAGTCGTTCTTGCAAAATAGCTGAGCTTTCCTCTTCGGGAGTTAACTGAAGATCAATGCTACTCATATTGTTAGCAAACTGCTCATACATCGCGGTTAGGAGCGTAGTCTTTCCCACATTGCGCGGGCCTAGCATCGTAATTTTAAGTTCTTGCATGACCAATTTTATTGATTTTATTATTAATTTTATTTTGATTTTGATTTCTAGAGGTTAATTAAATTATCCTGAATTGCTGACGTAGCTTGCTCGATCAAAGCCAGCCATTCCCGTCTTAATCGCGAATCTTCGCCTAGTTTGGTAAATTCAGCCGCCCAAACATCTGACCGAACTTCTTGCAGAAAAATTAGCCATTCATTTTTGACATCTTTGGCCCGCAACACTCGATCGACAAATTCCTCAATGATCGCATAAGCCGCTTGACTTGGCTCACAGAGTAACTCTTCTAATGCTAATTCGCACTCGTAAATTGCCTCAGCATGAAGGGTTTCCAAGCTAACAAGGATTTCTTGCGCTGATGGCGATTTAGATAAATGAATTGTTGTATCATCGGGCGTTAATCTATCTAAATGTTTGCGAATTCTATGCTGAATTAGACCACGATAGGACAAATTAAAGCTAGCCAGAATATTGAAACCTAACTTTAGCCCCACTAAATTAGCGGGTAGAATATCTTCAATATCAGACAAAAATTCACTGCCTTGTCGCTCACTTAATACACTCAACTTGCCTTGATTACTCAATATATCGACAACCTGAGCCTTAATTCCTTCTAGTGATTGCTTTAATCCATCATCTAGAGTCAGGAAATGTTGGGATAAGTGGGCGCGGATTTCATGCAGATATTTGTTGTAGGCAATACCATAGGCTGCTTCTTTATCACGCATTGCCTTGATGTCGGCAATAGACGGAATCGCCGTATCTTCTTTGCATTTTTGGATTGCGGCATTGACTTGGTTTTTAAAGTCAATATCTTGAGCATCACGCTGTCCGCGCAGTTCTCGCAGTAGCCCCTCTAAACCTACGGTTAGCTCTTCCCATAGTTGATCAAACAAATTAACAAACACAGGGAACCAGTTATCTCGCTGGGTACTATGTCCTAAAGCAGCTTTAGCTTTATCAAGTTCTATTTTTGTAGTATTTTGTAACCTGCTGAGCCGTTCCTGACAAGCAGAAGCATACTGACGATCCAAATCAATAATATTTAGGGTCAAATAATCCAAGACACGATCAAGGATTTTTTGATTTGCCTCTTGGTAATCGGCACAATTAGCCGTGATGAAATCAATCACCTTGATATGACTCGCTTCTCGTGAATTAGCCAAGTCTTCGCAATAAACTAGATTATCTCCCATCGGCGCAGTGGCATCGGTTTTATTCAAAACCATGAATGACCAAAGATTAATCGGTAAATCCGTCAAAGCAGAACGGGCTGTATCGTAAAGTTTTACATCCACATCAGCCCAAAAGTCTCTTGGTGGTCGGGGCAGTCGGACAAATAAAACAATGTCTACATCTTGCCCCAAAATATGCATCAGACGTTCGGCATCGCCTAGCCCCGTATCCCCCAAACCAGGCATATCGATCAGTGAAATCTGCCCCACATCATCATTCGGGAAGCTACAAACAATCTTCGCTTCTTGCACCGCTAGGTAATTAAAATAAACTCTCTGACCATCAGGGGTATCTTGAGCCACATATTCCCGAATTTGCTCCTTAGCAATGCGTTGTGGCGAAGAAACTCTGAGTAAACTTTTATACTGCTCAAAGTTCGTATGATATTTACGCAGATGTTCATACATTGCCCCCGGCTCTGCTTGACCTATAAAGTGTGGCGGTAGTTCTGGCAAAGGATTTTGCGCGAATTGTAGTAGGTTAAAGGGTTGGCTACCTAATTGCAGTTTTTCATAATATGGGTTAATAATTTCGTTCAAGAATGAGCGTTCTGAATGAAACCAAACTTCGGCATAGGTTTCCACACCAATTGCATGGTGAATCGTACTGCGTACTCCAGTACAGTGAGAACGATCACCGGAAGGGATTTCTGCCGTAGACAACCCTGACAAACTTTGCAACAACCGGCTTTTACCTTGTCCGGCACGGCCAATCACACCGATATTAAGCGTATTGCGAGAGAAACGAATCTTCAGCTTACTCAGGTCTGCCAACTGTTGACCAATTTCGTTTTGAATATTGATCAGATTAATTTCTTGTAAGCGTCCCTTGATTTCCACATCATCAAATTTAGACCATAGTTGATCCCGTTGTTGCCCCAAACCATACAAAGCAGCAGCAAGGGCTTGCAGATTATTTTCCGCCTCAGCGACTTTTTGGGCTAGGGGTTGTCTCTTTGCAATAATTTGCCCGATCCAAATCGCTCTGCTTTTATTCATATATGAATTTTTCTAGTGGTAAAGCGATTATAAAACAGGTTCTTCAGATAAAACAGGATTTCCAATTTCTTAAAGAAATTGGGGATCTTGCAGTGACATAATTATTACCAAGCATAGTTACCCCAAGAGCCACCACATAGTAAATGAGGACAATTATCATTTACATCGCCTAGATTATTTCTACCATTTTCTGCGCCTTAACATTAAAGTTCTATCAAAATTATTCAAATGAACTAACAGCTAGGTATTTAGTCTTCAACTAGAAGAATTATTTTTTTGGTCTTAACTCAAGGCGATTTTCTTGACGGACTACAACAATTCCCAATTTATCTAATTCCATTTCCACCAGTTGCTGCGTTTTCTTATCTCCAGCAGTCTGTAAAACCAAAGACCAGCCCGCAATCTGTGCATTACGCAAATCCCGATTACTCTCTAACCATTGGGCTGATTGCCGCGACCAACTGGCAATATAAGGAACTTCTGCTAAAGGTGATGGATCGCGACTGAAATCGGCGTTTTCTACGGCTTCAGCCGCTTTGAGGTAAGACTCCCGTGCTGCTTGGGCATCTCCCAAAAATAAAAGTTGATCCGTTGCTTTGCGCCGCCACACCGTATAGGTATAAGGCAAAACTTTGGGAGACAAATAAGGCAAACCTAAATCATATAACTTAATTGCATAGCGAGGTTTGGCAGCAAACATTGATACACTTGTGGACAAATACAAGTAACCATTAATAAATCGTGGATCCCGTGCCACGATAATGTCAAAATATTGTGGACTCAGATGGAACCCAGTCCCATGCTCCACCCGTGCGACATCATCGCCAAAATATTGTAAAAACTGTAAAAACGTATATCCAGCAATTAGATTATTAAAACCAAAACCACGCTGAGGTAATTGTTTGATGGCGTTGAGGTTAGTCGCTTCCCGCAACAAATTCCGTTGATCTTCTTCGAGGGTTTGACCTTGAATCCTTTGATGGAGGCGCGGCTGCTGCAAACTAATTGCCAGTGTGCCGAAAGCCACAATCAGCGCAATGTTCCAAAGTAATTTATCATGCTTAGCAAGAATAGATTTCAGCATTATTACAGGTTACAGCAATTAACATCTAAGTTCAAGTTATGAATTTTTTAGTTTCGAGGTTTGTCCCTTAACCTAACAGCAGAATTAGTAATTTAATTTCTAGAAAAGCAATCAACTAACTATAGAAATTTTAGCCTAACGCTATGATCAATTTGCAGGTTGATTGTGTGCGTAGATTAAATCTTTAATTCTTCATATAAGTTACTGTTACAGTGGGGGTGAGGCTTTTACATCTTATCATTTTTTTCTTCATTTGCTTTAAAAGTACTTATCTTTCGGATTGCCCCGAAATAGTGCCTCAAGTTTTACGCGCCTCAAGTTTTAAACCTGAAAGATACAGAGGCTCTATTAAAATAGCACTACAATTGCTCAATCCTGCACACCTTAAAAATTAGTTCTCATATTCCTGTTACTGTATCTCATAAAACCCGAATCCGCTGTATTAGTTACTTCAACTAGGACAATTTCTGTTCCAAGCAGTGCGGATTTCTGGTTCATTATCTTTTACAATTTTAAGTGGTACATTGATTTCGCATTGAGAGATTCCTGTATGTTGAGCCAGTTCAATCGTTGGTTTTTCTCTACTGAAAGCTTTATCTGGTAAAATCTTAGAGATTATCAATGAATTGCTAAGGAACCTGTGTAGTTGCCCTAGCAATTGAGCCTTAGTTGATCCTGGAAATAAAAGTTACAGCGGATTCGGGATTTATGAGGTACAGTAAGAGCAATGAGTGAACCAATTTTTGAGGTGTTCAGGATTGATCAATCGAAGTGCTATTTTAATTAATCCATCCACAGCAGATGCAGTAGTTGGGGAAAATAGTCGCAGAAATGCTTTCAATTGTGACCACCAATGTTCAATGGGATTAAATTCAGGAGAATACGAGGACAAATACAAAACACTTGCGCCAACTGACTCAATTAAAGGTGCAATTTCTGCAACTTTATGGGCAGGCAAATTATCCATCACCACAACTGCACCAACCCATAACTGCGGTATGAGAAACTGTTCAATAAACACTTTGAAGGCAGCACTATCCATAGAACCATTGAGCGTCATGACTGCCAACACCTTTTTGAGGCTGATGCCCCCAATCACAGTCACTTTTGCGCCTCTATAATACGGCTTAACATCATAGACTCTGCTACCACGATGGCTTCTAGCATAAGTTCGCGTCAAACCCAATAGAACGCCCATTTCGTCCAGAAACACAAGGTTTTCTGGGGCGATGTCTCTGACCTTCTCCCAATACTCTATTCTGAGCTTTTGCACTCGCTCTGTTTGCGCTTGGCTACTGCGTCAGGTCTTTTTTTTCGCGTTAATTGTTGTTTTTGCAAGGCACAGCACATCACACTGACACAGACCCATACGTTATATTGCTCTCCAAAGTACTCACAATATTCTGCTAGAGTTGCGTCCGGATGTTTCTGCACCATTGCCGCTAATTTACTCCCATACTCATCTAATT
Organism: Pseudanabaena sp. ELA607; assembly: GCA_037130765.1. Taxonomy (GTDB): domain Bacteria; phylum Cyanobacteriota; class Cyanobacteriia; order Pseudanabaenales; family Pseudanabaenaceae; genus JBAXSK01. Next base: position 19,350 of record JBAXSK010000004.1, read on the forward strand.
TCCCCTTCAGTTTCCCACCTTGATGAAAGGGGATTGAGATGACCTTCAGTTCTCTGAAGTTTCAGAAGTTTTTGTACATAGCTTTTAGCAACTCCAAATTGAGCCGCTACTTTCCTGACCGACCTGTCTCCTCTGGCGTAAGCATTGACTATTTTTTCCCGCAAATCAATTGAGTACGGCTTCATCGTTATTCTTCATACATTATTCCTTCTAATGTACCTCATATGTCTCGAAAGTGCTGTATGTTGCAATTAGAAATCAAATCCGATGCACCGAATCTCGAAATCGTGCAAAACCTAGTCAGGTCAGCTAATGACGTTTACTATTTCTAATTTTCCACTGCTGATCTCTCAACTCACTCTATATCTTTTCCCTTTATATTCTCTTATTTTTATACTTTACTTCAGGTGTTAGCTCTACAAAAATCACAGATCTAACCATAATGCTCACTTCTAAGTCGCTCTATGTTTTTGTAATAGTGTATCTAAAGTTCGCTTAAGCTCCTCTGTTTTAATGAATATATGCCTTTCAAATTCCTGCGGCCACTTGACTTGTTCTAAGGATTTGAGATGTTCCGGCAAATAGGGCTGATCCGGACGACGGCAATACATCCCCCAAATCGTCGCTGAAGTCATAAATTTAATAAATTCTGGGGGGAATTCGGCACCATCCATTAAATGGGCTTTAGTTTTTAGAATGGTAATAATCTCTTCATTTTGTTGGCGAAACAGATCAATAATATCATGATTCACTTCATGGAAATTGCCTGCAAGCCATAGGGGATAAATTTCCGAACTAAGCTTTAGAGAGGCATAAATTGGCCCATAAAACTCTTCTAGTTGTCGTTTGCGAAAATTTAGATCAGCTTCAGCGAGCATTTTCTCTTTATGCAATGCTTTCTGAATACCTGCTTCAATAATTTTTTCCGCCGAAGCACGGAGTAAAGTACCTGTACCCAAAGCACTAGCCAGAAAAACACCCAGAAGTTGAATTAAGTCCATTGTTATTACTTCCTAATTAATATTGTTAGTATTTTAAGATGTTAATCAATAGTTGAAATCAAAACAATTAAACCAAACATCAGGCAATCAAAACATTTGCAAAAAAGATTTTAAATCCTCAAGTATTGGACTATTAAAATCCCAGATGTCAGCTTTTTTCATTCCAGCCTCAAAGTTACATTTGCTCCCCGCTTGTTTTTGCTCTTTTGGGCTACACGTATCATATCTCAAATACACATTAATCCAAAATTTATCAAAGTCTTTGTTACTAATAATCACATCATTTTCCTTCAAACAACTATGCCAACTATCTAAGCAATCTGCGTAGATAGAACTATGATTCTTAATCGATTTCAATATGGTTTCTAATTCACCTTTACCATTGACATTAGTTAAGTGACAACCAATATCAAAGGAATATGGCATATCATCTTCAGTAAACTCTATTGCGAATAATCTATTAACCTCAGTGATTGCTGGATTTACATTAAAAATTGATGCAACACAATCATTGATAAATTCTATCTTTTTTGACTCACCTTGATCGTCAATATCTATAACAATCCCAATTTTTATTTTTTTCCCTTTAAGTTCAGCTTTGATAATATCTGGTTTAATACTTTGCAGTTGTTGTTCAAGCTTTTTGGCATCTAAACCATTCATTACCTTCCAGTCTTCCTCTGAAATACTAATTGTCTTTATATTAGATATTTGACAATCCTTAATTACTGCCTCTAAAAAATATTGATCATTTTTGCTTTCTACAATTAAAATATTTCTAGCCATACTAGACATAACTTCTATTCTCCTCGCACTTCCTTACCGTGCTTAATATCATAATCTAAGTTATCTACAGCGCGTTTAATTGCGATAATTTTTCCTGTTTTGATGTTTCTCACTAATTCAAAATGCATCGCTAATACGTCATTGGTTTTACCAGCTTCAATAAATGATTGCAACATTTCCAAACTATGGGTAGTAGCAAAAATTTGCACATTTAACCGTTCCGCTAACTTGTATAAAGCATCCCAGAAAGCTACTTGATTAGCGTGATGAATCCCATTTTCAATTTCATCAATTAACAAGATGCTATTTTTATTATTAATGATTTTTAAACCAATATCAGCCACTCTCGCAATAGCATCTCCAAACATTCCTATGGGTAATCTGGACTGATTCTTTCTCTGTAGATAAAGAGTTGGTTCACCAATGGCACTAGTTCTAGCATCGATAATGTCAGGATCTATAGTCCCGATTAAGCCAAGGAAAATATCACTGCTATCATTACTTAAAAATGCTTTATCAAATTCTTCTGCGATAGTTCTAGATCGCGGCCTGAGAAAGGCAGGATTAAAAAAAACATCTCTAATATTTGGTATTTTATGATCTTTACCTAAAATACCTTTATTACTTGAAATTAACAAGGAATCAAATTTATTACTGCCACTAATATTTACTGCTAAATGTAAAACTGAGACTACTGAGTTACTTTTAGAAAACAAATTCATAACTTCCGAATCATCATTGTTTTCGTCATATTCGTCATCAAAATTTCTGACAGATTCATCCACTGAAATTATTAATTCTTGCCAAGAGTTTTCTGCCGCAGTTGATCCGATTAATATTTCCTTGTATTCGGGGTCAAAGAAAAGATTAACCCAAGTTCTTTCAGGTAGTGATTTGCTCGTATCCGCAGCCTCATTGCGAAGTTGACGCAAAAACATCACTGTTTCTGGTCTTGGTGCAGCATTTAACAATATTGCCTCTAGTAAAGCCGTTTTGCCCACACTATTTTTGCCACTGATTAAATTAATCCGCCCAAATCCAGAGGTTTTAAACTGGTCAAAACAGCGGAAGTTTTGAATTTCAATGTCTTTAATCATGAGTTTTGATCTAAATAATTAATTTAAAAACGTCGGCACTCTATCTTAATTCAATCCCATGGGGAAAGTTTCTGTTAGAGGCGTAACTTTTGCCAATTCATCACTAATCGCTTGATGTAAATGGGTATTCGTTGCCAAAAGTCGCCCCGAAGGTAAATCTACCGCCGTGCCATCATAGGCAGTCACTTTGCCACCGGCTTCCCGCACTAAAACCACTCCCGCTGCCAAATCCCAAATCGACAGACCCCGTTCCCAATAGCCATCAATCCGCCCACAAGCAACATAGGCTAAATCCATTGCCGCCGAGCCGCCCCGCCGCACCCCTTGGGTTACATGGGTGAAATGACAAAATTCTGCATAGTTATTGTCCACAACTCGAGTGCGATCATAGGCAAAACCCGTCACTAATAAGCTTTTCCGTAATTCGGTAATTTGAGAAGTATGCATCGGCTGACGGTTGCAAGTTGCGCCTAAACCCGTTGCCGCCCGAAACAACTCATCAAAAAATGGCGCATAAACCACCCCCACTTCCGGTACGCCATTAACTAGCAAAGCAATCGACACCGCAAAAAAAGGATATTGGTGGGCAAAATTAGTCGTGCCATCCAGCGGATCAATTGCCCATAAAAATTCACTCTCAGCAATGCCCACATTACCCGACTCTTCCGCTAAAATGCCATGTTCCGGAAAGTGTCGCTTGATTATATCTAAAATAACTCGTTCCGATTCCTTGTCAGCAATGGTCACCAAATCCCCCGGCTGTTTCTCCGTCACTTCTTGCAACTTACCAAAGTAACTGCGTAAAATTGCCCCACCCGCACAGGCAGCTTCCGTGGCAATTTCCAAAAAGTATTGACGTTGCGCAAGAGTAGTCATAAGTAATAAAACCAATTATAAAACCGCTAAATAAACGCTAAAAATCCCAAGCCTAGAAATCTCAGAACAATGCAACCTTAAGGTTATTTGCCAATCAACGCCCCTAATATGCTAGCGCCTAATTTGCCATAGTTTCTGTCCCAGTTTTTAGGGATGTGACAAATTCCGACTAAGTGATCATTAAATTGATGATTCAGGAGCTAGTCAGGCTCAATCCTACAGTGCCCTAAATTCATCCACAAAAGAACAGAATATCCACCGATCTAACGTTATCCTTAGGGGCCAAGTCTGTCACAATAACTATTCGTGCTTGCGTTTGGATAGGTATTGTGCATCACTCTCTGCGGAATCGACTGAAACTAGCAACTATATTGATTGGCAGCTTAGTCACCACCTTTGGTATCAACTTAACCACCTACTTATTAGCCGATCTAATCAGTGGCACACCAGCTACTGCCACAGTAAACTTACCGTCAAATTTATCGCCAAGTGCCGAATCGGTTCCCCCAACAGCCCCAACCATTGCCCTAAGCATTCAGCCATCACCGCCACCCAGCAATAAAAAACCGCAACCCGCCCCCGACGAAGAACGGGAAGAACTTTGCGGTAAATCAGCCCTAGATCTGGTGCAAAAACACCAAGTCAAAAGCGGCGAAACCCTAGATGGCATCGCCAAAAAATATCAAATTACCACCGCGACAATCATGGGCATGAACCCCAACAGTCGCAGCGGTAAAGTCACATCAGGGGAAGTATTGCGGATTCCCCCTGCCGATGGCATTGTGCATAATTTTGCCAACGAAGAAACCTACGCCACCGTAGCCAAAAAATATAACGTCCGTCCCGATGTGCTATTCGAGCGCAACGGCTGCCAAAACAAACCCCAGCAAATCTTCATCGTCGGAGCCATTTGGAAACCCGAACCCACCCCATTTAAACCCATAGATCTCAACCTAGCCCGCAACAACGCTAACACCACCATCTTTAGTGCCGGAGGCTATCCTCTGCCCTATGCCGTACCCGTCACCTCTAACTACGGCTGGCGCATGAACCCCGTCTCCGGTCAATGGGCATTTCACAGCGGCATTGATCTGGGCGCACCCATGGGCACACCAGTGTTAGCCGCTAAATCCGGCGTAGTTGAATTTGCTAGTTGGGGCGGCGGCTACGGCAACCTAGTGGAAATTAGTCATGGCTCCACCGGCACTAGATATGCTCATATGTCAAGCATTTATGTCAACCCCGGGCAGCGCGTCGCCCAAGGACAACAAATCGGCACGGTTGGTTCTACCGGCAACTCCACTGGGCCCCACCTGCATTTTGAATACCTCATCCCCGGCAGCGACGGTTGGACTGCCCTAGATCCAGCCAACTATCTTGATCGAGTCGCGTCCCGTTAATCTCCCAGTCCCTTTACAATGGGGTTAAAATTCTCACTTCTACCAATTTTTTATTATAAAAAGTCTATGAATCTTAGCCCCAGTACCCTAGCCCTCTTCATCTATGGAGCCGTTGCCATCGTTGGCGGCATCATCGGCTACACCAAAAGCCAAAGCAAAGCCTCGATCATTTCCGGCAGCATCAGTGGCACAGGTTTACTAGTCGCCGGAGCCGCCGCCCTCAACAGTCAAGAATGGGGCAAAACCACTGGTCTAGCCATCGCTGGCTTATTAATTGTCGTCTTTGTCGTGCGCTTGATCAAAACCCAAAAAGCCATGCCTGCGGCCCTGATGATTGCCGGTGGTCTAGCCACCATTGCCACCGGACTGTTAGTCCCCTAACTCAATTAAGCCCATCAGCACAGTTGAATAGCTTGTGATACTATTGATGGCGATCAATGACAGAAAACTTAGTTTGTAACAAAACTAACAGTTCAAACCAAATTGTCCCGATCAATACACCATCTGCGGCATAATCCGCTAAATATTGCCCCTATTAGATACCACAACTTTTTAATCCCTCAGGTGATCCCAAGAGATTGTGGTGTTAATATGGCAAATGTTAAGAAGTGTGATGAAGCAAAGTTGTAGTCAGCGCAATGGGACAAAATAGTTTGGTAATCATTGTTTTGACAAAGACCCCACCACCATAGAGAGTTACTTTCTTACGGCTTAGACAGCTTTAAGACTAAGCTTATCGAGTGGCGGATCATCACATGAACTGTTTTTATCTACAATTTTTTGACTGGAGGAAATAATTAAATGAGCGTAATCACGAAATCGATCGTGAATGCTGATGCAGAAGCTCGCTACCTCAGCCCTGGCGAACTGGATCGGATCAAGAGCTTTGTGTCTTCTGGCGAGCGTCGTTTGCGCATTGCACAAACCTTAACCGAATCTCGTGAGCGCATCGTTAAGCAAGCTGGCGATCAATTGTTCCAAAAGCGCCCCGATGTGGTTTCCCCCGGTGGTAACGCTTATGGCGAACAAATGACCGCTACCTGTTTGCGCGATCTCGACTACTACCTGCGTCTAGTAACCTACGGGATCGTTTCTGGTGATGTCACCCCCATCGAAGAAATCGGTATCGTTGGCGTGAAAGAAATGTACGGTTCTTTGGGTACTCCTATTGCTGCCGTTGGTGAAGGTGTCCGTGGCTTGAAGAGTGTTGCTTCTGCTTTGTTGTCTGGCGAAGATGCCGCTGAAGCTGGTTACTACTTCGATTACGTGATTGGTTCCTTGCAGTAAGCCAATTCTTGATTTGTTTTAGCTGGTTATTTTGACTTGTTATAAAGCATTTCAGAGTTCTTAATTTTCAAATTCAAAAAAAACTAATTGCAAACCTAAAAAATATATAAAAATGGCACAAGACGCAATTACCTCCGTTATTAATTCAGCCGACGTTCAGGGCAAATACCTCGATGCCGCTGCTCTTGACAAGCTGAAAAATTATTTTGCCACTGGCGAACTGCGCGTGCGTGCCTCTGGTACCATCGCCGCTAATGCTTCTACCATTGTAAAAGAAGCTGTAGCTAAGTCCTTGTTGTATTCTGATGTAACCCGTCCCGGCGGCAACATGTACACTACCCGCCGTTATGCAGCTTGCATCCGCGACTTAGATTACTATCTCCGTTATGCCACCTATGCGATGTTGGCTGGTGATGCTTCCATTCTTGACGAGCGCGTATTGAATGGTTTGAAAGAAACCTATAGCTCCTTGGGCGTGCCCGTAGTTTCCACCATCCAAGCGATCCAAGCGATCAAAGAAGTTGCCGCTAGCATCATTGGTGCTGAAGCTGGTAAGGAATTGGGAACCTACCTCGACTACATCAGCTCTGGCTTGAGCTAATTCTTTTACATGGCAAGGAGCAGGCAGGCGCAATAGATGTCTGTCTGTTCTTTTGCCTTAAGGAATAATTTTGAGTCCATGTCAAGTAGATCAAGGTACACATACAGGAGTCTGTAACCATGCGGATGTTTAAAATTACCGCCTGTGTGCCTAGCCAAACACGCATTCGCACACAGCGCGAGCTACAAAACACCTTTTTCACGAAGCTCGTTGCTTTTGACAACTGGTTTGCTGAGCAACAACGCATCATGAAAATGGGTGGCAAAATTGTGAAAGTTGAGTTAGCTACTGGCAAAACTGGTACTAATACTGGCTTGCTATAACTCAAGCTTGGTCAATTTTGTTTTATCACGCAATTTATAACTAAAATTCCGCTTTTTGATCAGTTCATGACTGATGATCAGGCGGAATTTGTTTTGTGGGGTTATGTTATATCGCGATGGACTAAGGTTACTTGACCAAGGGTTTGACCCACGGGCTAACTATGGGTAAAAGCTCCTGATGGGAAACAATTAGAGTCGGAAAATTAGTGGATTGGTAATCGTAACCCACGGTCAGGGGGAAGATTGATGGGATGGTGTTGTCGGGGTTTGGTTGAACAAGGGGCAGCCAGTGAGCGCCAACGGCTTGGAGGATGGGATAAACTGCGGCAATGTCCCAAATTTTGGGAGTGGCTTCTACTGCACCGATGGTAGAGCCGAGGGCCACGGTGAGAAAGTTATAACTAGCTACACCTAACATCCGTAATTTAATGGGAAATTCGCTGCGTCCCATGGCCGCCAAACTGCGCGAACAAGCACTAAAAAAGAAATTGCCTAAACCTTTAGGGGATGTGGTGGGTGAATTAATCGTAGACAGATGGGGTAAAGGTTGATCATTAAGCATGGCTTGGCGATCTTGAGGATCGTGGGGATTGCACCAGCCGTAACAGGTTTGTCCTAGGGTCGGCATGACTAAGTAACCAAAAACTGGTGTGCCTTTGTACAGCAAACCGATGGAAATCGCCCACAGGGGAATACCTCGGGCAAAATTAGTTGTGCCATCTAGGGGATCGACGACCCATGTCCAGTCTTGGGGGGGTAGGGTTTGGCTCGATTCTTCGGTGAGGACACCAAAATCGGGGAAAGCTTGGGTAAGGGCATTTTTGAGATAAGCATCTGCCCATCGATCGGAGGCGGTCACTAAGCTGCCGTCATCTTTTTGATCTGCTTGGCGGACTTGCTGAGAATCGTGCAAAAGCTGTGCGGCAACGGCTTGGGTAATTGTATGGAGTGGCGGCAGAAGGTCAAGCCAGTGGCGCATTGGCGCATCGGAAGTTGCCGAAGTAAGCATAGAATTAGGCACAGAAGATGTATAGACCAGTAATAGGTTACTATGGTCTTTGGCAAACCTTGCCGCCAGTCTCTTTAAGATAATTTTTACTTTTACCTTTTTCCTTTTGCCCTAATTAACCCATGATTTCATCAGTTTCGGCCCGCTTTGAAGAACTGCGCGCTAAAGGTCAAGCCGCCCTTATCCCTTTTATCACTGCGGGTGATCCTGATTTGGGCACGACAGCAGCGGCTTTACGAGCTTTAGATCATCATGGCGCGGATTTGATTGAGTTAGGTGTGCCCTATTCTGATCCCCTAGCGGATGGGCCAGTAATTCAGGCGGCGGCAACTCGCGCCCTCCAGCATGGGACAACGCTCACCCAAGTTTTAGATTTAGTGCGGGAAGTTGCGCCTACATTGCGGGCCCCGATTATTTTATTCACCTATTACAACCCGATTTTAAATTTGGGTGTGACCAATTTTTTGCAGCAAATTTATGATGCTGGGGCGCGAGGTTTGGTTGTACCCGATCTACCCTTAGAAGAATCCCATGTTTTGCTAGAACCAGCGGCTAAGATTGGCATTGAGGTAATTTTATTGATTGCGCCGACGAGTCCGGTGGAACGGTGTGCGGCAATTGTGGCTCAATCCCAAGGATTTATCTATTTGGTGAGTACTACTGGGGTAACTGGGGTACGCACTCAGGTAGCCAAGGGAGTCAAAGAAATGTTGGAGCGGCTGCGTACTTTGACAGACAAGCCCATTGGGGTAGGTTTTGGCATTTCCCAACCCGAACACGCACGGCAAGTGGTGGAGTGGGGCGCAGATGGAGTGATCGTTGGCAGTGCCATGGTAAAACGTTTGGCAGAATCCAAGGATGTCAATACCATTGCTGATTTGTGTAGTACACTCAAGCGAGCCATGCATCAGGATTAAAACGTCGTAATGCGGGCATTTTCAGCAATTAGGAATGAGCCTTCTAAGCTTCACTAATTCAATAATTAAACTAATTAATTTTCGCCCATTCAAATTCTCCCATTCAAGCAATTAACCATCATCAAGAGATAAAAAGAACAAAGGTATGAATACGCTTCTGCTAGGGTTGCTTACGGTTGGATCGAGCGCCGTTGTCCTGTTGGTGGTTTTATGGTTATTGTTTGAGTGGCGTTATAGTACACGGCAGGGTAATTGGCTAGAATTTGATAAAGGGTCATGGGAATTTCTGACCTACGAAGCGAATTTTTATCATTTATCCTTGATTTTGACAGCGCAGAATTTGACAGAGCATTTAGATATATTTTTAACGGAAGTCAGTCCTGAAGTAACTTTACTTTCAGACTATAAACTTGACGAAGTAGATTATCAGTTATCGGTACGGTCACGAAATCCTGAAGTAGTCAGCCGCGTGGATAATTATTGGGAATCTTATATTGTCAAAGGGAATCACACCACATCAGTAGAGATTCAGTTAGAGATTCGCGGTAATCATCTGGATGATTTGAAGACGGCGTGGATTAAAGTCTATTACACGGTGTATGGGCCCGCCGGTCGCGAGGAAAAATTACGCCACTGCATCATTCCCTTGCAGTTTCCTGATGTGCAGCAGCGCCCCCGTTGGCGACCGACCCCTGATGCCGATGTGTTGCCGATTCGGACGCATATTCTTTCAGCGGGGGATCATCCCGTGGATGTGATTGAGCGCTATGTGATGAGTCATGCCCAACCAGGGGATGTTATTACCATTGCCGAGTCACCAATTGCGATTATGCAGGGCAGTTTCCGGCATCCGAGCGATATTCGTCCCGGTTGGTTAGCGAAGCGGTTATGTTATTTCTTCCAGAGTACTTCGAGTTTGGCCACGGCTTGCGGCTTACAGGCTTTGATTGATGAGTCGGGGGCGTGGCGCGTAGCGATGGCATTCATTATTGGGGCATTAGCGAAGGCATTTTTACGGGTTCCTGGGGTATTTTATATGTTGGCAGGGGAGCAAGCGCGATTGATTGACGATGTAACTGGAACTTTGCCCCCCTATGATCAATTTATTGTGTTGGGGCCGCGTGAACCACAAAAGGTAGTGGATGAAATTAAGGAACGGACTGGTTTAGAAGCGGCAATTGTGGATGTAAATGATTTGAAGCGCGTCAAGGTTTTAGCCGCAACTGCTGGGGTTTCTGAAAATCTGCTAAATCAGGCTTTATTGCATAATCCAGCGGGTAATGCAGCGGAACAGACTCCAGTAGTATTAATTCGTCCCAATGTAGCGAATGGGAATGGCGCATTATAGGTAGCAGACATGAGAGATATTTAAGGTATTGGCAGGCAAGATGCCCGCCCTACAAGAATTTTCTTATTACCATGCACTGTAATTGATTAACATCATTGGTGGCAATTCTGCATTTGCCATGGCCCCCGCCCAAAATGCAAACCACTGATTTGCTAATGTCACAGTGGATGCTTTAACTGGCTCACTCATGTTTTGGGAACTGGCATCATAAATTCCGCTAGTTGCCACCCACATTTGCACTAATAGACTAACCTCGGCTCGTAATGGTGCAAGGGTGGGCATTTTTTCTAATAAATTCACTCGCTGTAAAATTAATTTAGGTTGCCAAGGACTACTCAAAATCAGATATAAAGCCACACTCCAAGGCAAGGAAAGAGATTCCATAATTTTTTCTATAGGACTGACATGATCTAGCAAATCGCTAATCGTATCTAATTCCTGAATTGCTTGATTTTGAATTGGGTTATTTGGGAATTGCGCATCATGATCTTGCCATAAATCTCTGATTGCGGCGAGCCATTGGCGCGGTTCATCTGCATAATCATGGTGTAATGCAATTTGGGTCAGGTAAATGATTCCTATGAGGCGTTCATGATGAATGAGAATTTTATGATCATGATTATCATTGTCCAAAGTACCAAATAAATTACTAAAAACATGATAACTTTGGCGCTGGGAATTTGCATTGCCATAGGCACTATCCCCCCACCATAAGCCCCATGCCATACCCCGCAATACTTCAGTAATACTAGTTAGGGGTAGACTCTGATCAATTAATTTTCGCGGCGTATCATAGATGCTATTTGACTCTGTGGTTGGTTCAGTATTAGCAATTTGTGCCGTCTCGGTTATCATCTCTTGCCAGAGTTGCGCTAAAGTTGGCTCGGCTGCCATGATGAGAAAAATATTGCGCCACTTTTGCTGAAGAGAGATTGTGCCTAATTCGGTGCTAGAGCGATGCAGTTGCTTTAATGATGATAATCTCATAATTGTGCCCTCAAAATTACACTCTTAAAATTACGTTCTCAGAATTACTGCCTTAAAATCATTTCATGACTATTTGCCGATCTAAAACGGTGAAGTTAGACGTACGAGACAGTCTCAGCAATGCAATATCAGTCTAGGCTAACACTTTTAAAGCCATTACTTGACTCCCGCCCCTTTATGTAATACTATAGTATTCAAGAATTCTGAGGACAGATGTTCTACTATTACGGCAGAAAAAAGCAAATAGCAAAATACTACCCAGTTCCTAATTTTGAGGCTGTCGTTGAACCATTTGCAGGTTCAGCCGCTTATTCATTGTATGGAGATAACTGGAAAAAAAATATTTTTCTAGTGGAGAGAGACGAGCGTGTCTCTGAGATTTGGAAATGGTTAGTTGATGAAGCGACACCACTTACAATCAAGAATTTACCCGACTTAGATATCGGCGAAAAAAGTTCTGAATTTCTTCACATTATTCATGCTGCCACGAAAATGGCATTTCACTATAAGACCATTAAAGTTACTCCTGTTCTAGCTAGAAATTGGGAGATTAGTAAGAGATATATGTCCGAAAATTTATTTAAGATTAAGCACTGGAACATTATCTGTGGAGATTACACGTTAGCCCCCGATATAGAAGCCACTTGGTTTATCGATCCACCCTATAAAGAGGATGCTGGCAAAGGTTATCGCTATGGAAGCAAACTTATTGACTATGAGAAATTAGCAAAATGGTCAAGAAAAAGGAAGGGAGAAGTTATATTTTGTGAAGGGCATTGTGGTGATTATCTTCCCTTTAGACCATTGCTAGATTTAAAGGGTGTAGCAGGAAAAACCAGTAAGGAATTAATTTACTACCGATCCGATAGAGCCGATGAGCAACTTGAACTTTTTCCACTTTTAGCTAAACAGAAAATTTCATAATTCTCTGATAAATCCGTTTGTATAAATGGTCATCAATTAAAGCTACCCAACCTTGTCCCATCTTCTCTTTGCCACTTACCTTCATGCCCGTCACTTTAGTATTCCGACCTTCTGTTCCACTAATATTTCCCCAATCATCTGTAATTAGATTATTTGCGTAGAAAATAGCTGTAACTTTTGGATGATTAAATTCATGTTCACTTTTTACAAAATCCCAGACTAATCCTAACAACTCTTTAACCTCTTGATGATGAGCCTGCCAAGTAATTCCTTCTAAAGTATTGATTCTTGGTTGTCCTGCTCTAAGATTTGCACCTTTAGTGATATTCCCAATTGTATATTTGACTTCTAAACCAACAGGATAATTACGCAATTCTTCCTCCGAAGAGTTTTCACCTACCTTTGGAATAACATCAGGATGTCCTTTCTCTATGGGATTAACTATCGCTTCTGTTACTGCTGCTATAGATTGGCAAAACATCGAACCAACAATTGAACTTGTAGTTTTATAGTCAATATTTTTATAAACTGTCGAAGGGATAGTTTCTAGGAATTCATTTGTTTGGTGTAGTGCAGATTCTATATGTATAGCATTGACTTCAAATCCGCAAAAAATATTAAAATTAGAATTAATGATGTATGTCATTTAATGCCTGTTCAACTTCAGCTATCAAAACACTGGCAGTAGTGTTTAGAGATCTTGAGATCTGAAACAAGACAGACAAAGTGGGGGATTTCAAGCCACGTTCTATCTGGCTGACATAGGTACGATGTATACCTGCTCTGTCAGCAAGCTCTTCTTGCGAAATCTTCCTTAGTGTTCTGTACTTAATCAGAACCTGACCCAGAGCCTTGTTAATTTCTGTCATTTAGAAATCGTCTCAGCAAGAGAGGCTCTGAGTCTACAGACAATAGTATTCAAGGAGATCTGATCTCTGAATACAGCTTACTGAATGGAGAAAATTGGCTTCTGGGCTAGATACTTGAAAATATGTTTAACCCTGCGCTAAAGCCATGACGCAACGCCCCATCTATCTCGACAGTCATGCTACGACACCAGTTGATCTGCGGGTCTTAGAAGCCATGTATCCCTATTTTCGGGAGCAGTTTGGTAACCCCAGTAGTGGCGGTCATGTCTATGGATGGGAAGCTGCCGCCGCCGTTGAGCAAGCTAGAGCGACGATTGCTGCTGCCATTGGAGCCGATCCGACAGAAATCATTTTCACCAGTGGCGCAACGGAAGCCAATAACCTTGCCCTTAAAGGCGCTGCCGAGGCTGCCTATGGCCAGAAACAACATATCATCACCGTAGTTACGGAACATAATGCCATTTTAGATCCCTGTCGCTATTTAGCCAGTTTAGGATTTGCGGTGACTTATTTAGCGGTGGACGGGCAGGGCTTAATTGACTTAGGCGCATTAGTTGCCGCATTTCGGCCTGATACCCTGTTAGTGTCGGTAATGGCCGCTAATAATGAAATTGGTGTAATCCAACCCTTAGCAGCAATTGGGGCATTGTGCCATGAACGAGGCGTGTATTTTCATTGTGATGCGGCCCAAGCTTTGACGAAAATGCCCATCCAAGTACAGGAAATGCAGATCGATCTGCTCTCCTTAACGGCGCATAAAATCTATGGACCAAAAGGCATTGGCGCTTTGTATGTGCGGCGGCGCAAAAGTAATCATGGACTGCGGGTGAACCTTGCGCCCCAACTCCACGGCGGCGGTCATGAAAAAGGATTACGTTCTGGCACACTCTATACACCGCAAATCGTGGGCTTTGGGGCAGCGGTAGCCTTGGGTTTAGAGTTAATGCCCACAGAGCAGTTATACCTGCAAGGCTTACGGGATCAGCTTTGGTCTAAATTGCAAGTATTACCAGAAATTTATCTCAATGGTCATCCCAGCCAACGGCTAGCGGGCAATTTAAATCTTAGTGTCGGTGGGGTGGATGGTGCAGCTTTACATTTAGGTTTACGCTCTGTGGTGGCTGTGTCGGCGGGATCAGCCTGTAGCAGTGGTAATGTGGGTGATACCGCACCTTCCCATGTGCTTAAAGCCATTGGTCGCAGCGATAGTTTAGCCCGGGCGAGTATCCGATTTGGTTTAGGACGAGATACCACAGAGTCTGAAATTGAGCGCGTTGTCAGTCATAGTATCAATGTGATTCAGAGGCTGCGCCAATCCCGGTGATGATCATGGGGATGGTACAAAATTAAGACCAACCACAATCCAAACAAATATCAGCCCAGACGGTAATCTCCCCGAAAAAAGCCCTTGCTTTGACTACATTGGCGTACATCGCAACTGGTATATTTGCTTAAAGCTAGTCAGGGTAAAAATCAGGGAACTTCAGGGTACAAAAATGCACATTGCGTGGTTAGGCAAAAAAACCCCTGTTTGTGGCAACGTTATCTATAGCCGTGAAATCACCAATGCACTGCTGGATCGGGGTCATCGGGTGAGTTTTTTACACTTTGCCGAAAACGAATTAGATATTGATCAAAATCACACGACGCTCAGCGAGAGCAGCTTTGACCATAACGCGGACAATCCCCTCGAAGCTCAGGAGGTTTCCTTACCATTTCTGTATAAATCGACCATTTATACTGTGCCATCCCTGCGGGCTAATAAAATTTTGGTGGATTCTTTACGCAATCTCAAACCCGATGTGGTTCATGCTTCCCTGGCCCTGTCGCCGCTGGATTTTCGCTTACCAGAGATTTGTGCTAGTTTGAGCGTGCCTTTAGTGGCCACATTTCATCAACCTTTTGACATCAAGCGCCGCAATCTCACATCTAGTACCCAACAACTGACCTATCAAATTTATGCCCCATCGTTGGCGGACTATGATCGGGTGATTGTGTTTTCTAATGTGCAAAAAGGTTTATTAAATAGTCTGGGTGTGCCTAACAATCGCCTCGCCGTGATTCCTAATGGTGTGGATACGGTGCGTTATAGTCCAGGTGCATCAAACATCAAAGCGGAACTGAATGCGGAATGTCTCTATATCTATCAAGGTCGTCTTGCCGCTGAAAAAAATGTCGATGCTTTATTGCAAGGGTGGCGCAAAGCGAAGATGCCTCCGGGTCATAAATTAGCGATTGTGGGTAGTGGGCCATTGGCTTCGGCGCTCAAAGCAACTTACGGCAATGATAAAAGCATTATCTGGCTAGGCTTTATTGGTGACGAAGATCGTCGCATTGAAATTTTGCGGGGTGCAGATGTATTTATTTTGCCGTCATTTGTGGAAGGTTTATCGTTGTCTTTGCTAGAGGCGATGGCTTGTGGCATGGCTTGTTTAGCCACCGATGTCGGAGCCGATGGAGAAGTAATTTCCGATGGGGCAGGCATTGTCTTAGACTCGCGCAAAGTGGTTTCCCAATTAGCCACATTGTTACCGGTTTTAGCGATGCAACCGGAATTAATCAGTATCTTGGGGCAAAAAGCGCGGCAACGGGTTTTAGACCTGTACACCCTAGACAAAAATATTACCCTTGTAGAACAAACCTATGATCAAGTAGTTAGCCAAACTTGGGTCAGAATGAGTACGTTGTAGTTTTGCGGCAATTGACTTGTAGAGTGTAACGAATATGAAAATTGCTGCATTGATAATGACTCATTATTAGGGAATGACCAGAATATGGAAACAACATTATTACAAAAGGAGTACATATATATTGACCTTGAAGTAGACCACGAGGAAAAGATTTATCAAATTGGTTTAGTGTCTGGTGAGCTAGAACTTGATATTAAATCAATTGAGACGACTCAAGCAAGATTAGAGTCTTTCCATAAAGAGGGTTTACACATTTGTGGACATAACTTTCGACGATTTGATGATCGGTATTTAATCAAGAGTTTCCCAACTTTAAAGAATTGGTTAATAGTTGACACCTTAGAATTATCAGTTTTAGCTTTTCCCCTAGAGCAATCTCAAAAGCTTAATAAGGAATATAAACTGAGCGAATATGCAGGTAATAATCCTTTAGAAGATGCTCTTGCTACTAGAAAATTATTAGAGGCGATTGTCGATACATTCAATACCAAACCCCAAGAGATCTTAAATCTGTATGCTTATTTGCTCAGTTGCGGCGAAGATGAAGCAAGTCAAGCATATCTCAGGTTTTTTGGATTGGAACTTTGCTCGTTTCCCAATATCAATGTACTACCGACAACAGCGGTTGAGGGTATAGATACCGACTATTTGGATGAGTTTATTACTCAAGCATCGACAAAGCCTTTTAATGAAAGACTCTGTGTAGCTGGCATCTTGGCTTGGAACTATGAATCTAATATTAGTAAAACAAAACCACCCCTTGGCGCATGGCTGAGCCGTTTACCTGATTGTTCATCAATCTTGAACCATTTAAAACCAATTAGTTCTCCAAGGGAATTTACTTACCAGCCTTATCTAGCAGAATTTGGCATCTCGCAATTTCGTGGTAAACAGGAAGAGGCGATCCAGAACATTCTCGCTGGTAAAAATCCTCTAATTCTAATGGCAACAGCCGCCGGTAAATCCCTATGCTATCAGCTTCCTGCCTTGATGTTATCTCAAAAGCACAGGGGGTTAACCGTTATAATTTCACCACTTCAGGCGCTGATGGCAGATCAGGTTAGTGGACTTGTAGAAAAAGGGCTAGATTTTGCCACATTCATTAATGGCACTATTAGACCAGAAGAAAGATGCGAAAGATTAGAACAGTTACGCAATGGCGAAAAGAACTTGCTATACATTAGCGCCGAACAACTGCGATCGTCCGGCGTTAGAGCGTTACTTGAACAACGCCCCCCATCTTTGATTGTCTTTGATGAAGCCCACTGTATTAGTCAGTGGGGCCATGATTTTCGTCCGGATTATCGCTATGCGCCTAAGTTTATTAGTGAACTTTACGAGGCGCAACAGCGAGAATTTCCTTTCATGGCATTTATGACTGCTACGGCTACGGTGGCAGTGCGTAAAGATATTAAGGAACTATTTGCCAGTCATAAAATCCTGATTCACACTGAAGTTTGCTCTAGTAGCAAGCGTGACAATCTAAAATATCGGATTATTCCTACTACTAAGCAAGGAAAAGAGCAAATTTTAATTAAAGAAGTTCAACAGGCGCTTCAATTAGAAGGAGCAGTGTTAGTTTACACAGCAACTCGCAAAAATACAGAACGGTTAGCCAAGTTACTTCATGACCGTGGCATAGAATCTAGATATTATCACGGCAAAATTCCTAAAGCAGATAAGGAAGAGATTCTCCAAAAATTTAAAAATAAAGAACTTAATGTGATTGTGGCGACCTGCGCTTTTGGTATGGGGATTGATCGTCCTGATGTTAGAGCAGTAATTCACCATACGATCAGCGGTAATCTAGAGGCATATGTGCAAGAAGCGGGACGAGCCGGAAGAGATGGTCAACCTGCTACTTGTACATTGTTATTTGATGTTCAAGATGCGGATACTACTTTCTTGCTTCAGAGTTTGAATCAATTATCTGAAAAAGAATTATGGTATTTATTTTCTGCCATCGCTAGCCTCAAGAAGCAAATTCAGGGCAAAGATACAACTCAAGAAGATTTCTGGATCACAGTAAATGAAATTTACCAAGCTAGTGATCTTGATGAGGAATTTGCCTCAGAAACCGAACAGAGAGATACCAAAATCAAAGTGGCGTTACACTACTTAGAAACTTTCGTCATGATTGAACGGGCAGAGAATCAGTCTTCATTTATAGAATTTGAGATTGTTCATCCCACTCCAGAAGACTCTCTGAAAGCGTTTGACTTGTATGCCCACAAAAATAATTTATCAAATTATTGCAAAGACGAATTTTACAAGTTGATTTTGGCTATGCATGTTGCTAAAACCTACTCTCAACATCGAGATGAGCCATTCCCCTTAGAAAGGTTAAGTGATGCTTCAGGTATCGCCATCAAAGAACTGAGGGAGCGTGTTAAAGAATTGCAAAGGGCAGAAGTATGTACATCAAAAATGCCAATCACTTTACTGGTTGCTAAAGGTGTTACAGGCGCAGCTAAGAGCAACTATGAGAGTCTGAAACAAATAGAAAAGAAAATCATTGACGAGATTACCAACTTGCTAAGCGATCGTCAAGAGATACAGATAAATTGCCGAGGTCTAGCCACTCGTCTTGATCCAGGTGGAACGGAAAAGTTAAGTGCAGCTAAAATCTTAGATATTCTGGAAGGATGGAAATATCTTGGATGGACTGAATACCGACGAGTCAATCGAGACATTGTGGTAGTCAAAAAATTTACAGCAAAGGAAAATTTTGATGCCTATTCAATTTTAATTAAAAATATTATTAGTGATTTATATGACAGCGTAGATAAAACACTTGAAAAAACAAGTGGAGCACGTCTGAGACTACAAATTGATATAAATGATTTGCTCGCCAAGGTTAATCAGCTTTCTGATCCTCAGACTTTTGAATTAGAGGATTTAGAGAAAGCAATCGCTTGGATGCACCGACATCGACTCATTCGATTAGCCGATGGCATTAACCTCTTTTATCAAGCAATGAAAGTAAGACTGCTCAAGAGCGTAGCAGACAGTAAGACATTGGAAACAAGGAAAAAAGATATTGCTAAGGCTTATCCCAGAGAAGTCAAACCACACTATGAGACACAAACCCGCCGTACTCATGTGATGATCAATTATGGAGAGCAGTACAAACAAGAGGATTTTGATCCACAGGAGTATATTGCTAACTATTTTACGCTTCCCCTTGCTGAATTTTGCAAGCAATACAATCTTGATCAAGGTGTGGCTGAGCGTCCTGTCACTCAAGAAGACTATGATCGCATTATCAATCCTCTCAATCCAATTCAGTGTGAGATAGTTCTCTCTGAATCTCCTGTTATGGCTGTAATTGCTGGTCCCGGCTCTGGCAAAACCCGTACAATCATCCATCGCATTGCCTATTTGATCAAGGTCAAACGAGTTGATCCGGTGAAAATCATTGCTCTCGCTTATAACCGTAATGCCGTTAGAGAATTAAAACTGCGGTTACAAAACATCATCGGATCAATGGCATCTCGATTGCGAGTGTATACTTTTCATGGTTTAGCTTTAGCCATTTTAGGACGAACCATTGAAATGAATCAAAATACCGGAAACTCTGATCAGAAATTTACTCAACTGATCAAAGATGCTTGCCAATTTCTGGAGCATAATGAAGAAGATCCAGAAGAGGCAGATAATCAGTTAAGGATTTCCAAGCTTTTGGGCAACTGTGAATATATTTTTGTGGATGAATACCAAGATGTTGCGGAGCATGAATATAAACTTGTGAAGTTAATTGCTGGTTTGGAAGTTTCAGAAGATAGCTCTAGCTCTGTGCAGACGAATATTTGTGTCATTGGTGACGATGATCAAAATATCTATGAATGGCACGGTACTTCAACAGAATATATCAAGTCCTTTAAATCAGAATATAAAGCCAAACAGTTTTTGCTCATCGAAAATTATCGCTCTACTGAGCCGATCATTGCAGCGGCAAATCGACTAATTCAAAACAATAGTAATCGCTTGAAACATAGAGGAGATGAACAGGTTAGAATTAACAATGAGCGAGAGGGACAAGATGGTTTAGATGTGCAATCCTTAGGATTTATTAATGTTGACTACCAAGCAGAATATATTAAGCGTCAGGTAAACAAATGGATTAAAAATGGAGTTCAACCCGGAGATATTGCCATTTTAGCCCGAAATTGGGAACACATGGATAAAGCGCGGGCATTGCTTGATAGGGCTGGTATTCGTACTTATTCTCTTAAAGGTGAAGATATAAAATTAACTCATAATCGAATCACCCAGATTTTGATCAATGATTTAGAGGAAAAACCTGATCTGATTCTTTCTGAGCAAGAGTCTGTTAAAGATCGTTTTGAGGATTTCTTCAACAGACTCAAGCGCAATTCATCTGAACCGACAGTAAGAACGCTCCTAAAAATAGCCGAAGATATTGATAAAGAGAGGGGATATGGTGCAGAAGATCTCTCTATTCCAATTTCGGTAAGTGAGATTATTACTTCAATCTATGAATTTAATGAAAGTCCTGATGTATCCATTGATCCAAATGCGGTGCTAGTTACTAGTTGTCATGGAGCAAAAGGGCTGGAGTTCAAATATGTGATTTTGATTGCCGATGGTTTTGAATACAGAACAGACAAGATAAAATCTGAAAGGCGACTGTTTTATGTGGCGATGACTCGCGCTCAAGAAAAGCTAATTTTAATCCATACCGAAGATTCGCGATTTGTTCAAGAAACAGGAGCAATACCGTATCCTACTGAGAATATTGGAAGTATTAATCCACCTCAATTTGTCTTTTATCAAGATATGATCCCTAAAGATGTACATCTGAATTTTGATGTTTCAAAGGATAAACAAGAGAGCATTAAGAAACTTAAGGAAGGAGATATAATCGATCTTATTCCAACACAAGCGAGAGATAACTGGACAATTCGCTATAATAATCAAGTCATTGGATTACTCTCAAAGAGTGCTGTAGAAAAGCTTAGGCAGAAAAGTATTAGTCCTAATCAATTTAATTTTCAAGAAGGAGAAGTCACGGTCAGAAGTATCTACAGACATCTGAAGACCGAGGAAATGACTGGCGAAATTACAGAAGATTGGTATGTTGTGATTCCTCAGATTAGAATATGTCGTGAGTGAGATTACCCGTTGCAAGGTCTATAGCAAAGATAGAGGTGGTTAGGACAGCTAATAAATTGATAAGCCCCTTGCCTGTCCTTACCCTTGCATTGCTATAAATTTATCTGCTCTGGCTGAGGTTCCTTTACTGTAACTCATTAATAAGTAGATTAGAAACCGATTTACCATAATGAATAGTCCCCTCCCGCAGTTGGGAAGGGATCAGAGTGTTTTGAAATAATCGGAAATAACTATAAATTCAAACTCACGATGCTCTTACGGTAGCTTGCAAGTCTCCTAGGATTTAGACGGTACTAAATACACCACCCCAGACACCAGCGTGATCACCACTGCGCCCCAAAATAGCCACAGATCCCCCGGCCACTGCAAAAACAACCAACTAATCGCCACCATCTGCCAAACGGTTTTGACCTTGCCCCACAGATTAGCCGCCATAATTCCCTGAGATTTTGTCACTCCTGCGGCAGCATCACCACTACTGGCTGGTACAGGAGCGCCCCGCCATGCCGTGATCACTAATTCCCGCGCTAAAATCAAAAACACTCCCCAAGCCGGAATCTGCCCCAATTGCACAAATAACAACAAAGCCGCAATTACCAGCAATTTATCCACCAATGGATCAAGCATTTTGCCCAGGTCAGTAATTTGATTTAACTTGCGAGCCAGATAACCATCAAGCCAATCGGTTAAAGCCGCCACTAAAAACGCCCCTAAAGCGATTAGTCGATGATTTGGGGTATCTGTGCCCATTACTGCCAACATCAACGGCACTGCCAACATTCGCGACAGGGTAACCCAAGTCGGTATAGAAATATGCGCGAACCAATGGGCTGGTGACTTAGGCTGTGGCGTGGGATCGGGCAACTGCTCGGAAATATTTTGTGCCATTGATTTTAGAGGAGGGAAGAATTAACGGATCAAATGCATACTTGGTTCACCGCAATCAAGAGCAGCAAACCGAAGCAATTAATTAAATTATTCAACTATTCCGCCCTGCGTCATACCAATAGAGGACAAAATTAAATCACAGTGGCGACTCTGTTAAAATTCAATTGAGATTTAATCTAAATTAAATCTGATATAAAAATGATCCTCTATGACCCATCCTAAACCTGTCATGCTCCCTGAAAATGATCCGCCACCTACTAAGTCATTGACTCTGCGTTTGCCCGTGGACTTGTTGAACCGAGCCAAGATCCAAGCCGATCGCGATCTTCAGGAGCAAGGTGAAACGGTGGATGTGACGGATTGGATTGTGCAACTCATCGCAACCAATCTCAGTCAAGAGCCGGAGTTAGACCAGCTTAGTTTGTCTCCTGACGAGCCAGAGGATGATCTTGATCGGCATAGGGGTGGGGCATCTTTCGGGGCATCATTAATGATCGCCCCAGGCGCTGATCCTGACCATGATTTGGGACAAGATTTAGGCAATGCTCTAAATAATAATTTAAATAGCGATCGCCAAATTACCGGCACTGAGTTAGGGGAATCAGTGGCTATGGCCCAGGTCAAAACCTATGTCAGCGATTATGTAAGTAATTATGTCAATGGTTATGTGCAACCGCAGATCCAACAGCAGGTAACATCCCAAGTCCAAAATCGCCTAGAGATTCTAGAACAATTCACCGCCGAGCAACAGCGCCAGCTACAAGCCCAACTGCATCAACACCAAGCACAACATCAAACAAAATTTACCAGTCTGACCAGTCTGCAAGATAACCTCCAAAACCAAGTCAACACCCTACAACAACAATTGAGCTATTGCTTGGGGGAGTAAAACGCCTGATTAGTCATGGGGCAGCTAATCAGGCAATAGACTGCACTGGCTCAAACAACGCAACTACTAGCCATAACGCGCCAACAGTGGGACTATGGCAAAACTTCGCTGGGCTAAATCTCAAGGCTGGAGAGTCTGTGGTCATTAATGGGGAGTCTGTGCATTTTTATAGTTGGGGTGATAGTTTGCCCAGTGTGATGCAGGTTTTACCCGCCGGTGTGGGCACAAATCTAGCTTTTTTGCGGCAAATCCGTGCCCATGAAGTGTGGAGCATTGCCCGTCATCTAACCGCTGAAGTCCCGTCAAATTCGCCAACAATTGCGCCATCCATACCTAATGCTGAGTTGAGTTCTGGCTTTAATGCCATCAGTTCAGGGCTGGATCTAGCGCCGACTTTAACACCAAATAATTTCACTCAAAATAACCTAACCCCCAATCATTCCACCCCAAACGATACAGCGCCAAATAATGCGCCATCCCGTAATTTCACCCAAAATCAAGGATATTCCGAGCAGAGTAATGCCCCCCATCGCTTAACTGAAAATACTGCTGGTGCTAACGTCAACCCATCCCAGCCTTATACCTCGCCGCAACCTAACCCGCCCGTGACTCCAGAGCCACCCCCTGCCCCAGCACCTAACGCTTGGGAAGTCTGGACCTATCTGGAACGACAACGACAAACCACTTTAAAACACTTACATACTTTCAAAGCCGAGTGGGAAGCTAATCGATTTGTCCGTGAAGCAGAGCGGAGCGCCCCAGACCATTTGCGCGTACATTATGAGATTCGTCCCGTGGTGCAGGATTTAGCTTCTGATTTGTCCTCTAATTCTGCATCAGTATCATCCTATGCCGATCAAGCCCCAGTAAGTGATCCCCCCGCCGTGCCAAAAGCTGAGCCATCATCCCAGGTCAAGCCTACGCCCGATCACGATGATGCTATTGATGTGGAAATTTTAGATCCCAACTAGGCTAGCCCCCAACTCAGCCTGACATCAGCCTGACAAATGCAACTAGCCCAATTCAACCAGCACAAGCACCAGTAAAAAATTACGAATCAAAACTGGTATTTGCGCTCGTGTAACCCCAAGGCAACCACGGAGGGTTACGCTTACAACATCGAGATATGAGATATGTCCAAGAAACAAGTAGTGATGCAGTTAATGGCATTGTTTCGGCAACAGGGCTATGAGGGGACGAGTTTGACCCACATTGCCACAGCGACGGGTTTGGGGCGAGCCAGTCTCTATCATTACTTTCGCGGCGGCAAAGAAGAAATGGCCGCCATTGCCCTAGAGCAATTTCAGAGCACCCTGCACCGCGAAGTAATTGAATGTTTACGACAAGAGCGCCCCCCTAAAGAAAAACTGCAACTGATGCTCCAGGGGGTAGAGCGATTATTTGAACAAGGTAATAAACCCTGTCTGTGTACGGCGTTTGCCCTAGAATCCCAAAGTAATAGTTTATTTCAATCCCGGATTCAAGATATTTTAGTGCCATGGCTCCAAGCGATCGCCACAGTCCTAGAAGAAGCCGGTTCACCCCAAGCCCAAGCCTATCAACAAGCCGAAGATATGGTCATTCGCATTCAAGGGGCATTGGTTTTAGCGCGGGAGTTAGGGGATCAAGATTTATTTAAACGCACTTTGCAGCGTCTGGGTACAGAGTTATTGTCTGATTAATCCCACTTACTCGCAAATATCACCCAGCATCAACTAAATCTAGGCAACACCATCACCAATCTCCTATCTCCCAACATCCTTCAAGGCTGAAGATCAATCCTAAAGATAAAGTGGCGAGATCCCCATCACCTCAATAGACATGGCTAAAATCGGCATTAGAGTTTGGATGCCAAAGAGTCATGGTGCAATCCCCCATGTTAAATATTTTAGAAAATCCGTTGCGGGTTGGTCTGCAACAAGAACGGAGTCCCGAACCATTAATCATTGTGATTTTCGGTGCATCGGGAGATTTGACGATGCGTAAGCTAGTGCCCGCTATTTATAACCTGAAACAGCAGCGCCGTTTGCCGCCCCAAATTACCATTGTGGGAGTCGCCCGCCGCCCTTGGAGTCATGATTACTTCCGCGAACAAATGCGGGATGGGGTGATGCAGTTCGGCGGTGGTATTGGTAGTGAAGCCCTCTGGGAAGATTTCGCCCAAGGTTTGTTCTATCATTCCCTTGACATGAGCAAATTAGAGGATTATCTCAAATTAAAAGAATCTCTAGATCAGCTAGATCGCGAACGGGGTACAAGGGGAAATCGCGTTTTTTACCTAGCCGTCGCACCGAACTTTTTTGTCGATGCGATCTCTAACCTCGGCGCAGCGGGGATGATTGCTGATCCCGCTAAAAATCGCCTCGTGATTGAGAAACCCTTTGGACGGGATCTATCCTCCTGTCAAGAACTCAATCGTGTAGTGCAGCGGGTTTGCGATGAAAGCCAGATCTATCGCATTGACCACTATTTAGGCAAAGAAACAGTTCAAAATCTTTTGGTATTGCGCTTTGCCAATGCCATTTTTGAGCCATTATGGAATCGCCAATATGTGGATCATGTGCAGATTACCGTGGCTGAAACCGTTGGCGTAGAAGACCGCGCTGGCTATTACGAAAGCGCCGGAGCCTTGCGAGATATGCTGCAAAATCACTTGATGCAGTTGTTTTGTCTTACGGCAATGGAACCGCCATCTTCCCTCGATCCCGATGCTTTGCGTAATGAAAAAGTCAAAGTGATTCAAGCGACCCGCCTCGCTGATGTGCGTCATCTCGAAAATTCCTGTGTGCGGGCCCAATATAGCGCCGGTTGGATGAAGGAAAAGCCCGTCAGTGGTTATCGCGATGAACCTAATGTTAATCCTCAGTCCACTGTCCCCACTTACGTCGCCATGAAATTTGCCGTGGAAAACTGGCGCTGGCAGGGTGTACCGTTCTATTTACGCACTGGCAAACGGATGCCCAAAAAAGTCAGTGAAATTGCGATTCAGTTTCGCGAAGTTCCCCACTTATTATTCCAGTCTGCGGCTAAACAAGTTTCGCCTAACGTGTTGACCCTGCGGATTCAGCCCAATGAAGGTATTGCCCTGCGGTTTGAAGCGAAAATGCCGGGCCCTGATTTGCGTTCGCGCTCGGTGGAAATGGACTTCGGCTATGGCAAAACGTTTGGGGTGGCTGGTTCCGACGCTTATGATCGGCTTTTGTTAGACTGTATGCTAGGTGACCCAACTTTATTTACCCGTGGTGATGAAGTAGAAGCCGCGTGGCGCGTGGTGACTCCAGCCCTGAGTCTGTGGGAATCCCCCAATAACAATCAACCCATGCCGACCTACGAAGCTGGCGCATGGGGCCCATCGGAAGCCGATCGGTTGATCAATCAGGATCAGCGGCAATGGCGGCGACCATAGTTACCCCTTGCCCATGCTTCTGAAAACTGTTTCTGGGGCAAAATTCCCTTCCCGAATGATTAGTTTTAACAATTGTTGTGCAATTTCCGAATCCTTAGAATATTTGATTGTTGCTGGTGATAGCTATGAATACGCAAGTCCCTGCTTTAGTTTCGATCCAATCAGTGATGGATGTTTCTGTTTCCCAAGTGCAACAGGAACTGAGTAAAATTTGGCAATCCTATGGTGACAGCAGCGCCGCCCGTGCCACAACTTTCAATCTATTAATTTACGAACCAGAAGGATTGAGTAATGAATTACGCATGGCTTCCATTGATGCCATTGCTTCCCAAAGTCCTTGCCGAGTCATAGATTTATTGCCCATTGATGGCGAAGATGAAGGCATTACCGCCCAAGTAGCGGCCTATTGTCCGTTGCAAAAGAATCGCAGTGCCTTAATTTGTGGCGAATACATTACCCTGCAAGGTACGAAGGATGCCTTTAACCGCATCTATGGACTGATTGCAGAATTATTGATTCCAGAATTACCAGTTTTTGCGTGGTGGAAAGCGAGTCCGGCTCCCTATACGCGACTATTTGAGAAGCTGGTTAATCTGAGTGATCGCATCATTATGGACTCGACGGACTTTGCCGAACCAGAAGCAGACTTGCTCAAGGTTTATACGATGCACAACTCAGGCATTAATGTGGCGGATCTCAATTGGCAACGGTTAGCCCCTTGGCAAGAACTGACCGCCCAAGCCTTTGATCCACCGGATCGCCGCGCTGCGGTGTGGGATGTAGACGGTATTACCCTAGATTATGAGAAAGGGAATCCGGCTCAGCCTTTATTATTTTTGGGTTGGATTGCCAGTCGTTTGGGGTGGCAGCCGATCAAGCGCGTCTGCGAAGGTGGTGAATATGACATTCAACGCATCACCTTTGCCAGTAAGAGTCAGCCCATGATTGAAGCAGAACTAGCGGCAATTCCAGTTAGTAACCCTGGTAGTGTGGTGGGTGACTTGATGGGTTTACGTTTGCAAGCAGCAAATCTGAATACTGATGCTTGTCATGTGTTCTGTTCCGAATCAACGGGCTGTATGCGGATGGAAGCTTCTGGCGGAGCGCAAAAGTACCAAGTGCATCAGGTTTCTCCATTGAGTGATCAGAGTGCGGATATGCTTTTGGCACAACAGTTACAGCGCTGGGGCACTGATCCACTGTATGAAGAAAGTCTAGCGGTAGTAGCTCAGATTTTGAATTTATCTTAAGTGATCGCTCCCTCTCAATTTCCCTTATTAAGGAAAAAACATTTCTCTTAATAAGGGAATTAGGGGGATAGTTATAGTTGTTTTAGTTAAAGATGGCACAACAAAAGAGATGGATGAACGGACAGGATGTCCGTCCCACGCTTTTTTGCTCGTATGTCAGACATCTTGTCTAACAAGGACTCTAATGGTTCGATCTAAGCTTGCTAAACAACGGACTTAAGCCTCTTGCCTGTAGCTCACCAGCAGGAGAATTGCTATATCTCATCTTTAATTGAACCAATTATAAACTATAGCTATTCTCAATATCTACATACTTGCCGCGAGATGGCTAACTAAATTCCGTAACCATCCTTGAAGAGGTTCGCAATTAGTGTGGCTCGCCCAAATTTGCATATAGTGATATTCACCCAAAGCAATGGGGGGATCAAACAAAGTGATATGGATATTATTGGCATAGAGCAAGGCAATACGGCGTGGTAAAGTCAAAATTAGGTCAGTGTTGCTAATAATGAGCGCCCCAGAAAAGAAATGGGGTAGCTTTAGCATCACACGCCGGGTCAATCCTGCTTCTTCGAGAATACGATCCACAAGACCTTTAGGAGCATCCTTAATAGAATGTGTAGGAGAACCAGTGGTAATTAAAGCATGGGGGTAGCGAATATAAGACTGAAGACTCATCCGCTCTTCTAAAATAGGGTGATCCCTGCGGACAATGGAAACAAATCGTTCTACAAATAGATTCTGAGTCTTGATTCCATTAGTTTTACTCGAATCAATAATACCTAAACCTAGATCAATTTCATTATGACGTATTTTTTCTAGGGTATCAGCTTGCCAATCATAACATTCCACATCAATATAGGGAGCTTTTTGGGCAAGCTCTCGCAAAATCGTAGGCAAAATTACAGTGGTTGCATAATCTGAAGTAGCGATGCGAATTGTTCCCTTTGCTAATTCAGGCGTAAAAATCGGTTCTTTAACCAACTCTTCTATATCTCCCAAAATCTGTTCAAGGGAATCCCGTAAAGTTAAAGCCCTTGCGGTTGGACGCATTCCCGCCACAGAGCGCTCCAGCAAAGGATCGTTAAACATTTGCCGTAATCGCTTTAGGGCATGGCTTGTGGCTGACTGACTTAAATTCAGTTTTTCACTGGCTCTTGTAACGTTTTGTTCATCAAGTAAAACCTTTAAAATGATTAACAGATTCAGGTCTATTTGCCGAATATCGACTTGATGCATATTGATAATTAGAAATATTCATTTTACAACTAAGACTACTCCTGATAAGAATAATTAGGCATACCATACCTAATATTTATTGTTGCTAAATCCATGTCAGACATTCTTATTCCTCTCGCAATCAGTGCAGGAGCAGTGCCCGGCGCATTGTCTAGATTTTACCTCACAGAATGGACAAAAGGTAAATTTGGCACAGGTTTTCCCTATGGAACTTTTGTGATTAATTTAACAGGATGTTTAGCAATGGGATTCTTTTTTGTTCTCTCCAAAGGAATTACAGGTTATCCTAAGGAACTTGACCTAGCGATTAGAACAGGCTTTCTTGGCTCTTATACCACTTTTTCTACCTACGGTTTTGATACTCTCACCCTATGGCGTAGCCAGAAAAAGAGTGCCACAATTTTTTATTGGGCTGGCAGTGCCATTTTGGGCTTGGGTGCAGTGATTTTGGGCGCAACCATCGCGAAGCTTTTTTTCAACTAAACACGTAATTCATAAATCACAATTCTCAGGTCTAAAATAATGAATCTTTTAAAAGGAAACTATGCTTTAGCGGTCGCCATCGGCGCTATTGCCGGGGCATTGAGCCGTTTCTATACAACAGAATTAGCGAAAACTCTTTTAGGTAAAGACCTTGGTTTTTACGGTACTTTCTTTATTAACGTCTCTGGCTGTTTGATTATTGCTTATGTTCTAACCCTCGCTAGCGAGAATATTCGCATCATTTCACCAGAACTGCGTCTGATGACCACGACTGGCTTCTGTGGTGCATATACTACTTTCTCCACCTACGGTCTAGAATCGAGAGCTTTTTTAGATAAAGGTGATGGCACAATGTTGGCGGTTTATTTTCTCGGCAGTGCAATTTTGGGCATGATTGGGGTTCAAATTGGTGTTTTACTCGCCAGAGCCAGCGCTCGAAAAGCAACATCTTAAAATTAAAATCTTCATTTCCTCAGTCATAATTTCTGCCGTATAGAAGTGTTGATCTAACTGATTTAAATACTTCTATCTTTAATCAGCCTCACTAAAAATGCAAGTAATTCGATGAAAAAAAGGCAATATAAACAAGGAAAAAGCTGGGTAAAATTTGCTTTACAACTGAAAGGTTCAGTAATTTTATCTGTTTACAAAAATGTCATTGCCCTTGGTATTTTTGGTTTCTTTATTTCTCTGCTTTACTATTTACACGTTCCTGTATCGCAGCCAATTTTAGGAAGTGTCATTCCTAGTATTGTCTTGGGTTTATTATTAGTTTTTAGGACTAACACTGCCTATGATCGTTTTTGGGAAGGACGACGATTGTGGGGCAGTTTGGTAAATGATGCCAGGAATTTAGCATGGCAAATTAGCGTAATGATTAACTCTAGTGCATCAGAGGATGTTGCTAAAAAGCACACTACTATGCGACTAATTCCCATTTTATTAGTGACAGTTAAAGCTCATCTGCGCTCTGAACCAGATAATCAAGAATTAGCCGAATTGATGGGTAAGCACCAACCTGAAATTTATATTCTAGAGTTAAAAAATATCAAGAATAAACCGCTAAAAATTACAGAGTGGATTGCTAAATATATTCATCAACAATATCAAAGAGGGGATAATTTTTTACATTACAGCCATGTCCCTATGTTACAGTCTAATTTAAAGAGTATGATCGATTCTTTAGGCGGTTGTGAAAGAATTTTAAGGACTCCTTTACCTTTAGCCTACGTGATTCATCTCAAGCAATTAGTCTTAATTTATTGCATATTATTGCCGTTTCAATTAGTTAAAGATTTAGGCTGGTGGACGGGTTTATTTGTCAGTTTAATTAGCTTTACCTTGCTAGGGATTGAAGAAATCGGCGTGGAAATTGAAAATCCTTTTGGGTACGATGCTAATGATTTACCCCTTGATCATATTTGCTACACTGTACAACAGGATATTGAGGAATTAATTGTTACAAATTTAAACTCTGATCATTTTGTTCCTAACTTTAAAACTGGATTTGATTTAGAGTCAAATAATCCAACAAAATAACATTAAAACCTTAAGCTAAACAAACTAAATAAAAATATGAAACTAGATAAATTTATCTTGGCACAAAATATGGCTTTTCTGATTGCAATTCCACCCCAAAGCAAGCTAGCCAAGCTACTAAATTTTTGCCTGACTACTCAAGCTAGGGAAAATGCTACGGGCACAAAAATCTTAGAAATGACCTATGACTTAATGCAAAATCCCTCGAAATTGCCCTATTGGACGCAAGATGTCATGGGACAAGACCTCGATTACACCACGGAAGAATGGGAAGCATTGGGCAAAATGGGGATCAAGAATACTGATGAGTTTATGACTACTCTATGGCAAGAATTAGAAAGCTTGAATTTGTAAGTTATTGATTATAATTTGCCATTTGTAACTGACTAATTCTCCTTGACTAATTCCTATTGGCTAGAGTAAATATGTCATTTAATGTTGAAATATTAGAGACAAGTTTTAACAAGTTGAAACCTTGTGCCGATGAATTTGCGGCTAGTTTCTATGAAAATTTATTTCAAGCTAATCCCGAAATAAAACCTCTATTTGCTAACACTGATATGCCGAATCAGCATAAAAAGCTGTTGAGTTCATTAGTATTAGTTGTAGAAAATCTGCGCAATCCCGAAGCTTTAACACCAGTCCTGCACGCTCTTGGGGCACGGCATATTAGTTATGGCGCAATTCCTAAATATTATGATCCCGTGGTGCAAGCGCTCTTAGTCACGCTGGCAGAATATTTGCCAGACGATTGGAATCCTGAAGTAAAAACCGCTTGGCATAGTGCTTTAAGGGCAGTTTGCGCTCTCATGCTAAAGGGAACAGGACAAGAAACTGTTACCCAACCAGTGCCAAAAGAAGTAGTTCCCAAACCCTCAAGTACTTTATCTAACGCAGCATCTCTACCATATCAACCCAGCCTAGCACCATCCCCCGACTCAGATTCAACAAATAATTTAACGCCCGATCCACCGATCAATATATCTGCGAATCTTTTTCCCTCGATCGGTAAGCCCAAGAAAGCCTTTATAGTCATTCAATTAGATAGTCAAGCTTTTAAGGAAGTATTTGAGAATTTGATAGTGAAATATCAATTAAAATATCAGCAAATTCAATCTCAAATTGCCGCACAACCCCTCAGTGAAATGATTCAACAAGTTCCCCAGAAATTTGTTAATTTGTTCTGGATTGTTCCTACGTGGCTAGTTACCACAGTTGCTGTGGTTGTTTTCACCCTAGTGATTGTAATTACGGATAGTAACTCTTTCATCGGGAAAGCTTTGGGATCTACTGAATCCATCGGTTTATTAGTTGCATTAGTTCTATTTGTCAAAGAAATTCCTGATCGCCGGAAACAGTTCCATTATCAGGCATGGAGTACCGTTGATGCTGCTCACAATGTCAAGGTTAGTTATGCCCGCATTTTAGCTCTGCAAGATTTAAATGCCGATGGTATTTCTTTACGTGGTCTAGACGCACCAAATGCCGAATTAGTGGAGATTAATCTACCTAAAGCAAATCTGAGTCGGGCTAATTTACAGTTATGTGATTTGAGTAACGCCAATTTGAGCTATGCTAATTTGGATAATGCGAACCTTAGTCAGACTCAACTCAGTGGCGCAAACTTAAGTCGGGCTAATTTAGGATTTGCGAATCTGAGTCACGCTAACCTGAGTAGTACTAATTTTAATCATGCGAATCTAATTTGCACCAATCTTAGTCATACAAATCTGAGTGGTGCGAATCTGCAAGAAGCCAGTTTAAGCGGTGCAAATTTAACCGGAGCATATCTCACCGGCGCAAATCTCAAAAACGCCAAGGTAAGTAGCTTTGATCTAAGCAATGCCTTTCTCGAAGGCGCAATTATGCCAGATGGTTCCAAATATGCGCCTCCTGAATCTCAATCCTAACGAGATTTAACGCCAACCCCCACGCTCCATAATTTTAGTGACATTACTATTATGTCTGTCGATCACGTCTAATTGAATCTTCTTTAAAAGAGCCATCACGCGCCAGAACTGGATTCAAGGATCGCACCACTAATCACTGGATATTCATGATTTAGCCATTGATTATAGTTGTAGTTATTTCAGTTAAAGATGGTACAACAAAAGAGACAGATAAACGGACAAGATGTCCGTTCTACGCTTTCTTATCCCTCGGAGGTCAGACATCTTATCTGACTTAGAATTCCTTTAGTAGCGTCTCAAAATAAATTACATTAACTATAGCGACAAGTTTCCAAATTCTTAAATAAATCGGTAATTTGCGGTCTAAATTTTAGCGAAATGGTGGCGCATACATCAAACCACCATCCCGCCATAGCCGATTTTGCGCCCTTGGCAACCGAAACATACTGCCGTCGCCCAAGTTGCGATCATAGATTTCGCTGTAGTTGCCCACATGACGCACCACCCGCGCCGCGAAATCATTGGCGATTCCCATATCCTTACCAAGGCTGCCATCCATGCCCAAAAAGCGCCGCACCACTGCCCCACCAGAGTTTTGCTGTTGCGCCAGATTTTGCGAACTAATCCCCAATTCTTCAGCTTCGATAGTCGCATAAATGATCCATCGCACCGTGTCTGCCCAGCGGCTATCCCCATCAAGCACCGCTGGGGCTAAGGGTTCTTTAGACAAACTCACATCTAAGACTATGTGATCGTCAGGTTGCGCTAAACGGGTGCGACGAGTGACCAAAGCCGAACGATCCGCCGTAACTGCTTTGCAACGCCCCGATTCATAGGCCGCAAATGTGGCATTAACATCCTCAAACACCACGGCTTGGTAAGGAATTTGGGCCCGCCGCATTTGCTCTGATAGGTTTTGTTCCGTGGTTGTCCCCGTTTGGGCACAGATGGCCAAGTCCTTTAAATCAGGCAAATTCTTGATATTGTCGGTTTTACGCACCATCAAACCCTGTCCGTCATAAAATACCACCGGCAAAAAAGCCAACCGTGAGGCAGTATCGCGATTTAAAGTCCAAGTAGTATTACGACTGAGCAAATCCACTTCCCCCGCCTGCAAAGCTGTAAAGCGCTCCTTGGCATTGAGATTACGGTATTGCACTGCGTCAGGGTTATCAAACAAAGCCGCCGCCACAGCACGACAGACATCCACATCAATGCCCGAATATTTGCCCTCTTTGTTGACAAAACTAAATCCCGGCAATTCACCGCTGACACCACAGATTAACTTGCCGCGCCGTAAAACCGTATCTAAGCGATTGCCACCTCCAGCATTAGCCGCGTTGACTTGGCTAGGAGTAGGAATTGGTTCACACCCAGACAACAAAATTCCCCCTAAGCATAGGGGCAATAGTTTCGGTAACATAGATCCGAAAAAGGTCCAAGATTTAGTTAACTGTTTTTGGCCGTGGCTCATTGACATCTTGGGGAAGTTCCTATGGTGTTTATGCACATGGAATAGCAGCAATAGTGAATTATGATTGCCTATTTATGATTTAGAAGATTCTTTGGGGATCTGGCATGGGGCAAATACCAACCAGATTTAAATACCAGCACCGTCAGAAAAGCCATCATAGTCAATGATTTCTTCGATGTGACTGGCTGGAGTGAGATGGCGAGGACGCACATATTTTAGTAATTCAGAATCAATCACATAATTACTCACTTGATGCAAGCCATTGCTTTCTACATGGCGCTCTAACTGCTCGACCCGCGAAATTAAGGAACGAATCACATCTCCTTCAGGATCAGGAGCGCGATTATGTTCTAACGGAGCGACTTTTGCCCCATCACGATGCACAATGCGTCCAGGGATACCCACCACGGTGCAATCTGGCGGCACATTTTTTAATAATACCGATCCCGCCCCAATGCGCACATTACTACCAATTTCAATATTGCCTAAAACTTTAGCCCCAGCACCCACTACTACGTTATTGCCCAATGTGGGGTGACGCTTACCTGACTCTTTGCCTGTACCACCCAGGGTGACTCCTTGATAGAGCAAAACATAATCGCCCAAAATTGCCGTTTCGCCAATGACTACGCCCATGCCATGATCGATAAAGATCCCCTTGCCAATTTGGGCCCCTGGATGAATCTCAATGCCGGTCAGCCATCGCGCCGTTTGCGAAATTAATCGCGGTAATACGGGCAACCCCATCTGATGTAACCAATGGGCCAACCGATATAAATAAATTGCATGGAGTCCTGGATAGCAAAGCACTACTTCGAGCCACCCACGGGCAGCGGGATCTCGTTCAAAAATAATCGAGAAATCTTCCCGGAGCGTATCAATTAGTTTTTTCAAGGGTAATCAACCTCATTTCATTGAACAACACTAGTTAATGATAAAAATAATGACTCATAGCAGACAAGCATTGGACAAAATATACTGAGCAAAAGTAGGTATTAAAATGGCTATTAAATAAATGGCTACTAAATAAATTACAGTTAAAAAGTAATGTTTAAAAACTTTTCACAAACTGTTTTGAAAGAGTCTAAAAGAGAATAAGTAAAAAACACATTATGATTAGGTAAAGTCTTTGTTAAATGAAATCACTCAAGGGACAGTTTAAATCATTCCTAATTTAGCAGTTACTTTAGTATTATGAGTCATAAAATCAAAGTAACTCAGTTATAGATTCATGAATTACTAACCTGTCACATCAGGGCATATTGTGAACTGATTATGATTAAATCATGATCACTTCGGCACTCAATTTGTGTCCCATCAGTTGAAGACCTTGGTTATTTTAGCGGATTTACTTGGGGATTATGACACCCATGAGGATGGATTTTTGTCTAGAGATTGTCATCTATAAGTTCTAGGGGACTCGACTGCAAAGATTAGCTTTAGAAATTATCTGCAAAAATTAGATTTAAATAGATTTAAAAATTTGTTTGCATCCAAGGTTAAATCTAAGGATAGATTCCTTGGGGATCAGCAAGGGTGGGATCACCTGTGCAATTAGGTATAAATTGTCTCTGAATTGCCCGAAAAAATTGCCAAAGCACCCGTAAAAGCGGTAAAAATAGGGATCAATGTAATAATTTGTAACAGAAACCCCTTAACCCCAACCATTTACGCTGAGGATCACCTAGATGGAACCAGAAGCCACCCCTACCCGAACCGAACATCAAGCCAATGCTGATGCTGTCGTTGAAGTACAACCGTTAGTTAAGCCCTTAGTTGAACCATCACCTGTCGCGCCGTCCGCCAGTGCAGATACGCGGATGAATCGCCATGAGTGCGGCGTTTGCGGTTATGTATATGAACCAAAAGTAGGTGATACAAAGCGGCGGATTGTGCCTGGTACGCCCTTTGATGATCTATCCGTAACTTGGCGTTGTCCGGTATGTAATGCTAAAAAGCAATCCTTTCGGGATATTGGCTCAGCGGCTGAGGGAGTTTCGGGATTTGAAGAAAATCTGGGTTATGGCTTTGGTGTCAATACCTTAACACCTTCCCAAAAAAATCTGCTGATTTTTGGTTTTTTGGGTGGAGCAGTGATCTTTTTCCTGAGTCTTTATGCCCTTGACTAAATAACTTTACCTCAACAAACCACCTTAGATCTGGACTAAATGCCTTAATAAAGTTGCCATGGCAATCATGATATTAACAGTTTAATCAGCAGTTAATTACTAATTAAATTCATAACCGATAAAATTGCAATTGTTTACTGGATCTATTTCCTAGATCTGTAATTTTATCCATTGCAAATTTACACGACTTTCTAGAACTAACTTTCATAGGCAAATTCTAGAACTAAATCCTAAAATACAATCTAAATCAGGAAAAATGCTGGTGAGCAAAACGAGTCCAACCACGGGGCACAAAAACGGCAAACCCCGACATCATCTAATCTTTCAACCCACAGCAATTATGGATTTTTGGTCAAATATTTCCCCTTATCTGGTAAAAGTTTGGCATTCTTTGTCACAATTCCGCCCATTGCAAGCTGCCCACCCCACCAGGTCTGGTGCAATTGAGCTAAAAAGCCTGGTCATGGCTCTGGGTTTAGCTTTGTGTTTAACTTGCAGCACCTTAGGCGCAAGTCCAGCTTATGCTGACGGTGGCTCTTGGCATCAGGTGAGTTTGCCTACTAACACTATTCCTTTAGATTTAACTTTTGTCAAAGAAAATCCTAATCGGGGTTGGTTAGCGGGAACAGATGCCACCTTGTTGCGTACCGATAATGGCGGTCAGACTTGGCAGCAGATTAAATTAGACTTGGGCGATGGGATTTATCGTTTTGTCTCGGTGAGTTTTTCTGGTGATGAGGGCTGGGTCGTGGGTAAACCGGCTCTATTGTTGCACACTGCTAATGGTGGTCAAAGTTGGACGCGCATTGGGTTAAACTCTAAGTTGCCTGGCGACCCGGAGATGATTACGGCTCTCGGTGTTAACACAGCAGAAATGACCACAGATTTAGGTGCTATTTATCAGACCGATGACCAAGGGCAAAACTGGAAAGCCTTAGTTACCCAAGCGGTGGGTGCAGTGCGGAATCTGAACCGTTCTGAAAGTGGTGCTTATATTGCCGTGTCTAATAAGGGTAATTTTTATTCTACTTGGTTCCCTGGGGAGACGGCTTGGAGTCAGCATAATCGCAATAGTTCGCGGCGCGTGCAAAACATGGGCTTTGGCAAAGATGGTCGGGTCTGGATGCTCAACCGTGGCGGTCAATTACAATTTAGCGAAGTTGGCAACTTAGGCAGTTGGGAAAAAGCCCAAGCTCCTAGAGCCGCTTCAGGTTTTGGTTTATTGGATTTAGCCTATCAAGATGAGCAAAATATCTGGGTATCCGGTGGCAGTTCCCGCTTATTGCACAGTAATGATGGCGGTAAGTCATGGCATCGCGACGAGTCAGTGAAAAATGTTGGCGCTAATCTCTATCGCATTTATTTCTTTGATCACGATCACGGTTTTATCATTGGACAAAATGGCACATTGCTAGCTTATTCTCCCGAAGATTAGGCTATAAATTAACCATCAAATTAACTCGAAACATAATTCGATTTGCTCAGTTTATTGTTCAATAAGATTTAAGGGTTTAACCAATCACCACTGGTTAAACCCTTATATTTTTACTACATACTCACCTTACGCAGATAGAAAATCTGCCCTCATCCCCCAGCCCCTTCTCCCAGAGCGGGAGAAGGAGAGCAAGAGCCATTTTTAGCTTTTTCCTTGTTCCCCTCTCCCTTTTTGGGAGAGCAGGGCGGTTTCATTTTCGGAAAAGGAAGTAGGGAGGGAGCGTAAAAGAAATCAGAGCGGCGAAAGGTCGAATATGATGGGATTCGGCTATCTGACGGTAGCTCTAGCATTGTTTGTAGCGTTTGCCAATGTTTCTCACAAAAATCTGCTAATGGTCGATATCCGTGATAATTACACAGCACTCCCAGCAAGGTTAGGCACATTACTAGCCACAGTGGATGACGCTTACCTTTACTTTTGCGATGGTCTGGGATCTGCTTTAATTGTTCGCCAATTCAAGGATGAAATGCAACGGGTTCTGATGAAGCAAAGAATACTTC
>JBAXSK010000040.1:0-22930 GCA_037130765.1 Pseudanabaena sp. ELA607
GCTTGTTAACAAACCCATCCTCTTTTGTTAAGAAACGTGTGCGGTTGCCCTACCCCTCCAAGCGAGGGGAATTTTAATCGTCTTCTTTAATTCCCCTCCTTTGGAGGGGTACGCCGCAGGCGGGGGGTGGTCAAGTACTTTTAATGTGCCAAAATAATTTTAAATGACTATATATTTCAGTCAATCATCAAAAATTACTTAATATCCCTTCAAATTCCTTGATAAAACGTAACCCTATCATGGAAAAACTTTGCTTATGATCAGTTCACAGCTTACAGCTTAATTATTTAGCCCTATGAATCAACAAGATTGCTAAATAACTTAAACAGCGTAAATTGAGTAAGATTCAGGTGATAGCATGGTCTAGGGACTTGGTAAGAGCCACGATCATGCTGCTTTGCTTCTTAGAGATGCTCACTAACTTGAACCACCCACTAAGGAGTTAGTCAGAATTTAAACTGAACTGGCAACTTAAAACTTTTAGTAATGCTCGGTTTAGCTTAATCTTTGGTTTAAATTGTCGCTTAAATTATTAAATTCCATTTAAATATTAACCTTCAGGAAATCATTATGAACATCGGTAAATATCGTTTTATCTGCACCCTTACCCTTGGCGACATTTTTGGCCAAGTTATCATTTGGTTGGGGGTAATTTTTGCCAGTCTTGCCGCAGCATTGTCCCTGATGAGCAACCCCATTTTATCGGTTGCAGCGGTGGGATTAATTGTCGTAACTTCCTTACCATTCTTGCTCTTCGCTTTTGTGACCACTTTGATTAATCACATTGAAGTCACTCCCTTAACTGAGGAACAAATTCGCCGCGAAAATGCCAAGATTTCTGGGATGCGCAAGACCATGACTTCTACTTCTCAATTAGGAGTTTAAGCAACAACTACAGCCGTTTGTGGTGAGATGAGACACAAAATATATCAAACATGGCTGGATCAAACTGGATCAATTAATTACCATCAGGAGCAGGAATTAACTATTCGGCTCCTTTTTTTGAGCCAGATTCCTAAACTAATGCCTATAGTCTTCATTTATTATTAGCTTTATTGCTGCGTCCTTATCGCCACACATTGTGAATTATGCCTGCTCCCCGCCACCTTCCTGCCAGTGAACTGCTGCAACGCTATGCCTTGGGTGAAAGAGACTTTAGCGGTGTTGACCTCAGTGGCGCTAAGCTCGCAAATAGCCAACTCAGCCGTACTGATTTTCTGGATGTTAACTTTTCTCGCGCTTATTTACAAAATTCTTGGCTTTTGTTTTCGTGCTTAACCCGTGCCAATCTGCGGGGTGCGGTGATGGTAGAGACTAACTTTAGTGGGGCAAACCTGAATCAAGCCGCCATGAGTTTAGTGAATGCTAGTTCGGCAGATTTTCATGGCGCAAGTTTGCAAGGGGCGACTCTGTTTGGGGCCAACTTAACCCTAGCGAATTTCATGGACGCGAATTTGATTGAGGCTGATTTACGCACTGCGAATTTAAACGGCGCTTGTTTGATTGGGGCTTGCTTGCGGGGCAGTAATTTTCGGCAAGAACGGGTATCGGGGGAACAGCATCAAATTACGCCCCACGAAGGCAGTTCTAAAAAACGCACTATTGCCACCCTCAATGGGGCAGATCTGCGTAATGCGGACTTGCGCGGCGCAAATCTGACAGGGGCGGACTTATATCGGGCCGACTTACGGGGCGCGAATTTGCAAGAAGCCACCTTCACCGGCTGTAACCTCAGTGAAACTAAATTACAGAAGGCTAATCTTAAAGGGACATTTTTAACCGAAGCTAATTTGAGTTGTGCCACCATGACCGGCGCAAATATGGAGCAAGTCAAGCTAGAGCGGGCAATTTTGTTAGATGCCGATCTGCGGGGCGTATGTTTATATAATGCGGTGATGCCCGATGTCAAAGCCAGCCGTGCTAGGTTAGCCCAAGCTGATTTACGGTCAGTCAAGCTCACTCGAGCAGATTTAAGCCGGGCGGATTTGACTGGAGCCAACCTCAGCCATGCTAACTTGATCGAATCCTATCTATCCCGCACTAATTTAACCGGCGCAAATCTGACCAATGCTCTGCTGAATCGCGCGGAAATTAGTACCGCCAACTTGATGGAGGCAATTTTGCTAGGGGCTACCATGCCAGATGGTAAAGTACAGTAACTCAAACCCTAGTCCATAAGCCCTGATCAATCAAGCTAATAAATTTAATTTCCCATGTCTGTTCTGAGTCGCACCCTAATTCCCATTGTTAAATTATGGCTCCGCTCCCAGGTTGAAGCCATAGCCACCCTAGACATCGAAGTTGCGGGCAAAAGTCGGCAAATTCTCAGTGGTGATATTCCTGAAGCCAAAATTTCGGGGACAGGGATTGTCTATCAAAACCTGCATATTACTAGCATTGATTTAAGGGCGACGGGGATTCATCTCAATGTGGCACAAATGCTCAAGGGGGAACCACTAAAATTATTAGATCCAATTCAAGTGATGATGGATGCTGCTTTAAGTCCGGCGGATCTGCAAGAATGCCTTAAGTCGCCAATTTTACTCGAAGCGCTCCATCTAACCGAGCCACCCACTGCCAAAACTGATCAGCAAATTCGTCAGTTATTAGAGACTTTATTAGCTAAACTAGGCGAAGAATTTATCCTAGAAGAGTTGAATATAGTTGATGGCGGCTGTCATTGCCGTGGCGCATTCCAAATTTCAGCGACTTAACATTTGCGGCAAATTCATTTAAATTTTTGCTAAAAATCTCGGTAACAACCTCTGTAAACAAGCCCATCAAAGCTGTGGATATTTACTGCACTCGCCCTAACTGTGGTCAACCGCTGAATTCTTTTCCTGAGTTAGACACCAGCCAAACCTTAAAAACTGTCACCCAAAAATTTTGCACCTTTTGTGGGATGCCCCTCATTTTAGGTGGTCGTTATTTTGTGGATCGCCCCTTAGCGCGGGGGGGCTTTGGCGTGACCTACATCGGGCGGGATCGCTATACCCCAGCCATGCGTAAATGTGTGATCAAGCAATTTATGCCATCGGGTCTAGCACCGCAACAGTTACAGATGGCTAAGGAAATGTTTGAACGGGAAGCCGCTGTCCTTGAAGATATTGGGACTCATCCGCAAATTCCTGATTTATTTGCTTTTTTAGATGTTGCCGCTGGTGATGATGAATTCTTTTATTTAATGCAAGAATTTATTGATGGTTTTACCCTAGAGCAAATTATTAATCAATATGGGGGGGTATCTGAAGCAGATTTACTGGAAATGATGGCCAGTCTGTTACCGGTGATTCAGTTTGTCCATGATAAAGGTTCGATCCACCGTGATATTAAGCCGTCGAATATCATGATTCGTAAAGTGGATCAGGTTTATTATCTGCTGGATTTTGGCGCTGTGAAACAAATTGCCGCCGGGGGGCCCCGCTCCACCGGAATTTACACCCCTGGCTATGGCGCACCGGAACAAATGCGAGGGGATCGGGTATTTCCTTCGACGGATTTATATGCCTTTGCCGCTACTTGCTTACATATGCTCACGGGCAAACCGCCAGAAGATTTATGGGATCCGGTGCGTAATCAATGGCATTGGCAAGATATTGTGACCATGAGTCCGGCTTTGGACCGAATTTTCACTAAAATGCTCGCTGGTGCGCCTCAGGATCGATTTGGTTCCGCTAATGAAGTGTTAGAAGCCTTGAATTATGCTTTTCCCCAGTCTATATCAAGCAAGTTTACGAGTCAAAATCCTGCTATAAACACTGGACAAAACCAAAGCTCAGCGACTTTTACACCGACAGCAATTTCCCAAGCTGCGGCAACCAATATAAGTCCGCCAGTTCCGAGCGCTCATCCTGTGCCACAACAGCCCACTGGTAAAGCTCCGGTTGTGTCCCCCCAAGCCCCCCCAGTTCCGGTTAAATCTGCTCCTGGTCCGAGCAAACTAATGAGCATTCCCATAGGAAAGCAATTGATAGCCGCTTTCTTATTAGGTACAGAAGGAATGGTTTTATGGTTAGTGGCAGATACGGTAGGTAAATTATTGCTAGGAACATTTGCCAGCACGATGTTGGCGGGTGGTTTGCTGCTGACTTTAATCGTGTTACGAATTAGTCAAGTAATGAGCAATATTGATCTAGCCATTTTGGTGAATCTGCCGACGTTTTTAGTGCTGTGGTTATTGCCGATCTTCATTAAAACCAGTATGCTCCAGAGCTTGCCAGGGATTTTGACTCTGTTACCATTGGGAATAGTAGCAGGATTTGCCAGTGTCGCGGTAATAGCATTATTCCGATTAGTCTTCCAGCTTTTGTATGGTTTGTTATAAAATGTGCCCTAATCCCACGTAAAACAAGGCAATCAAAAAAAAGCTGAGGTTTCCCCCAGCTTAAGTGTCTTAAATATATTTGAATCTTGAGAGGTTAAAGAGAATATCGATTTAGCCTAAACAATTCTGACTAGTTCAGCGATGCGAAACTTAGCTCAAACCCTGAATCAGTTGGATCAAGGTTTCACCGGAACCATATTCAATTACCACCAACAACACAAATCCAAGCATAGCTAGACGACCATTCCACTTCTCGGCAAATTCGGTAAAGCCAACTCTTTGCTCTTCATCTACATACATGGTTGGTTCGGCAGCGAAGATGTTTAATACGCCGCGTTCGTCTTTGGTGATAGTACGTTGTGTCATTGGTGGGTTACTGAACTCTATGTAAACAAATGTAACAAACTCCTTGATAAATGTAATCGCTCTATAGACGGAAACCTTGATTGTCATTGGACATAATCATTAAGGAGCATTTTTGTTAGAAAAGCGCACCACAAGTTGGGGAATTACATAACTACTTTCAACCATTTCAATTTTACAATATTACGAATCAATAGAACTACTCACAAGGATTGACGCAGTTTCTGATCTTGCCGAAGCCTACTTCCAAGTTGCTCTAACATATCAGGCAATGGGAGACTATGACCAAGTAGAAAAATATAGAACCGATTTGATATTTTAATAATAGCGTAAAATAATAGCCTAAAAAGGGTTAAGAACTGTGCTACACAAGTGACTTAAGCGACAAGGAGAAGGATGTAATTGGGCAGATTTACCAAAAGATCTGCCACCAAGCTCAACACTATATTGGTACTACAAACAATCGCGAGAAGCAGGAGTCTTAGACACCTTATTGAATGCATTACACAGTCAAGTTACAAGTAAAAAAAACAAATGCACCACCCTAATAATTGTTGATTCCCAAGCCGTGAAAAATACTTGTCACGCCAGTGTTGAGTCGAAAGGTTTTTGTGCTTATAAAGCGACTAATGATATCAAACGACTGTAGTCCACCAGATGTCAGGATAGAATGATAAAAGAACATTTAGACCCTTAATTAGCAATGCCAAATTGTCCAAACTGTAAGTCAAAAGATGTGATCAAAAATGGTTTTATTCATAACGGGAATCAAAACCATAAATGTAAAGCCTGTGGTCGGCAGTTTGTTGAAGCACCACGGCAAAAACTAATCTCTGAAGAGACCAAAGGCTTGATTGACAAACTGTTAAACTGTTGTGCAACTTGGTTGCAGGATTATGTCAATCGTAAATACGAGGCGATTCCTCAACAAGTGAATGTATCCGCTAAAAAAAAGGAAGACTAACGATTCAGTGTGATGAAATGTGGTCGTTTGTTGGTAATAAAGGCAATAAACAGTGGATTTGGCTTGCTATGGATGTCGAAACCCGCGAAATTATTGGGGTTCATATCGGTGATCGCTCCGAACAAGGAGCCAAAAAACTTTGGGATGCTTTGCTAGGTGTAT
Source organism: Pseudanabaena sp. ELA607 (assembly GCA_037130765.1). Lineage (GTDB taxonomy): Bacteria > Cyanobacteriota > Cyanobacteriia > Pseudanabaenales > Pseudanabaenaceae > JBAXSK01. The sequence goes on from JBAXSK010000040.1 coordinate 5,814, forward strand.
ACCGTCAGTGTGCGATCGCTTACGCTCTTGTATTCCCTTCATAGCGTTACAAGGCTGTTGACAAAAACTCTGGTAAAACCAATTATATTGAGCGGTTTAACTGTACCATACGCCAACATATTTCCCGCTTAGTTCGTAAAACTCTATCCTTCTCTAAAAAACTAGAAAATCATATTGGTGCTATCTGGTTCTTTATTCATCACTACAACTCATCCTTACTTGTTTACCACTACCTTTAAGTCTTCTAACAAACTTGTTAACTCATAATCACGTTCGTCACTGGTCAATTCTGGATCGATAAAGGCGATCATCAAGGTGAACTGGTTGGGGCTTTCAGAAGACATAAACTTGAAAAATTTTGGTGACTTTTTGATATTATAGTATCCTATGGCTTAGGCGATCGCTCATATTATCTCATTTTCACATCAATGGTTAATACCTGTCGGAAAGTCTAAATCAAGAATTTGGGCGATTGTGTAGGGGATGACTTGGGGTAAATCGGGTAGATCTAGGGGAGTTTCTTTAATAACTAAGTTGATGCCTTTTCGGAAACCTTTCTGGATTGCTTCGTTTAAATAGGGTTTGAGGCTAGGGTTGTCATGCAGAATTTCATAAACTTCATCCCTTTGTTCTCGAATCGTGGCTTTCCAGCTTTTACTGCGTAGTTCTGGTTGATAGTCCCATTTTAGTAAATGACCAATTAAAGTTCCTAAACGATTGCGTAATTCTTGTTTTTGCTGCTTGCCCAAAGACTCCACCTCTTCAATCAAATTGACAATATCTAAATTTTGGAAATCTCCTGCCTTGAGTTTGGTAACAGTATCTTCTACCCACAGCAAAATATCCTGCTCATAAAGCGATCTCGCTTTTGTGATTTCAGCAACTACTTCTGTCATAGCTCTATCCTGATTGCTTGATGGGAATTTTATAGATAGCCTTGATATATACTGTCATTGACGTATTATTTTGTCAATATATTGTGCATGATTAACTTACACATTAGCTCAGGTAAACAATGGACACTCGAAGAATTGGCAATAATTGCTAATGAAATGCTGCCCCAAGTTTTGCCTGCGCTGAAACCCAATGCTAAATTAAATACGAAACTATCGGAAGAAATCACACCCCGATTAATTCGTTATTACACCAATCAAGGCGTACTAGATGACCCGATCCGCGAGGGGAAATATGCCTTCTATAACCAACGACATTTATTACAACTATTAGTCTGTCGGCGACTCTTGACTGAGGGTTTTACCGTAGCCGTAATTCAGGCGATCGCCAAACATAAAACTAATGACGACTTAGAAGCAATGCTCACAGGCGGTATCGAATTTAATCTGAGTGCTGCACAAGCTGATACTCAGTCAAAAAATTTAGAAAATGACAACCAGAAAATAGTTACTAGTCAATGGCTGCGTATCCAAATTCGTGAAGGTGTCGAAATTCATTGGCGATCGGATGTCACCTTGCCACAAACAAGCTTGGAATATCAGCACTTTCTCGCAGAAGTGGAACGCTCCCTCAAAAAATGTGATTTAAATCTGTTCATAGATTAACGATCACAAAATTCCATCCTTCGTCCTTATAGTTAATTCTCAAATTGCCGCTTTTACAGCAAACTGTTCCGCCGTCTCTAGCTCGCTCCTTTGCGATAGAGATCTAGCAAATCTGGTAAATGAATACGCAATTAGCCCCTAAGATTGAATTTATTACTTTTCGCCGTAGCAGTCTACTCTAGTGTCGCCGCAATGAAAAAAACACTCAGCAACAATTTCTAGCCCCAAAACACATTCACGCCTCTCTTTGATCCGAAATCACATCTTGGAGAAAAGTCGTCAAATTAGACCCGCCATTGCTGCAAAATCATGGTGGTGCGCTGATCTAGAGCTATCACAGCACGGGGTAGGCAAAATATTTCAGCTTTGATCGCGGTGTCGGCACATAAACCCTGTACCACCATATTCAGATGCTCAATATAACTCGGATTAAGGGCGGCTTTATTTGGCTCATGGACTAGGGGGATACCCGGCTGAACAATGGCGAGATGGCTAAAAAATTGATTAGTATAATCGATGCAAGCTTGGTAATAATTCATTAATTGGTCGTGATTTACATCAGTATCACCACGCACGTCGGCGATGGTATAAGCCATCATGTCAATGGGGGTGCGATCACTGATAAAAGGTTGCGGCGATTGTTGCCACAGTTTGGCAGCAGCTTGGAGGATTTTATCTTGAATAAAAAGACGGGTAGCAAAATCCATCGGTACAGCGGGATCTAGACCATATTGGCTAAAAACATGACTGGTCGTAGTGCGGACAAAAGGCAGATCTAGGGCTGTGGCAAGTTGCTGGGCAAGGGTGGTTTTACCGGTGCGGTGGCCGCCACATAGTCCGTAATTGAGTCTGTGATTTGATCCGGTGGGCTTGGCTAGGGGCATGAGTTAAGGTGCTAAGGCTAAGGCAGGGAGCCGAGTGTGATAAGCTAGAAAATAGTCTTGATAGTTTAACCTTAATCCTTGATTGATTAATTTAGGGCTTACGCAAAACCTAAATTGCCCTCATCCCCCAACCCCTTTTCCCAGACAGGGAGAAGGGGAGTAAGATCAATTTCTTGTTCCTCGCCCACTTTGGGAGAGGGGCTAGGGGTGAGTGTCTTAGAAACTTCTGCGTAAGTCCTATAATTATTGCTTTTTCTAATTGAAAAAATAGCTTTAATCTTTCAACCCACAAGTTCCCAATTTCCAGTTCACTAGAGTTTTTACCATGTCTTACGCTGATCTGCCCAAACAATATAATCCCCATGAGTCCGAAGCTAAGTGGCAAAAATATTGGGAAAGTAGCGGTGTATTTGTGGCAGACAATACCAGCGAAAAGGAATCCTATTGCATTATGATTCCGCCGCCTAATGTGACGGGAAGTTTGCATATTGGGCATGGTTTGGTAAATACACTGCAAGATGTTTTGATTCGCTATCATCGGATGCGAGGGTTTAATACCCTATGGCTGCCGGGGACGGATCACGCTAGTATTGCGGTGCAGACGATTTTAGAGAATAAACTCAAAGCCGAGAAAACGAGTCGCGAAGCTTTGGGGCGGGAAGGCTTTCTAGAACGAGCATGGGCATGGAAAGAAGAATCTGGCGGCACAATTGTTTCCCAACTGCGACGGCTGGGGGTTTCCACCGACTGGACAAGGGAACGATTTACGATGGATGCGGGGTTATCCAATGCTGTAACAGAAGCTTTTGTGCGGCTCTATGAAGCAGGTTTGATTTATCGCGGGGAATATTTGGTGAACTGGTGTCCGGCTTCTCAATCGGCGGTTTCGGATTTGGAAGTAGATAGTAAAGAAGTGCAAGGAAATCTCTGGCATTTCCGTTATCCTTTGACCGATGGTAGCGGTTATCTGGTGGTGGCCACGACGCGCCCTGAGACAATGTTAGGGGATACCGCAGTGGCAGTCAATCCCAAGGACGAACGCTATGCCCATTTAATTGGTAAGACTTTAACCCTGCCAATTATGAATCGAGAGATTCCCATTATCGGTGATGATTATGTGGAATTAGGTTTTGGCAGTGGTTGCGTCAAAGTCACTCCAGCCCATGATCCCAATGATTTTGAGATGGGTAAGCGCCATAGTTTGCCCCTGATTAATATTCTCAATAAAGATGGTTCCATTAACGAAAATGGCGGCGAATTTGTGGGCTTAGATCGGTTTGTGGCGCGGAAGCAAGTGGTGGCGAAATTAGAAGAATTGAGCTGTTTAGATAAAATTGAAGATTACACCCACAGCGTCCCCTATTCTGAACGCGGTAAAGTGCCCGTAGAACCGATGTTGTCCATTCAGTGGTTTGTCAAAATCAAGCCATTAGCTGACTTCGCTCTAGAACAGTTGGATCACCATAATTCGCCGCAATTTGTGCCGGAACGTTGGGGGAAAGTCTATCGTGATTGGCTGGTAAAAATTAAAGATTGGTGTATTTCGCGGCAGTTATGGTGGGGGCATCAGATTCCCGCTTGGTATGGGCCCGATGGTACAATTTTTGTCGCTCGCACCGCAGCAGATGCGCAGGCTCAAGCAGTGGCGAAATATGGCAAAGAAGTTAACCTAGAGCGCGATCCTGATGTATTAGATACATGGTTCTCTTCGGGATTATGGCCATTTTCTACTTTGGGCTGGCCAGAGCAAACCCCTGATTTAGAGAAGTTCTATCCCACCAGTGTTTTAGTCACAGGATTCGATATTATTTTCTTCTGGGTGGCGCGGATGACCATGATGGCAGGCTATTTCACGAAGCAAATGCCTTTCCATACGGTGTATATTCATGGTTTAGTCCGCGATGAAAAGAATCAGAAGATGTCAAAATCTAAAAATAATGGCATCGATCCTCTGTTGCTGATTAATAAATATGGTACGGATGCTTTGCGTTATGCCCTAGTTAAGGAAGTCACCGGCGCGGGGCAGGATATTCGTTTGGAATACAACCGTAAAACCGATGAATCAATTACGGTGGAAACAGCGCGAAATTTTGCCAATAAATTATGGAATGCCTCGCGATTCGTGATGATAAATTTAGGCGATGAGCGCGAAGATTTAAATGCTTTGCCACAGGGTGAAGGTTTAACTTTAGCGGATCATTGGCTCTTATCTCGTTATAGTCAAACTGTATTACAGACCCGTGAAACCCTTGATAGCTATGGTTTAGGTGAGTCAGCAAAGATTCTCTATGATTTTATTTGGGGTGACTTTTGCGATTGGTATATTGAATTAGTCAAATCTCGGTTACAAGAATCGGCTGATCCTGTGTCGCGGCGGGCGGTGCGGCAAGTGCTTGGTTATGTGCTGAATCAAACCTTACGGCTATTACATCCCTTTATGCCCCATGTAACGGAAGAGATTTGGCAAATCCTAACCTATGGCATCAGTGAGCCAGATCCATCCCGTCCCGTGTTGGCAATTCAAGCCTATCCTGAAGTACAGCCAGATTTAATCAATCCTGAATTAGAAGAGCAGTTTACCCTATTAATTGGAGTGATTCGTACTTTACGGAATTTACGGGCTGAAGCAGAAATTAAGCCAGGCTTAGCGATCAAAGCGATTTTGCAAAGTGAGTCAGCACGAGAACGGGAATTACTCACCGCTGGTCAGCAGTATATTTTAGATTTAGCCCGATTGTCAGAGGTGGCAATTGTGGCGGATGGAGCGAACTTACCCAAAGAGTCCATTAGTGGTGTAATTGGTACGGTGCAGGTGGTGGTTCCCTTAGAAGGTGTGGTGGATGTTTCCCAATTTACCGGCAAGCTTAAAAAGAATCTGGATAAATTACAGAAAATGATTGAGAGTACCCAAGGGCGCTTAAATAATGCGGGTTATGTGGAAAAAGCTCCCCCTGAAGTAGTGGCGGCAGCACGGGCAGAGCTAGCAGAAAGTCTCAAACAACAGGAGATCCTACAGAGTCGTTTGGAGCAGTTATCTGGCGGTGCGTAATGGAATAAGTTCTATTTGCGTTCTATCTTGGGTGACAGTTGTGGTGAGTTTGGTGATAGCCGTCTTGCTTTGAGAATTGCCGCGATTAAGCAAGTATAGGAAAGTAAACCCACCACGGCTAAAAGCCACCAACTCACTAGGGCGGTGCTGTTCCATAATGCATGGAGTAATGCCGCGCTAAAGTAGCCAACTCCCAAAATTTGCCAGCAATATTTAGGCTTCAGGGCGCTTAAACCAATGAAGTAGCCAAAATAACCGCTATAGGCCATGTGTCCGGCAACTGAGCCTAAAATGCGGGGAATTAGTAACTGTAAACCCGCTAATTGTGCCGCATCTAGGTCTTGTCCTGATCGCGTAAAATTACTGATAATCTGCGGTACATACAGCCCAAGGGTTTCCACTAGGGTAAAACTCACGGCAGCAGCAGTACCTAAAACTATGCCATCAAGGGGTTCCGTAATTCCCCACGTTTGGCGTTTATTGGCGATGCCTGTCGGTTTCACAAAGGGTTTTAACTTCCGTTTAGTGAGGCGAATGATTATCCCCCAAGGTTCAGTCATCAGCCAACGTATAAACAGAATGGGGGCGGCTTTGAGCAATTCTTCCATTAGTCCCGCACCGCAAAAAGTGGCGAGAAATATTTGCGCTAATGTGACTGAATTGAGATTGTGTTTCGGTAAACTTCCTGGTAGAATTTGTCGGAAAAACCAGATAAACCATTGTAAAACCTCGCTCCGTAACATCAAGGCCACGGTCAACATTACCGTAGCAATTAACCACCAAGGTTTAGGTTTACCACAGAGCCGATAGACGGAACCATAGGCAGCACCGGCAATACAGAGGGCTAAAATCCCAGTAAAGCTGCTTTGTCCCACGGTGGCAGAGAGTAAAATCACGCCGCCTAAGGTGAGCAACATCGGGTATAAGAAATTCCGATTTAATAGTTGCTTACCAGTGGAGAGAATTGGTAATAACTTAGTCAGAGTCAGATCTGTAATTACTGCAAAAGGAACCAATGTCTCAGGCATTGCCGCCGGAGTTTCTAGATGGAATAACAGGAGCGGTTCATCATCTCCGAAACGAATCACATCCTCATCATGTAATAACTGCCAGCCGTCCACTGGGCGATCATTGACAAACGTACCATTAGCGCTTTGTAAGTCGGCAATTTCCCAACCCATGCAGCTATCATCAGCGGTTTTGACGGGACGAATCAGGGCGTGGCGGCGCGAAACTTTCGGAAAAGTCGTAGGATGGAGAGCAATTTCGCACTGAGGATCACGCCCAATCGCCAAAGCTTGCGCCGTGCTGAGCCAGAACGGAACTGGTTTAGTATCCGCATTAACGGTAACTAAGACAATATAGGCACGCAAACCCATAATTTATCGTGTTGGAGCGGCAAAAGACTGGCATCGGGGCATCTGAGGAACTGGGGCTATTTCTAGGAACAAATATTAAAATACCGTTGTAGTGTAAGTAATAATGCTCATCGCTCTAATTTATTTTTTGATAATAAGAACATTACTAAATGTAACGACAAAATCAAAGGATATGGTATCTTTGCCCCAGACGGCTGACCGAACCGCTATGATTGCATACTAAAGCCTCACCAGCCAAATTCATCTACGGGAAAGACGCAACTGGCTATGAATACAGCAGATCAAAACCCATCCAGCGCCACTAGATTACGCTCTACTAAAGCCCTAGCCAAACGGGGCGGACGAAATCCTTTTGAAAGCAAATTGATTCAAGCTGGTCACGCCACGGCTGAGCAATTTGATCAAGCTTTACAAGCTAGCCAAGAACAAAATATTGGTTTTCTACCTGCCCTAGAGCAAATTATTGGGCAAAGCCTATCAGTAGAAATTACCCGAGCTTACAAACGACAGCACCTGTTTGAATTGCGCGTCTTGTATGGCATCGAACCTCTTGATCCTGATGTGGATGTAGAAAAGTTTGATATTCCGACCCTGAGTGCTTTACTAGAAAGTAATATCATCCCCGTAGCTTCCTGTCGTGATTGTGAATTTTTGCCCATTGTCAAAAATGATACTGGTGTGGTGGTAGCCGTTGTCTCCCCTGATAGCTATAAGGTACAAAACGAACTGGTGCGGGTCCTCAAAGGCACACCGTTTACGCGGCGCGTCATTTCTCGCGAGGACTATTACCGTGTATTTGATGAAATTATCCAGTTTCAAGTGGGTAAAAGCGCCAAGGCTGACGGTGGCATCACTGATGAAGATTTACAAGTCAAAGATGATGCCTTCGGTACGGACAGCCTGACTGAAACCCATGATGCCTCCGATGATTTGGTCGTAGGTGGCGGTGAAAACTCTGCGCCAATCATCAGCTTGGTGGATAAGATTTTGGTCAAGGCCTTGAAGGAAGGCTGCTCCGACATTCACATTGAGCCACAGGAAAAAGATCTGCGGGTACGATTCCGTAAAGATGGCGTACTCAAAGAGCAGTTTTTCCTGAGCGATCAAAAGCGCTTACCCAAAAGTATTATTAATGCGGTAATTTCCCGATTCAAGATTATTTCTAACCTGAATATTGCCGAAAAGCGCGTGCCCCAAGACGGTAAACTGAAGCGCAACTTCCAAGGGCGGCGGGTTGACTTTCGGGTGAATACTTGCCCCACCCAAAACGGCGAAAAAGTTTGTTTACGGATTTTAGACAACTCCAATACCCAGTTAGGTCTAGACAAACTGATCAGCGATCCCGAAAGCTTAGCCCTGATGCAGAGCTTTGCTGAGCGCCCCTATGGTTTGATTTTGGTAACGGGACCTACGGGATCAGGCAAAACCACCACGCTGTACTCCACTTTGGCAGAATGTAATGATCCGGGGATCAATATCTCCACCGCCGAAGATCCCGTGGAATATAACTTACCTGGTTTAACCCAATGTCAGGTAATCCGCGAAAAAGGGATGAACTTCGCCACGATTTTGCGGGCATTTTTGCGCCAAGATCCTGACGTAATTCTTGTAGGGGAAACCCGAGATGCGGAAACAGCAAAAACAGCTATTGAAGCGGCGTTAACGGGTCACTTGGTATTGACGACCCTCCACACCAACGATGCCCCTAGTTCCATCGCTCGCCTCGAAGAAATGGGCGTAGAGCCTTTCATGGCTAGCACCGCAATTATTGGTGTATTGGCCCAGCGGCTATTGCGGCGGGTTTGTGATAATTGTCGCATTCCCTATTCCCCGAACCAAGAAGAGCTAGATCGGTTTGGCTTGCCCAAGAGCGATTTGCAAAAAACCTTCTACCGCGCCAATATCATTAACCGTGATGCCCCTGGTGCATCCCAACGCATCTGTCCCAAGTGCAATGGCTCCGGTTATAAGGGACGGGCTGGGGTTTACGAAATCATGAAAATGACCGAGCGACTCCAAAGTGCCATCAACAAAGGCGCGACCACGGAAGTTATTAAAGAAATTGCCGTACAAGAGGGCATGAAGACCCTGATGGCTTATGCTTTTGATTTGGTACGCAACGGCATGACTACCCTAGACGAAGTGCTGCGGGTGGTGTATACCGATAAAGGTCGTGAAGCCGAGGAACGAGCCAGACGTGGGCGCGGTTTGGAGTGCAGCAACTGTGATGCCATTTTGCATCCCGAAAGTACGGAATGTCAGTATTGCACCACGCCGAGGGAATTCTAAATCTGGCTTCAGATTGATCACTGGATTTGGCTCAGTAGCAAGCACACATAATGCAAGACGGTGATTACTGCCCTTATTGCCGTCCCACATTGCCGCCATTGCCTGAGCCATTGCTCCAGTTGCCCCAAGGAATCCAATAAGTTTGTTTCAAGTTGATCGGTTTAGAAGTTTGTCTGTGTAAAGTTTAAATCTGTGTAAGAGAGGTTATAGCTTATGGTGATGGACTATATCATTGAAGATCTGATGGAAGAAGTGATCGAGCGTAAAGGCTCTGATTTGCACATCTCTGCCGGATTGCCGCCCTATATTCGCATTAGTGGTCATTTAACCGCCACCGATCGCGATCCTTTGGCTCCAGAGGAATGCCAGCGGCTGATTTTCGCCATGTTAAACAATAGCCAACGCAAAACCCTCGAACAAAATTGGGAACTAGATTGTTCCTATGGGGTTAAGGGCTTAGCGCGGTTTCGGGTCAACGTGTACAAAGATCGGGGCACTTATGCGGCTTGTTTACGCGCCCTATCTTCCAAAATCCCTGATATGGATGATTTGCACTTGCCCCATATTGTGCGGGAGTTATCGGAAAAGCCCCGGGGCTTGATTTTGGTGACAGGGCCCACGGGTTCCGGTAAATCGACCACCCTGGCGGCGATGATTCAAACCATTAACAAGACTCGCGCTGAACACATTTTGACCGTAGAAGATCCCATTGAATTTGTTTACGAATCGGTGAAAAGTATTATCCACCAACGGCAGGTGGGAGAAGATACCAAGAGTTTTGCTAATGCCCTTAAAGCTGCCCTACGGGAAGATCCCGATGTAATTCTAGTTGGTGAGATGCGCGACTTAGAAACCATTCAGCTAGCGGTAAGTGCTTCCGAAACCGGTCACTTAGTATTTGGCACACTACACACCAGTTCCGCATCGCAAACCGTAGATCGGATTGTGGACGTATTCCCCCCTGAACAGCAGGGACAGATTCGGGTGCAGTTGTCTAACTCCTTGGTGGCGGTGTTGAGTCAAACCCTTGTACCGCGTCATAATCCCCAACCAGGACAATTTGGGCGCGTCATGGCCCAGGAAATCATGGTGGTTACGCCCGCTATTTCTAACCTAATTCGGGAAGGTAAAACGGCCCAGATGTACGGCTTTATCCAAACTGGTGGTAAAGAATCGATGCAGACCCTAGAAACCGTTTTAGCGAACTATTATCTAGCTGGAGATATTACCTTTGAAGCTGCCATGTCCAAGACTTCACGCCCTGAGGAATTACTCCGTTTAGTTGGTCCAAATCCTGCCTCGGTAGTGAAAAAGAAAGCCAATGTGGATCTGAAGTCCCAAGACATGATTAAATCCCGTTCCATTAGCGGTTAAGCCCATAAGGAGAGCGCACCATGCCTAAATTTCAAGCAGTTTTGAGAGACCCTAAAGGCAAGTCTGTCAAACAAACTATGACCGCTGAATCTGTCAAAGAAGCGCGGGATGTGTGGCGACAGCGGGGTTTTGCCGTAGAAGAAATTAAAGAAGCCCAAGGCGGCTTTGATTTTGAGAAGTGGCAAGTTTCCATGCAAAAAGTGGAAGTTAAAGACCTTGCTATTTTTTCGCGGCAATTGGCGACCCTAGTTAACGCTGGGGTTTCGATGGTGCGCGGTTTGGGGGTTATGACTGACCAATGCGAAAATAAACGACTCAAAATCGCTCTTAAGGAAGTGTTAGACGATGTGCAACAGGGGATGAACTTCTCTGATGCACTGAAGAAACATCCTAAGGTATTTGATAAGCTCTATTGCGCGATGATTGCTGCTGGGGAGGCAGGCGGTGTGTTAGATGATGTCTTAAATCGTTTGGCGCAGTTACTCGAAGATTCCGCCCGCTTAACCAACCAAATCAAGTCAGCCATGACCTATCCCATTGTGGTTAGTTCCATCGCGGTTTTGATTTTCTTAGCGATGTGTATTTTTATTATTCCCGTATTTGATGGCGTATTCAAATCTTTGGGGGGGGAATTACCAGCGTTTACACAGATTTTGGTCAATATCAGTAACTTCCTCAAAAGCGAGAAAGTTTTTATTATTCCCATGATTTTCGTTGGTATTTCCACCGCTTACAACCGTGTCTATGCCACACCTCCGGGGAAACTATATTTTGATGGATTGTTTCTGAAATTGCCTCTATTTGGCGAATTAGTGGTTAAAACTGCCGTAGCAAGATTCTCCCGTACCTTCGGTTCCCTGTCTCGTGCTGGTGTGCCAATTCTGAGTTCCTTAGAAATTACTAGCGATACATCGGGTAATGTAGTGATTGCCAATGCCATTGAGTCAGCCCGCACCGCTGTCAAAGAAGGTGGGCAGATTTCCCCAGCCCTAGAGCGAACTAACGTATTTCCCACGATGGCGATTCAGATGATTAGTATTGGTGAGGAAACTGGGGAAATTGATAAAATGTTAATGAAGGTGGCGGACTTCTATGAAAATGAAGTAGAAGAGTCAGTAAAAGCTTTGACTAGTTTGATGGAACCGTTGATGATTGTAGTTTTGGGCGGTATGGTTGGCTCGATTATTGTGGGAATGTACTTGCCAATTTTCTCGATTATGGAGAAGATCAAGTAAATTATCAAATTACATTTTTTAATTACAAAGTATCCGTTATAAATCCACTTCTATAAAATAAAGTGGATTTTTTTCTATTGTAAGAGTTACAAATCTGACTCAAATCATTACAGCGATCATGATAGTGATTCACTTTGGCATAGGTTGCGCTATGGACAGGCAAGATGCCCGTCCCATAGAATTTAATTTTTAGTGTCAGTATTTGTGCCCTCTGAGAAAGGCAACGACTGGGTTTTCCCATTGATTAAATAGAGTAATTTAAAGGGAATGCTTTAGCATCTTTTGGGGTAATATGAACGCGCTGTTGGGGTTCTAACTTAAGCTCATCAAATCTCTCGCGAGTCAAATGAGCATTTAAAACCTGATTATCATCAAGGGTGAGTTCCAATTGCACTTCCCAACCGAGATGAATTAAACGGCTAATCCGTGCCGGAACCGTATGCTCATTGGAAGTGGTGGCAACAATAATATCCCGAGGACGGACATAGACATCATGGGAACCACTTTGATGATCGGGATCAAGGTTATTGGGACTGATTTCATGGGCAAGGTTCTGATTCGCAGGAATGACATTCACCGGACCAATAAAACTCATCACGAAAGATGTGGCGGGACGATCATAAACTTCCGCTGGCGTGCCAATTTGTTCAATGCGTCCTTTATTCATCACCACAATTTCATCGGAAACTTCCATCGCTTCTTCTTGATCATGGGTCACGAATACACTAGTGACATGGACTTCATCATGGAGACGACGCAACCAAGCCCGTAATTCTTTACGCACCTTGGCATCTAATGCGCCAAAGGGTTCATCTAATAATAAAACCGCTGGCTCAACGGCTAAAGCACGGGCTAGAGCGACACGCTGCCGTTGTCCCCCCGAAAGCTGGGACGGATAGCGATTCCCTAACCCCTTAAGCTGAATCAAGTCTAATAATTCGTCAACTTTCGCTTGAATTTTATCCTTGGGGTGTTTGCGAATATCCAAACCAAAACCAATATTATCCCGCACGGTCATGTGCTTAAACAAAGCATAGTGTTGAAACACAAAGCCAATATTACGCTCCCGCACGTCTTGATTGGTGGCATCTTGACCCGTCAGATAAATTTTGCCCACATCGGGAGTTTCTAAACCGGCAATCAGACGCAATAACGTAGACTTACCAGAACCCGATGGCCCCAGTAATGCCACCAAAGAACCATTTTTTACCTCTAGATTGATCTGATCTAGAACTAAAAAATCACCAAAGTGTTTTGACACGTTTTCAACGACGATACCCACAGTTAGTTATAACCTCTGCAATAAATTACGAAAAGACGCGGGACTGCTAATCACTAGTATCACGCCAGCACTGCATGATTCAGTTAGCACGATAGATTTGCCTAATAATCTGCATCATAAATCTTACACTAAAGCTTGATTAAAGTCACGTTTGACGCAGTAGTTACCGTTGTTTAATGATTATTCCCGTCAAAGCCCCAGGTAAACTCAGCAAAAATGGAGAAGGCAGCGGTAAAATGAGCCATGTAATCTAAAAAATCACGCGCTGTCGCCCCCGTACCTATGTTTGACGAACTCTCCGAAAAATTTGAAGCGGCTTGGAAAAAACTCCGTGGCCAAGACAAAATCAGTGACACCAACATCCAAGGAGCAATTCGTGAGGTACGCCGGGCGTTGCTCGAAGCTGATGTAAACCTGCAAGTAGTCAAAGGTTTCATTGAGCAAATTTCTATCAAAGCTCAAGGGGCTGATGTTGTTAGTGGCGTAAATCCCGCCCAGCAGTTTGTGAAAATTGTCTATGACGAACTGGTGGAAACCATGGGGGCGGCTAATACCCCCCTCGCTGAAGCACCTACTGCCCCAACGGTAATTTTGATGGCAGGTTTGCAGGGCACAGGGAAAACCACCGCTTCAGCTAAGTTAGCTCTGTATTTGCGTAAACAGGAACGGAGCGCTTTATTAGTTGCCACCGACGTATATCGTCCCGCCGCTATTGATCAGTTAATTACCTTGGGCAAACAAATTAATGTGCCGGTGTTTCATTTGGGCACAGATGTTAATCCGGTAGAAATTGCTCGCCAAGGGGTAGCCCATGCCCAGAGCCAAGGCATTAACACCGTCATTATCGATACGGCGGGACGGTTGCAAATTGATGACTCAATGATGGCCGAGCTAGCTCAGATCAAAGCCGCCATCAATCCCCATGAGGTGATGTTGGTGGTCGATGCCATGACAGGGCAAGAAGCCGCCAATTTAACCCAAACCTTCCATGAACAAATTGGCGTAACTGGGGCAATTCTAACTAAATTTGATGGCGATACGAGAGGTGGCGCGGCATTGTCGGTGCGGCAAGTGTCGGGACAGCCGATTAAATTTATTGGGGTGGGCGAAAAAGTCGAAGCCCTTGAGCCGTTTTATCCCGAACGGATCGCCTCACGGATTTTGGGCATGGGGGATGTGGTCACCCTCGTCGAAAAAGCCCAAGAAGCCATTGATATTGCCGATGCGGCCAAGTTACAGGAAAAAATCCTCGAAGCTAAATTTGACTTTGACGACTTTTTGAAGCAAACCCGCATCATGAAAAGCATGGGTTCGTTGGGCGGTTTGCTGAAAATGTTACCAGGCATGAAAATCAGCGATACCCAACTGCAAGAAGCTGAAAAACAACTCAAACGCTGCGAAGCCATGATCGGCTCCATGACCCTCAAAGAACGGCGCGATCCTGACTTGCTGATGCGTAGCACGAGCCGCAAACATCGCATTGCCAAAGGTTCGGGGCGCTCCCTGCAAGATGTGACCAAACTGGTAGCAGACTTCCAAAAGATGCGTGGCTTGATGCAACAAATGGGGCGGGGTCAAATGCCCGGTTTCCCCGGAATGCCCCCCATGCCCGGTCGCCAAGATGCCAATGCCGCTGGGATGTATGGCAAAAAGAAGAAAAAGCGCAAAGGTTTCGGTGAACTCTAAACCTTCCGGTTGTGAACTTTCCTGATTTATATAAGTTAGTTTTTAATCAACCTCCAAATATCCTGGGATATGTTGTAACATTGGTGTAATGTTTAAGATTTGTTTAGGGATCAAATATACCGAAATCTTGTAAACTATCTAAAACAAAGGTACAAATTCCTTACCAACTGTTAAGATACACGTCACGATCTGAATTTCATCTTTGGTTAATCACCCGTTAATTAAGATTGAGGTTGAGGCAAATTTAAGATCAGATCAAAAGTTTGTTGTGTCTTTGCGGTCTTGGGTGACTTAACTTAACTATTGCAATTTGTGAAGATTGGAGTGTGAAAGGCCTTGGAGAACCACAAAGAGAAAATTCTGGTTGTAGACGATGAGGCCAGCATTCGCCGCATTCTCGAAACCCGTCTTTCTATGATTGGCTATGAAGTGGTCACAGCCGCCGACGGTGAAGAGGCAATCGAAGTGTTTCATAAAGAAGCGCCGAATTTGGTGGTGCTGGATGTGATGATGCCGAAGCTAGATGGCTATGGCGTATGTCAGGAATTACGCAAAGAGTCGGATATTCCCATTATTATGCTGACAGCGTTAGGGGATGTGGCGGATCGCATCACGGGTCTAGAGCTAGGGGCTGATGACTATGTAGTGAAACCTTTTTCACCGAAGGAACTAGAGGCGCGGATTCGTTCCGTATTGCGGCGGTTTGATCGCAATAGTATTTCGGGGATTCCTAGCTCTGGGGTAATCCACATCAATAATATTAAAATCGACACTAATAAGCGCCAAGTCTATAAAGGTGATGAGCGCATCCGTTTAACTGGAATGGAGTTTAGTCTATTGGAATTATTGGTGGGTCGGTCTGGGGAAGCTTTTTCTAGAGCCGAGATTTTGCAGGAAGTCTGGGGTTATACGCCGGAGCGCCATGTGGATACGCGGGTAGTGGATGTGCATATTTCCCGATTGCGAGCGAAGTTAGAAGAAGATCCTAGTAATCCCGAATTAATTTTGACGGCACGCGGTACGGGTTATCTGTTCCAACGCATTGTGGAAGGAATGCCAGAGAAGTCTTAAAAAAAGTGTGAGAAATATTCCCGCTGCTGCTAATTAGTACTTAATTAGTCATAAAAAGTTGGTTCTCTATTGATCCTGATGAGAAAAATAATCCTCTGATCATGCTCTAAAGTTCATATTCTAGATTTACGTCCTAGTCCTGCCACAATGGGTTGACATCAACTTATATGGCGGGGCTTGTTTTTGGTTTTTGTTGACTAATCATGAGGTTAACCAAGGTCAGAATCTGTTGCTGACGGCTATTTTAGCAAAAAGGAATTAGCTGTAGAAGTTGAGCATCTATGGCGAGATCACTAATCTTTCTGCAATGCAAAAAAGCGATGTTTCACAGATGAGAGATGCATCAAGGAAAGGTAGGAAATGATTTGTATTTGAGATAGTGAATTAACAAACAAATTGAATACCGCAACATTGTTTCCGATTTTGAATAACATAAATTTTTTCTGTGCAAATCTGGCTAGATAATGTCTTAGTCTAGTATTTTCAGTCTAGTCATGTAGGTTTTGCTGATAATTTGATCCTCAGCGTTGATGAGCATTTTGTAGACACAGTAACCATCAGTAACCCAGAAATGACACTGCCAAACTTTAATCATTGTTCACCGGGTTTTAAAGGTTTTACTACTCCTATCCCATAATACCCAAGCCAAGATACTTTGGCTAAAATGATTCACCGCAGTCCATCGCCAAATCAAGTTTTTTTTGACCCAACAAAAATCTGGAATTCATCTAGTTCCCCAACATCAGGCATAGTTTCAATCGGCGGTTGCTCTGGCAATTGCTTCGCTGCCTCCTTAACTCAGTTGATGACTGAGTTGTGACTAACATCGGTACATCTTACATCTCTCAATCTGTCTAAATCCTATGCCATTACAGTACATTTTTAGGCACATTCTTTTCACCTCTTGGCTATATCCTAGCACTGAGTAATTATCGATAAATTGGCGACCACATTCGGCGCAAATATGATTTTGCTTATTCAGTTTATTCGCATCTGTGCAGGAGAATCACCGATCTATCAGTTATTCCCTTCTTTATCGCTGATCGAGTCTGAGCCTTCTATACAGATTCTTAAAGTTCTTAAAGCTATTTGTAAATCATAAGAGTTGCATGGTGAGATCGCCCCACAACACCCATAACCCCCAATTGCCTATTCCCCACACCAAACAGCGATCGCCCCTTACCAAAAACAAGCCCTGCTCGCCTTTCTATGCTTTTGTTTTATAGTTAAACAAATTAAGAATGGCACGGTTTAAAGGCAATAAATAGCACCACCCCGTCAGGCTTTGCCTGCCACCCCTCCAAGGGAG
>JBAXSK010000400.1:0-2454 GCA_037130765.1 Pseudanabaena sp. ELA607
TTCCTCCACAGGTTGGACATTCAACTGCTTCTGTTACCATATTTTTAACCTCTTTCAACAACTTTGTGACATTACCGAATACTTTTTGCCCACAGTTAAAATAGCGATTGCCATTAAATGGCATAAACTTCTATCCTTAGATGAGATGCTAAGGGCTTCATCTAAAATAAAAACTCTCTGGGATTAAGAAACAGGTGAGGCGATCATTCTAACAGATTTTATTGAATTCGAGCATTCAGCCATTTTTGAAATGATTTCTGACTCTCTCCTGAAGGTTGACCTAAAATCAAATTTTTAGTGCTGATATCTTCATCTAGTTTGTGCCAGTGAATTCCTGCGCCTTGACCAATGGTACGCCAGTCGTCACGTTCTTCTCTAGAAGCATTGAGCAGTCTTGGATACCACGCCAATGGCACAGAGATTGTCCGTCCATCTGATAGATCGACAGATAACGTATCATCTGTAATAGTTACATCCTGAATTGTTGGTATTTCAAGGATTTCAATCGTTAAAGAAGTCATTCCATCCTGCTAGCAGTTGCTCTTGATGTTCTTGAATTAGTTTTTGAATATAATTGATTTCTGTGCGGCTAAATCCTTTGTTTTTCTGTATGCGGATTGGGGCAAGCCAAAATTTAGCTTAGTCTTCATCGCGATCCCCTGCATAGCAGAAAAAGCGGTAAACACCTACTCTTAATAATGTTGGCATTTTGGGATATACGTTTATAGCTAAATATTAGCTGACATAAATTTGACTGTCAATATCTGATCACCTCATCACTCACCAGTTTTCTGTTCGCTAAAGCAAACGATTTTATTCAAAACAATTAGGTGCGTTCCATTTGATTAACGCACCCTACTGGACTATATGCCTAAGTATGTTAGCTTTATATAGAATTTATCCTCATTTCTCGCTATCACTCCCCAGCACATCTAATGAGTCTTTGCATTAATCCTCGGTGTCCTCAACCGTATGATCCCCAAAGTAATTTGAAATACTGCTCTGCTTGTGGTACAGAGTTAGTTTTAGGTCAAAGCATTGGCCATCAATATCGAGCACAGCGTTGTTTATCAGGTACTGAGGCGGTTAACAGTGGCTTCGGTATTATCTATGAGGTTGTGGAGGGGACTAGCTCCAAAATATTGAAAGTGCTGCAATCACAATATAACAATAACTCTAAGGTAGTGGAGTTGTTTAAGCAGGAAGCAGATGTGCTAAAGAAGTTTCGGGGGAAGTCGTCGGGTATTCCGGTAATTGATGACTATTTTACCCATCCCACTGAGAGGGGGCTCGGGGAGTTATTGCACTGCATCATAATGGAGAAAGTCAACGGGGTGACTCTAAACCAATGGCTAGAAAATCAGCACCCAAAACAACCAATTAATGCAAAACAGGCTGTAGCTTGGTTGCAGGAAATAGTCGAGATTTTGGCATTGATGCATGGAGAGAACTATTTTCACCGCGATATTAAACCCGACAATATCATGCTGCGTAATACCGGTAAGCTGGTGCTGATTGACTTTGGTACGGCGCGGGATATGACAGCCTCCTATATGGCAAAGATTAATCAAAGAGGTATCACGAGGATCGAATCTCAAGGTTTTACGCCTCCCGAACAGATGCAAGGTCAGGCAGTGCCTCAGTCAGATTTTTTTGCTTTGGGGCGTAGTTTCACTCAGTTGCTTACTGGTAAGCATCCCGATAGTATGTACGACCCTATGGATAACGTTTTGCGCTGGGAAAGGCACACCCGGGATTTACCACCTGCCCTGATTGATTTACTCAATAAAATGATGGCAGATCGGGCTAGGGAGCGTCATCAAAATACAACGGAACTGTTGCAGCATATTGAGAAAGTACGGCGTTCTCTAGAGAAAATTAAAGTTGTTTCGGCTAAGATTTCTGTTGCCCCGTGGCGGCGACGGAAGTTTTTACTATTGTTGGCAGGAAGCGGTTTAGGTAGCGTTTGGCTATGGGAAAATCTTAAACCAAAGCCAACTATTATAGGCGGCAATCCTTCAACTCCACAACTCACTCCTACGCCTACTAAACCACCTAGTCCAAAACCAACCGCTACTCCTGAACCCACGCCAACTCCAAAACCCACCCCATCCTTCCGTAATTTCACCATCAACCTGCCGAATAACCTAACCATGCCCATGATCGCCGTGCAGGGCGGTACATTTACCATCGGTTCGCTTAAAGGTGTGGGTTTCAATGACGAACAGCTCCAAACCCAAATCACCATACCTAACTTCTACATGAGTCAGTATCTAATTACTCAGTCTCAATGGTTTGCGGTGATGGGCGATTATGAAAAAGAGAAAGAAAATTCTTATGGCCAAACTTTTCGGGAGGAATTTAGGGAATTGAGCGGTAAATTCAAAGACAATGATAAGAGCGCCAATTCAAGGATGAAATGCAACGGGTTCTGATGAAGCAAAGAATACTTCG
>JBAXSK010000401.1:0-2410 GCA_037130765.1 Pseudanabaena sp. ELA607
GACGTACCGGAGGCACGATGACCGCTGTTCTCAATGCCGCTAATGAACAAGCCGTCGCTTTATTCCTTGAAGAAAAGATTCGGTTTATGCAGATTCCTGAATTGATCGAGCGGATTTGCACCAAGCATAATTCCATTAATCACCCAACCCTAGAAGATATTCTCCATGTGGATCAGTGGGCACGGCAAGCTGTGTTAGAGCAGGCTTTGGCTTTGGTTTAACGAAAGCAATCATTTACTGGAATTACTCGATAGGCATAATTGACGAATTATGCTTATTTCGATAATTTAGATGGGTGTCAATTCTGCTGAGTATCCCTAAACAGTGCGTATTTCAATTATTTTGCCTTTTCTTAATGAAATGCGTCATGGTTATATTGAGCGCATTCTCGATCATCTCATGGCGCAAATATCTGATCCAGCATCTGATCCAGCAATATTTACCGCTGAAATTATCATCGCTCTGAGTCCTAGCCATGACGGTACTGCGGCACTGATTGAGCAATACGCCGCCAAATATCCCATGATTAAGAGTCTGCCAGTCACGGCAACGAATCGGGCCCAACGATTAAATCAGGGCTTAGCGCACTGTCAGGGTGAAATCGTGGTTTTGCATCATCCAGCAACCCTTTTACCGCCCGATGGTTTACTCCAGATTATGATCGCAGCCAATCAGGGAGCCGTCTGGGGCGCATTTCGCCATCAATTTGATTGGGAACATTGGTTGCTGAAATATACTTCCTGGTATTCAGATCAAGTGCGCGTCAAAGGGAAAGGCATTGTGTATTTAGATCATTGCCCTTTTGTGCGCCGCGATATTTTGACGGCGATCGGTGGTGTGCCAGAGATGGATATTTTTGAAGACACTGCCTTGAGCGATCGCTTACGGACAACCGCAGGAATGCCGGTTTTATTGGCAGGTAAAGCAATTACTTCAGCGCGACGATTTCGGCAAAGAGGCGTATATCGTCAAGCATTAATGAATCAGTGGCTCAAACTTTGTTACTATGGCGGCGTACCTCCGGCATTAATGAACCGTTTTTATGAACAAAAAACCGCCATTAACGTCAACTATGGCAACTCATCTCGGGTTAACCTAGACTAATCACCATAATCAGAAAACCACCTGAAATGATGTAATGACTGATCCTATGACCTTGGCTAAATCTGCTCGTTATCTGCCTCGCTCCCGTCGTCGTTCCCAGCCTTGGTATCATCGCGTTGATGCCTTGTTTGCCGCTAGTGTGGGACTGATCTGCCTTGTGCCGCCCGGCTATGCCCTGAGTGCAGCCCATTTACCAGTAACTTTGCAGGAATTACGGATTGCCGAAGCCCTGGTGCCACGCCCCAAGGAAGCTAAAAACCCTTTATTAGATGGCATTACCGATGATTTGCTAGCACAAGATCGCCCAAGATTATTGCAAGCAATTGATTACAGCATCAAATATATCCAAAGTCCCGCTGCGGCGCGGCGTTATCCCATTGCTGGTATTACTCGCGACCGCATGGAACGCAGTTTACTGAGATTTCAGCGTTTAGTCCAAACTGCCAAAACCGCTACTGATCTCCAACAAGCCGTTGCCAAAGAATTCGATGTTTATGAATCCATTGGCTTTGATGGACGGGGGACAGTGCAATTTACGGGCTATTACGAAGCAATTTATGAAGGAAGTCGGGTACGCACCGCTGAATATCAATATCCCTTGTATCGTGTGCCACCGGACTTTAGACGATGGGAGCGTCCTCACCCCACCCGCGCTCAATTGGAAAATGGCAAACGTTTAGCCGGATTAGAAGTAGTGTGGCTCAAGGATCGGTTGCAAGCGTTTTTAGTCCATGTGCAAGGTTCGGCGCAGATTCTTTTACCCGATGGTCAGCGGATGACCGTTGGTTTTGGTGGTAAAACCGATCAGCCTTATACTTCCATTGGTGCGGAATTGGTGCGGGATGGCAAAATGCGTTTAGCTGATGTAACGCTGCAAACCCTGATTGAATATTTTAAAAAAAATCCGCAGGAATTACCCACCTATCTACAACGGAATCGGAGCTTTGTTTTCTTTAATGAAACCAATGGCAGACGGGCAACAGGCAGCCTCAATTATCCCGTTACCGCCGAGCGTTCCATTGCGACAGATAAATCAATTATGCCCGCCGGTGGTTTAGCCCTAATTCAAACCGAAGTGCCATTCCGTAATCCTCAAACCAATGCTTTAGAGTTGCGTCCAGTATCGCGATTTGTCCTAGATCATGATACTGGTGGTGCAATCAAAGGCGCGGGACGGGTCGATATTTTCATGGGTTCGGGCGAAGAAGCGAAACAACGGGCTGGATTAATTAAAGGTGATGGTAAGTTGTTCTATTTAGTATTGCGGAATTGAGATTAAGTGATCGGGAAAATGTAGGTTGGGTTG
>JBAXSK010000402.1:0-2398 GCA_037130765.1 Pseudanabaena sp. ELA607
AGCGGGTATTTTTATGATCTGTGCAATTATAGTCATTAAAATTATTTAGGCACATTAAAAGCACTTGACCACCCCCCGCCTACGGCGTACCCCTCCAAGGGAGGGGAATTTTAATCTTGTCTGTAATTCCCCTCCCTTGGAGGGGTGGCAGGCTTTGCCTGACGGGGTGGTGCTATTTATTGCATTCAAGCTGTGCCATGCTTACTTTGATTGACTATATGATCTGCAATTTAGCTGAGAACCAAATTAGGGTTTGAGAACGTTAGCCGCAAAAGCACCGGACATATTGCCAGTGGGGGCATATTGGCATACGACATAAATTGCATTGAAAGTAGTACCATTCATCACTTTAGTGCCAATGGCTGCCCCAGTGCCTAAACCTGTGCTAGCTTGCCAAACCACTTGGGTAAAATGTCCGGTATTAGAAGCAAATTGAGCCTTGGTATAGTCATAATCTTTGACTTCGTTATACCAACTGGCAACGGCTTCTTTAGCAATGGTGACAGCCGTAGGAGCGCTGGCAGTGGTGTAGTAAACATAAATATTCTCCCCCGCGTTATTCCGTTGGGCTGGGGTGCTGTGTTGGAATACCCCATTGGCAGATAGATATTCGGCCCACTGTTGGCAAGTACTATCTAGGGCGGTCTGCGCTGACATAGCGGGGCTG
This sequence comes from Pseudanabaena sp. ELA607, assembly GCA_037130765.1. GTDB lineage: Bacteria > Cyanobacteriota > Cyanobacteriia > Pseudanabaenales > Pseudanabaenaceae > JBAXSK01. Next base: position 668 of record JBAXSK010000402.1, read on the forward strand.
TGGTGGGTGGCGCGATATTTGTTATGGTTCGCTAAAGCTTCGGAGCGCAATGTAACTAAGTCGATAGTGCCAGTCATAGATGTGATGTTATTTATTAGGTAGAATTTGACCTTGGAGCCACAATAAATAGTGACATTATATTGCGCCTAATTAAACCTAATTTTTGATGATTTGTAATTGTTGAGGGGAAGTTGAGGAAAAATAATCAAACTGAAAATACAAATAAATACAAATAAATACAAATAAAATATTAAAAATAATTGGCTAAAAAACATTAATTTAGACTGATTTATCCTTCAAAATGATTTTAGTCACAAATAGATTTGACTGCAATCAATTATTAATTAAAATGAAGATTTTCACTGCTATTTTACTGAATATTCTATTTGACATAGATATCTAGAATACAGCCTATCTCATCTATATGAAATACACTATAGGCAGACAAGATGGCTATGCTAAAGAAATTGCTAAAGAAATTTATTATAAACATCTGTGACCCCACAATCTGCAAAACGCTGTATTATATCTGATATTATTAGAGAAATGATTTGCTAGAGATATTCTTATGATCAAATTGGCTTATTCCCTACTAAATCCTGTAACTCATGATGTTAAGCCGAATTATCCCACATTGATTAAGATGCTCAGAAGATTGTGCGTGGGGAGCGCTTCTGTATTGTTTTGGGCTGCCTGTGTATCCGAAGGATTCGCCCAGAGTAGTTGCCCATCTGGAAAGGGTAGAGCCATTGTAGCTCCCCTCGGTTATGCTTATGTAATTAGTCCGAGACAAAGCACAGTCTTACAAACTACACCTCTTTTGAAATGGAATCAGATCACGACACAAAACACGACTACGCCCGTAACTTATACGGTGCAGGTACTGAATTCCCAAAATGAAGTAATGTGGGAGATGGAAACGAGTCAAACTGAAGTCAGATATAATGCTAATGGTAAGGGAATTCCATTGGTGGCGGGGGGAGAATATACTTTAAATGTTAGGGGTAACCTGCCTCAAAGAGATAATAACAGTGCAAACCGTGACCCTCAGGGATTAAGTGAAAGTGCTTTCTTTCAAGTAATTACACCACAAAATCACTTGTTTTTGAGAAATAGTTTAGCGGCTGTGCCACCTAACAGTTTATCACCGCAAGTGGAAGCTGAACTCAAAGCCAACATATATGCTAGCTATGGCATGAATGATGAAGCTGTGAATTTATTAGAGAGGAATATTGCTCAAGGTGGTTCCAATACTAATTTAGCTAGATTGTATTACCAGACTGGTTCCCTGTATGGCAATGTGGGGCTGTGGCAATTGGCGCAAAACCACTATGAGAAAGGTTTATCTCTGGCAATTAAAGCGAATCAACCAGAACTAATTGCTGCGTTTCGACTTCAGTTGATGGAAACTTACTCTATGCAAACTTCGCCAATTAATATTCGTAAGGCGATTGAAATGTTAGAGCAGAGTTTGTCTTATTATGAGTCTGTTGGTGATCAGAACACGCTAGACTATATCCGCCGTAATTTGGCAATTCTGCGTGAGTATAATGCTCCTAATCTAACTCGTTCTTAATGCATTACAGAGCTTATTCTAGGTATAGGTACAGTATGCCATAAGCAGTCAGGATGCCCAACTCATAAAGACTTTGTGAAGCATATCTATGCTACATGAAATCGAAACTAGTTGCATATAATTTAGATTACGAACATTAGCTTACGAATAATTAT
>JBAXSK010000403.1:0-2371 GCA_037130765.1 Pseudanabaena sp. ELA607
CTTTCTAAATATGCTCAATTCTCCTATTTCTATCTTCCATTTTCGTGCTTGTTAAGAAATATCTCCTCTTTTGTTAAGAAACGTGTGCGGTTGCACTAATTTTATCATTACAATCTGTCCCCCATCAAACCGCAAACAGCTATAATGGTTTACCTATATCAAACTAAACCGATGCGTCAGATTCCCTTAGTCAAGTGCTTACGAGATGTGATACTAGGAACTTTAATTTCCCTTAGTGCTTTTTTGGGGGGAACTCCAGCCCATGCCGATGAAGTATGGCAAAGTGATTACGGCAAAGTAATTTATCAAACTGATCGCGGTACGACGGCAATTTGGACCTATGGTAATAATCTTTCGGGCACTTTGTTTATTGAAGGATTGAGTTCAGAGTTGGATAACCGTCGTAATTATTATGGTTATTGGAGTCAATCTAAGGCAAAGGTGCGTTGTGCAACCTATCGTGAAGGAAGAGATGGCAAACCAACCTATTATTGGGGACAGTTATCGCTGCAATTCCTAGATAGAAGTTTTCCGGCGCGATGGTCAGCAGTGTTTGGTTATTGCAATCAAGTTCCTGATCTGCCTTGGCGGGGTTATCCTCTAGTCGGTGGTGATGAAACTGATAACTTGGGATTACCTTAAATTAAGCCCAAAATCCAGCGTTCGCCAATTACAGACAATTAATATTACAGCCAATTAATTACAGCTATTATCGCTGGGATAGAGGACAGGTATGCAGCAGAAAATTTTTAGCTCAGTTCTTTAATCATAAAATCGCAGTATAACAGTAAATCACCGCAAAATATCTATAAATCATGGAATCGCAAGTTCACAATACGATAATCCGCACCTTACAATGGCGCATTGCCAGTCTATTACTTTATCGTAATGTGTTTCGTCATCCCGCCACAAAAGCTTACGGCGAATTAATTGGCGCATTGCTCGAATATGAAGTTTTAGGTGGTTTTACGGCTCGTTTATCCTGTGTAGCCGCCTATGGGCAATGGTTTCAGGCAATGGTGGCGACAGGAGAAAGCTGGTCTAGTTTATTAGCCCAAAGAATTTGCAGTTCTGATAATTCTTTCTCTAGCGTAGCTCAGAATCAACCCTATGAGAATCTGCCCATAGCATTGATCACGGCGGCTCGTCATGACTTAAACAGCTTGCAAACCCTAGCGCAATGGGATGCCCATCGTTTGATTTCCACCTTAGATCAGAGTTTGCCACCGTGGGTATTAGATGCGAATTTGCCATTTCCATTTCCAGAGCCGACTCAATCAGGGCGGACATGGGATGAACTAATTCCCGATTTAGCGCAATATTATCGGACTAATGGAGTCGGTATTTTCTCACGGTTTATGGCATTTACTTGGCACAATAGTGCTTTAAAAGGGGTGAAATATCCTGATTCGATTGCCATAGATGACTTGCAAGAATTGGAATGGCAGAAATCAGTTCTATTAAAAAATACTGAATCTCTCTTGGCAGGGCATCCCGCGCTACACGTCTTACTCTATGGCAGTCGCGGCACGGGTAAATCTTCGCTAGTTAAATCTTTGGTGGGACGTTATGGCGCACAGGGATTGCGATTGATTGAGGTGGCTAAGCAGGATTTAAAGGATTTAGCCGCAGTGGCTGAACAAATTAGAGATTCGCCACTCAAGTTTATTATTTTTGTCGATGATCTTTCTTTTGAAGCAGAAACGGAAGATTACAAAGCCTTGAAAGTAGTTTTAGAAGGGAATATCACCGCAAAACCCCAAAACTTAGTGGTTTATGCCACTTCCAATCGTCGCCATCTATTGCGAGAATACCATAGTGATCGCCCAAGACCGAGTGATAGTGAAGACGTGCATCCTTGGGATACGATGCAGGAAAAACTATCCCTAGCAGATCGATTTGGGATTGCTTTGACATTTACCGATCTCAATCAAACCAGCTATCTCAGTATTGTGCATCATTTAGCGAAGCAGGCTCAGATTCAGTTAGATGAAGCGGAATTGAACTTTCGGGCTTTGCAATGGGCTACGCGACATAATGGACGCTCAGGGCGAACGGCGCGGCAATTTATGGATTATTTAATCGCTGAAATGGGCTAATTTGTGTCATTTCGGGAATCAGGCTGAAACCTTCGCGAAATGAACTTTTACTACATATAGTAGGTGAGAGAACTGGAGCCTTTACTATATGTAGTATATTATATAGTATATATAGTCATTTAAAATTATTTTGGCACATTAAAAGCACTTGACCACCCCCCGCCTACGGCGTACCCCTCCAAGGGAGGGGAATTTTAATCTTTTCTGTAATTCCCCTCCCTTGGAGGGGTGGCAGGCAAAGCCTGACGGGGTGGTTCTATTTATTGCTTTCA
>JBAXSK010000404.1:0-2349 GCA_037130765.1 Pseudanabaena sp. ELA607
ATCAGATTAACCAATCCATATATCATCTAAACTGTAATCGATCCGCAAAAAATCCGCACCATCACTATGGGCAATTAAACCCTAAAAATCGCGCCTATACCTTATTACCAAGTATCTTCATATTCAACCATAGTCAAACATAGGCTAAATGTGCCATGCTATCCTAGAAGCTATTGCCCTAGACCACCTGCCCTTTATGCTGCTGAGTCTGAAGATCACCAATTTTGCCCTGATTGATTATTTAGAACTGGAACTACAGCCCGGTCTAAATATTCTCACTGGAGAAACGGGAGCCGGTAAATCAATTATCCTTGATGCTTTGGACGCAGTATTGGGGGGTAAAGTTTCGTCTAAAGTAATTCGCACTGGGGCAGAAAAAGCAATTTTAGAAGCTAATTTCGCATTATCGCCGCAATTAACTACATGGCTCAATGACGAAGATATTGAATTGCTCGAAGAACCAACCCTGTTATGTAGCCGCGAAATCACCCCCAAAAGTACCCGTACTAGGGTTAATGGCGTAGTGATTAATCGCCAACAGAGTCAGGCTTTGCGAGAAATGTTGGTGGAAATCACGGCTCAAGGACAGGCAATTTTGCTCAGTCGCAGTGATACCCAAAGAGATTGGCTAGACAGCTTTGGTGGCGAGGGTTTGTGGCAACAGCGGCAAATCGTAGCCCATCTTTATGCCCAAAAAGAGCGCTCCCATCGGCTGTGGCAAGAACGCCAACAGAATGAACGACAACGGTTACAGCATTTGGATATGTTGCGCTATCAGTTGCGCGAGTTAGAGAATGCCCAGTTAGTGGATCCCCATGAATTAGAACAACTCGAAGCGGAACGGTTACGCCTTGCCCACGGGGTAGATTTGCAGGAACAGAGTTTTAGTGTTTATGAAGCGCTTTATCAAAATGACCAAAATAAAGCTGGAGCAGATTTATTAGGGCAAGCGGAACGAACTTTAACCGCCATGGCAGAGATTGATCCACAGGTATTGCCTATTTTGGAATTAGTCAGTACGGCTTTAGCCCAGATCGAAGAGGCGGGGCGGCAAATTCGTGGTTATGGCGATGATTTAGAGAGTAATCCCGAAGATTTGGAACGAGTAGAGCAACGCATTGGACAGATCAAGCAGATTTGTCGTAAATATGGCTCTAGTCTGCCGGAAGTGATTGATTATCTAGCCAAATTACACCGCGAATTAGCCGCCCTTGATGCCGAAGATCAATCCATTGAAGAATTAGAACACCAAGCCCAAACAGATTTAATTGTCTTACAGCAAGCCTGTCATCAGTTAACTAATTTACGACGCGAAGCAGCCAAGTCTTTAGAGACAGCACAGATCCAAGCCCTGCAAGCTTTAGCGATGGAAAAAGTCGGTTTTCGGGTGGGAATTTATGACGCGCCGCCTGCTAGTTACGGTGCTGATCGCATCATATTTGAATTTAGTCCTAACCTTGGCGAACCGCTGCAACCTTTAGCTGATACCGCTTCTGGTGGGGAAATGAGTCGGTTTTTGTTGGCTTTGAAATCTTCTCTAAAAAATAGTAATTATGGAAATAAGAATGCTAACTCAGCTAAAACTAAAAATACTGGCAAAAAACGCCCCAATCCAACTACTGCAACAGGGCTAGAGCAAAATCCCATCAATGGCAATCTGATTTTAGAAAGCATTAGCGAACCATTGGCATCATTAACCACGCAAATCAATGATCGCTCGATGGTATTTGATGAAATTGATGTAGGAGTTTCAGGTCGAGTGGCCCAAGCCATTGCTTTGCAGTTATGGCATCTGAGCCGTCAGAGCCAGGTATTGTGTGTGACGCACCAACCCATTGTGGCTGCCATTGCGGATCATCATTTTCAAGTGTGCAAGCAGGTAATTTGGGAACCAATAATTATGGAACAAGGCGGCACTACCACCCAAGAACGCACCCATATTGCGGTTAAAGCTCTCAATAATGAGGAACGCAAACAAGAATTAGCCCAAATTGCCAGTGGCGTGGCAGCACATCAGGAGATAGCGGCAATTCCAACTAGAAGCGATGCTATGCCAGTGGACACGTCAAAATCTAAAACTAAAGCCCCTAAACCCAGTACTAAACAAGCTACAGCTACCCAAGCGATGGCATTTGCCGAATCTCTATTACACCAAGCTGCCGAATTAAAATCTCAGTTCGTTAAATAGCCCCGACCTTAGCCTAGATTAATTTTTGATTTGCTATTCTCTAACCTAATTCTGAAACCTAATTCTAATAATTTATGACTGACAATTCTAATTCGCAAATTACAGATACTGCGACAGCAAAAGATAATTCCCAAACAATTAATCCCAACACCAATTCACCA
>JBAXSK010000405.1:0-2336 GCA_037130765.1 Pseudanabaena sp. ELA607
ATTTTATCATTGATTCGCTAATCGCTCAATTTGTTTTCTGGTTCGTTTTCATCCCCTCACTCATCCTGTAAACGGATAGAGTGCGGGACTTCCCACTCACATTAGTTAAAATAAAATTTATCACTGTGATCGCTGCCATCTTGAAAGTTCTGAACTTAATAACCCAAGGTTAGATAATGTAGCGCAGAAGGTCTAACACTGCGTTGGAGCCAACCTCTCAAAGGTAATCTGTAAGAGTCACTATAACCCATCACTACCCTGTCCCCATTGCCAAACCCTCGGTACGCTGGTAGTTACGCCGCTATAGGTTTGCCGCAGAATTTGCGTGACTTCCCAAAACCATTGCTGCGCTTCTAAACTGCTATCCCCGCGATACCGACAAACTAAGCCGCTCCATAACCGCGTAATTCCGGCTTCCCCAATCATTTGCCCCCTAGCTTGACGGTGGCGTAATTGTGCCCATAGTTGATTTACTAAATCTGGTTCACAAACTTGTCCCACAAAAGCGCAAGTACCAATCACCGAACTACCGGCTAAACCATGAATACTTTCGCAATTAGTTGCACTGCCGGTTAACCATTGGCGATCAATCCAGAGGGGATGACCTTCGCGCCACACTTCCGTATGGTTACGCCAATCGCCTACGGTAAATTTTTCGCCCCGCGCTGTGCGACCGAAACGCACCACTTCCCAACCGAGATAAATCCCTTCCGCCGCCAGATCAATGCGTTGGGTTTGCTGATAGTCCGCTCCGGCAAAAACAATCGTTTCTTGGGGGAGCCATTCGAGCCATGCGTGAGGTGCAATAGTGAAATGAATCTTTTGCTTGGTTCTAGATTCTGTAATTCCTGTCTGATGATTTTTAGATAGTTCCGTTGGAGGAGATTGGTCAAAAGAATCTTGGTGAGGATAGATTTTACGATAGATTTTAGTCGCGGCGGCTGTGGTTAAAATACCGTGGCTGTGGGGTTGGCTCTGCACTTTTAAGGATAGCTGATCACCTTGTACCATGCCGCCTGCTGTATGCAATACCACCCCATGACAGATGCCATTCCCTTCAGGATAAAAAGCCCGTTGCATCCGATAGGGCGCAGTGCAGGTGTGAACCCGGCAATGGGTTTGATATATGGGAATTATCTCAGATAATTGATGGGAACCCTCAGCATTAAAAGTATTACCTTGGGATGAGAAGGCTAAATCTAATTGTCCATGCCAATGTTTGTTTGTTTCCATCAAGATTTCTAAATCATTTACAAGATTTTAATAAAATTTTAGGAATTGTTGATATATTGATGAATTATCACATTTAAACTAAGCTTTACATTAAGATTTCCATTAAGCTGTAAACTAGCAGATTCTTAGTGCAGCTTTTGGTCTAATGGTTTACCAATGTTCATGGTATAAACAATGCAGAGGCAGGCAAGATGCCCGCCCCACAAAGATTTTATCATTAATATCTGTAATATTTGTTTGAATTCAACTACACAGCAAGGAATTTTTGAATCACATCATTACTCAATTCAGCGGTAGACCCAGCGGAAACGATACCACCTTTTTGCATCGCATAGTACCAATCCGCTTGGCGCACAAAATGCAGATGCTGTTCCACTAATAAAACGGAAATTCCTGTTTCTGCCACAATCCGCTTTACTGCCGCTTCGATTTCTAGAATAATTGAAGGTTGAATGCCTTCGGTGGGTTCATCTAGTACTAATAACTGGGGTTCTCCCATCAGAGCACGAGCAATGGCAAGCTGTTGTTGCTGACCGCCGCTAAGGTCACCGCCCATTCTGCCTAGCATAGTTTTGAGTACCGGAAAAAGCTCGAAAATATGATCAGGAATTTCTTTGCGAATGTTTTTACGTCTCCTGTGGAGCGCTTCTAAACCTAAAATCAGATTCTCTTTCACCGTCAGACGGGGAATCACTTCGCGACCTTGAGGCACATAACCAATCCCCATTTGAGCGCGACGGTCAGGCGTAAATTTTGCCAGATCTTCCCCTTGAAAAAAGATTTGTCCGACTCTAGGTTTGAGTAATCCCATGACGGATTTGAGTAAAGTGGTTTTACCAACTCCATTACGACCAATAAGGCAGACCATTTGCGCTGGACTTACGCTCATGTCAACACGGCGCAGGATATGACTTTCGCCATAGTATACGTCTAAATCACGAATTTGTAGGGTGGGTTCTGTCATGGTGGGATATGGTGATAATATTCGTCACATTACTATTGTTGATGGTTGGGGAAGAGAAACTGGTAGCAATTTTTACAAATATTTTGGGCGTTGTTGCATAAAAAGGGGATTAGAAGGTAAGATAAGGTAAGATAGTGAA
>JBAXSK010000406.1:0-2325 GCA_037130765.1 Pseudanabaena sp. ELA607
CTGAATTGTTGGATATTTGAATGGCGACCTTATATGGAGAATCATTCATGCCAGCAGATTTAGTGGAATCACTGAGCTCGACAACGTTTCGAGGACGGCGTTTTTCAAGAAATCAGATTCATCAAATCATCGAGACGACAAAAATATTTAAAAATCTCACACGAAGGGAGCTTGCTCATACTATTTGTGAGCACTTTAATTGGTCGACTCCGACCGGCTCGTTAAAAATAAATTCAGCGTTAAGCCTATTAGAAAAGTTTGAAGCGAAAGGTCTATGTTCGCTTCCAAAATTAGAGGAGAGGCGCAGCCGTGTTAAGGTTTTAAAAGCTCCAGTTGAAGTAGAGATGCCGCCAACGATAGAAGAGACTCTTGGCGGCATAGAGCCAATTTCTTTAAGGCTTGTCGAAGGTAAAGAGGATGGAGAGCGTTTCAAAGAACAAATGGCAAACCATCATTACTTAGGGTACAGGAAACCTTATGGCGCTTTTCTTCGCTACTTCGTGATCGATGGCAGTGGCCGTGAACTAGGTCTCCTTCTTTTTGCATCGTCAATGTGGGCTCTAGAAGATCGTGACGACTGGATTGGATGGCAGAGAAAACATCGGATAAAGCGCCTTAATCTTGTTATTTCCAACACAAGATTTTTGATTTTTCCTTGGGTTCATGTGCCAAATCTTGCTAGCAAGGCCTTGTCGCTGATACCAACAAGAATAGCCGATGATTGGTGTGCTAGATATGGATATTGTCCCGTGTTAATTGAGACTTTTGTGGATCAAGAAAAGTACCTTGGAACTTGTTATCAAGCAGCAAATTGGAAGAAAGTTGGAGAAACCAAAGGGCGAGGACGAACGAAAGAGACCAGAAATCAGCAGCAGTCCCTCAAAGATATCTACCTCTATCCGCTAGTAGAAAATTTCCGCGATATTTTGCTAAGAGGCGATGGACAAGCCATCAAAAAGACTACTGATGAAGACATACGAGATCGTTTATGCCGAATCCACGATAACATTTTAGTATTTTGGTCTTCAGTTGCTCCTCTGATTAGGACAATTGCCGAAGAGTTTGATGCGACTTGGCAAAAGAGGCGACGCGTCACCGACTCGATGTTACTAGTTTTAATTATATTTAGACTCGTGGCTACTCGCGCCAAGAAAGGCTACGGCTCAACTATCGATGAGGTTTGGGAAAGCTGTCGCAATCAAGGGCTTCCTTTACCGCAAAAAATGCCAATTGCTCCATCTACATTTGGTGAAGGCAGGCTAAAGCTTGATGAAAACATATTTAAGATCATTAATTCCCGCGTTATTAAAGCATACGACAACAGCTTCTCAAACGAAGACTTCAATTTTCATGGTCACAAACTCTATGCCATTGACGGTAGCAAAATTAACCTTCCGCATGAACTGATTAGTGATGGATTTAAAGTATCAAATGACAAAACGCATTATCCCCAAGGTCTTCTAAGCTGCCTCTATCGCCTTAAGGCTGGTATCCCATGCGACTTTTTACTCACCAATGACACCAATGAGCGGCAGGCTTCGTTAACACATCATCACGCCTTAAAAGCCGGTGACATCGTCGTTTACGACAGGGGGTACTTTTCGTACCAGCTATTGCGCGCCCATATCGAGCAAGGAATACACGGCGTCTTTAGATTGTATGAGAGCACATACACGGTAATCCAGAAATTTATGGATAGCAAAGAAACGGACAGCATTGTTAGCGTCACCCCCGGAGTACAGTCAGCGGCGAAATTACAAAAGAATAATGTTTCAATTGAGCCCATAGAGCTTCGTCTAGTGAGATATCGTATAAATGACAAAGAATACTTTCTCGGCACGACTTTGCTCGATCAAAAATATCCGCACGGCGAGCTTCAAGATCTCTACCATAGCCGCTGGGGAATCGAAGAACTCTACAAAACTACTAAATACACAATGGCAACCGAAGAATTTCATTCAAAAAGTCTGCGCGGAGTTCGCCAAGAGATTTACGCCCAACTAGCGCTAATCACCCTCAACCGAATCTTTACCAATCATACTGATGACAATCATAAAACTAAAAATAAGACAGCCAAAACAACAACAAAAAACCTCACCAACTTTAAAAACAGCGTGGCCGCATTTACAAGAAATATAGAAAGCCTTATCATCGGCACATCTCAAGCCCTTGAAAGGGGTATATTCAATTTGCTCAGCAGCGTAGGCGCTCGGTTTCAAAAACAGAGACCAAACAGATCCTATTCAAGAGTATCTCTAACTCCGAAGTCTAAATGGAGTAACTCTGAGTACCGATCGGCAGCAAGAACTGCCAAAGTTGCGTAGC
>JBAXSK010000407.1:0-2318 GCA_037130765.1 Pseudanabaena sp. ELA607
GACATATCACAGAACTTGTGAGCCAGTAAATAACGCTTAAATTATTGTCTGTTAATCATATCTTATAGTTAAACAAATTAAGAATGGCACGTCATTTAGGAAAGAGCATATAATAGTTTTATCAACAATATTGAGTAAAAGAACTGATATATTACAGGGTTAACTTACGAAAAAAAGTGGTTAAATATCTAGAAGATGGAGAGGGTATAACCCAAGCATCGCAAATATTCAACGTTGGCAGATCTACTAGATATTGATGGCTCAATAGAACAAATTTAGCAGCGCCTGAAGTGAGCAATATAAGCCGAAAAAAACATCAATGCTAATGAATTAGATGGCTTCCTAATTAAAACTTTAACCAAGAAATTTCACCTATGAAAATCATGATTAAATTGAGTTGTGAGCAGCAATGCGCACTATTTATTTGTATTTATTTGTGAGAGTACCTTACCTTAAGCACGTCGATTTAACCAAATAGTTATTGATGAAATAAGTATTGGTTAGACTAGAATCATGGAACCGCAATCAGCCAGAGTTTAAGAAACCTTAGGCTTTCCAAACATGGCAATGTTTTCACTGGGTAAACGGGATGTGATTTCGGTGAGCTTAGAAACCTGTGGTTTAAGGTTTAAGGCTGCCATGTACAGCGGTAATACCTTCTCAATGGTGAAATTTTCTTCGAGGTAATGCCGCGCATTACGCCCTAGTTCTCTAGCTAAAGTCGGGCTTTGGGCTAGGTGCAAAATAAATTCCGCTAAACCGGCGGCATCCCCATTAGTAAAAGATTGCCCACATTCACCATCAACCATCATTTGCTCTAGGTAATTGCCCTCTGGACACACTGCGGCAATGGGCCGCCCTGCTGCCAACATCCCATAAACCTTAGATGGAGCCACCACATCATCCACATTGTCTTTGACACTGACTAAAGACAAATCGCAAGCAGTTAGAGAAAATGGCAAAACTTCCCGCTCTTGGTAAGGCAATTGGATCACGTTAGGCAATTGCCCCTGGTCTTTGAGATGGCGAATTTGGGTAGAACCAACGCCATTACCAATAAAAACAAACTTAATGTGGGGCTGATTTTGTAACAATTCCGCACAGGCAATGAGGGTATCGGCATCATGGCAACGCCCCAAGTTACCGGAATATAACACCACAAAAGGTTTGACTAAATCATGTTTATGGGCAAACCAGTTCTGTTCTTTAGGGATCGGCTGAATTTCATGGGGATTGCCCCAACTGGGAATCACATGAATTTTAGACTGCATTTCATGGCTCATGGCGGGATGACTGCTAATCAGTAAGTCTCGCATTGGCTCACTTAAAACAATTAGTGAGGCCGCCCGATGCCAAACCATGCCATTGACAAAATGCCACAATTTAACTAGCCAGTGATTAGGCTGCACCACGCCAAGACGCACCGCCACATCAGGATAGACATCATAAATAATGCAACTGTACTGATGCCCCAGAATCAAGTTATAGATCCAGCCAATCAATCCGAGAAAAGGCGGAGCCGAGGTTAATAATAAATGCTTGCCCCGCAGGGTGGTGTGGCGTAATTTGACTAAACAACGTAACCAGAATGTCAAACTACTGAGCAATTTGCTCCGAATCCGCTTAGGGATCGCCGCAGCCGAACCAGAACGGCGTACTCTTACTCCTTGCAATTCTTCGCTGCGTGGGGCATTTTGCTCTTTAAAGGCATAGCCAGGCATTTCGGTATAGACATCCACCGAGTGACCAGCGCTAACCAATGCTGAAGCGAGATCATGGATAAACTGACCCGTAGCGGCATAATCTGGTGGATAAAACTGCGTAACAATGCTGATGCTGGGTTTTTTTAACATGAAAAACTCTCCCTAATGCTGTGGTAGTTGAGTTGTATTGTTTTCTAGCAAACACTTCTACAGGTAAAACATATTTAACAAAGTAGGCAGGAATGAGAGCCTTAACCTCCTGACCCGTCAACTATGTAATTAACCCAAACCAAATTGAGACAATATAATTTGGTTTATTTTTCAAGTTATGCCTCAAACTTGCTCCACAAAGATAAACTAGCCAACGCTTTCTACTACAGTCACCCTGCACTAAGGTGATATTTTGCTTGCCTGATCTTATCAAAACAAACCGCTACATCTAATAATTTGTCCACATAACTTGTTTTTTGATGAAATTAAATCCAGCTATTTATTTTGCTTAACCAGAAATGATGAGTTTAATTTACCCGTATAGAGAAAATTATTTACTGATTGTTCTTAGAGCATACAAACAGATCACAGCATAATACAAGATAAACTGAATTAACTATCAGT
>JBAXSK010000408.1:0-2318 GCA_037130765.1 Pseudanabaena sp. ELA607
ATACATCATTACAATGCCTCGCTTTCAGCCTAAACATTACTTTGCATCACTACCTTTGTTTTTAAAAACTTGCTTGGTGATTAAGACGGGAAAATCAAGTCCTTTCAAAAACACCTTGCAACAGGAATCTGGTTTTAACTCAATTGACTCAAGATTGACGAACTTTCCCTGACTTTTGTCGTCTGCACAAATGGCTAAACGATTACCTTTGACAGCCATAATGAAGTCTTTTTTGACTCCTTGTTTAACATATTTCATATTTTCTTTGCTGCTGAACCAAATATCTGTCAACACATAGCGAAATTTCAATTGGTTCTGACAGCAGACATGAAGCATCCTTCGCATCATTGCATTTTTAGTTTCCTTAGATACGAATTTGGTTTTACCTGTTTTGGGGTCGATTACCGCTCTCAATTTCTCCACAATTTCATAAGCCACAGGTAGACTGATCTCTTGGTTGTGGTAAATACAGTTGAGGATATTTATGCCTTTGATGCTACGGTTCTTACTATGATCAAAATACCATCCTACTATCGTGTTTTCGTCAGTATATGGTTTGTATTCCAGTGTGTCATCAACTATCAATACCCCATCTTCGCTTTCATGCTTGCGAATTGTTGGTTTGACCAGATGCCATAATTCTGGTGAACCGCCTGTACATTGTCGCAACCGACTTGTTATTTGGTCATGGCTCAGTTCGCCGCCTAGTAACTCTGATAGTCCTGTGGCCGTTACCTTACCAAAACTGCTGATTAGGTAATCTGAGTATAGGTCTAAAAACTGCCTGTCCACGACTTTATACCGCTTTCTGTCTCTATCTTTATTTTACTTTGTTTTCCTTCCACGTAACATCAGTAAAGAAGAAAAAATAGATATTTCTTTAGAGATTATAGATTCAGCCACTGATCAAATTTCTATTGAAACACAATCTTTAGAGACTATAGAAACAAATTTGTCTCAGCCTCAATATGATAATCTCTTTTATGTGATACTACCATCTCTTGAAAAAGCACTCATTGTTCCACAAACACCAGATGAGATTGCGGAAGGCTTTAATCATCCTAAGAAGATAGTCAGTAGTTGGTTAAAAGAGGCTGAGAAGCTTGGTAAAATCAAAAAAATTAAAAGTCGTCCAACTAAATACATTGCTACATCTTCAGTCCCAGTTAAGCAGCTAGAATGTTTTGCTATTTAGAATTTAAAATTACTGATAAAATTATCTGAATAATAAATTTTCTTGAAACGAATATGGATGTCAGCATAACTAAGCAAGCTTTAAAAAGGTTAGAAGAACAGAGTAAACTCAGTTCTAATGCTGTTGCAAGGTTTAGAAGAAAAATTTATCAGATAATAAAAGGAGATGTTTGTGCTGGTGAAATACAGAAGATGCACGGTCATCAATGTATATTTCGGATTCGCTTTAATATAAGTTTACGGATTATAGCAACGGTTGTTAAAACTGACTCTAAAACACAATTTAGAATTTTAGATTTTGTAACTCATGACCAAATGGATCGTGGTCAGTATATTACTGATCCTATTGACGTGCTAGATTTCGACAATGAGTTAAAGGATGATACAGAAATTGCCAATGCTATTGATTTTATATGTTCTAACGAAAATCTTCAAGTTGATGAGAGTGATTTTGAAGCACTTAGAGATGACTTTTATTTGCACGTCCCTGACCCTGAAAAAAATCAAAATCCCGATTTATGGCTTTCATCAGAGCAGAAGCAATTTGTAGAGAAAGAGATGCCAGTTTTGTTGACTGGTAGTGCAGGAAGTGGCAAAACTACTATATTGATTTATCACGCTTTAGGGAAAAGTTTTGAAAATATTGATAATAGAGTTCTATATGTAACGTACAACAAGTTTCTTCAAAAAGAAGCAGAACGTATTGCAAAAGCAGTATTCCCAAACTATCCTCAAAAACTCAAATTCTGTCATTACCTTGAATTATGCACGGATTATATTATCGAAGGAAGTCAGTTTAATGAAGCTAAAGAAGTCAATCAGCAACGTTTTATGAATGAGTTTTATAGAAATCGTTCTAAGGATTTTCGAGGTATAGATCCTATCTTAGTCTGGCAAGAAATACGCAATCTAATTAAAGGGTCTGTATTTTCTGTTGAAGAAGGTAGAAAATTACTCACTCTTGATGAATATCAAACCAAACAAAATGAAAGTAGTCTTACAGATTGGTCTTTATGTCGTCAAGTTTATAGTCTTGCAGAAAAATATCGAGTTTGGCTAGAAAGCCAAGGCTATTGGGATGAGATAGATATTACTCAAAATGCACTATTTAACATTGGTAATTC
>JBAXSK010000409.1:0-2285 GCA_037130765.1 Pseudanabaena sp. ELA607
CCCAGAAGGTTGGTGGGTTAATCTGTGGAAAAATTTGACCAACCGCGAATGATATTTTACAGAAAATAAATAATGCATTATGAATATAGAACATAGGCTGCACCAAGCTATAGCCTAGGGCAGATTTATCCATGATTTGTGGCTGATCTGGGGCAAAATTAAGGCGGTGATCGGTGATCCATTCGGGATTACCCTGCCATCGACAGAAGCACCCATGAGAAAATGTTTCTGATCCACGCCGATAAACACCCCCACATTCATCAGTTAAATTCCCATGGCTAATAAGAATCAAGATTTTCCCATCCAAAAAGATGATGCTCAATGGCGGGCAGAACTAACTCCAGAACAGTTCCGGGTTTTACGCCAACATGGTACAGAACCCGCTGGTACTAGTCCTTTAGATAAAAATTATAGCGATGGGATTTATGCCTGTGCCGGTTGTGGTACACCTTTATTCACTGCCCCCACTAAATTTAACAGTGGCACAGGTTGGCCCAGCTTTTTTGACCCTATCGAAGGGGCGGTGGAAACCAGTGTAGATCGCTCTTTTTTTATGACCCGAGTGGAAGTACATTGCGCTAAATGTGGCGGTCATCTGGGCCATGTGTTTGATGATGGCCCGCGCCCTACGGGTAAACGCTATTGCATGAATGGCGTTTCCTTGAACTTTATTCCGAATCAGCCAGCAGAGTAATTCTTCCGTGATTAATCCTAAGAAATTGAAGGCATTCTACATGGCAAATTAACTAGCTAAATCTGCGTTGCACAAACTCATCAATCGCCATGGCTAAACCAAGTAAATTGGCAGTTACTGGGACAAATCCAGTATCCTCGGCGATTGATAACTCCTTGAGCCTTTGTTGATGTAAATCGTAAAGCTCAGGTATGGTAGCACTAGGAGCAGAATTCCAAAATATTTTCTTTTCTGGCATATCATTCACGTTAGCTCCCGAAGTGGTGGTTAGGGATTTACCGTTTTTCATTAATGTATAAAAATCAAAATACACATCAGTTACATTGAATTTGATTTTCAGATTTTGGGTAACTTCCGTTGTTAATTGAAACAGAATTGTCCCATAGCAATTGTGAGATTCATTGGCATAACCCGCAATCTGAATATTAGGAAACCCACTGCTAGTCATTATCTGTAGCGGCACAAAATCTAGAGCTTGTAATTGCTGATCCGCCTCAAAAATTGGGGCGAAAGATGGTTCTTTTGGCAAATCTGCTAAATCACCCCACAACTTGTAGTGAGCTTCTTGTCCGGCAATTTTTTGTCCCGTAAATATCAAATCATCAGGATGCTCTTTAACGTTAGCTATTGTGCTATTGAATGGTACTCCGAGGAAATTAGCTACTTCATGGGCAAGGGCTTGCTTGGGCGCTAATTCTGCACTAGTATCAGTAATTTTTAAATTTTGCCTTTGACGATCTGATGCGCTAATCACTAAAACTGCCGCATAGGTTGGGGTAGATTCTTCATCGCCAAGGTCTTGATAGTTAATGATTTCAACAGCGCTAATCTGATTGAGTTGATAAACTTGAGCTTTGACTTTTTGGGTAAATAAATCTTTTAACTTATATTTACTAAAAGTAACCAAATTAGTTTCAAGATCAAATCGCCACGTTTTATAAAATACTAGCAATTGCCCTAATATCCAGCCGCCAGTAATCATTGCCAACAGCATCAATATTCCCAAAACAACAGCTACAATAGGTTCAATATTATTGATAATATCCGTCGCTAGAGACAACTCTTTTTGTTTGCCTTGTTTAGCTGACTGTAGAAATATGTTGATTTGCTCGTGAAATTGCTTCGCCTGAAAACTACCACTACTACCAAAACCTGTACTAACTTTTAGAGACTGGTTGGGTAATTGCAAAACCAGACTATATGTATCATTTATTCCTTCATTTAAGCTTGCTTGCTTAACATCATTCAAATTGTGTTTCTGATTAGCCAATCCCGCCCAGTGACCGTTACTGACTTGACAATCAACACGACCCGAACTACTCACCCGTTGACACTTGATCGAAGTAATTCCGATTTTATCAGCAGCATTAAAGGAAAAAATAGCTGCCCCGCCCCCTAAGATGGTGACCGATAGAAATGCAATACCCGATAAAATTTGAACTTTAAATATTTTTAAACGACTTGCGGACTTTTCAATACCTTGCATGGCGAGAACTTTTTTAGGTATAGAACTGATTCATGATGAATTTAGTGTACTAATTTATTTTCAAGGCTTCTGTGTTGCCCCCAACACTTAATCAAAGGTTAAACT
>JBAXSK010000041.1:0-22864 GCA_037130765.1 Pseudanabaena sp. ELA607
ATCTTACTCCCCTTCTCCCGCTCTGGGAGAAGGGGTTGGGGGATGAGGGCAATTTGGGCTTTGCGTAAGTAGTATCATTTTTGACTACAAAAGACTAGATCAGCTAAAAAAGCCTCATAGCTTTAAATTAACCGATAGGTGAGATACATCAGAAATTTTAGATCGGCTGCAATCGATCTAGGGGCAATTTGATGGAGTTATCGCTTAAGGTGCGGATAAATCGAATCTATGGATAAAGATGTATGTAAAATTAAGCAGTTAGGTAGCCCCATCCGTTAAACCTTAACATCTAGCCCTATCTTACCCAGATCCTATGACTACTCATTTCATCACTGCCGAAGTTGTTGTCAATGAAAACCAAGACCAATTGGTGCAGGCAATTCAAACTGAACTAGAACGCCACGGCAAGCCCCTGCGTTGGGCAATCACTCAAGTAGACACGACCACTCAAACCGCCCATGTTGAAGCCGTGGTCACCAGAACATCTACTACTAACGAGACAGTTTAACTGCCTTGCTGACTACAGAATCAGTTTCCCTATTGCCCTTTTAATCTAGAGCTAGCTGTTTGAGTTACTGATTGAGCTACTCAGGATTATCAGCGCTCTGCTGATTCGCAGAAAAATTCATTATTATCTATTTGTTAACCACTCCATCATGGCTAGCCTTAAAGGACGCGATTTACTCAGTTTAGCAGATCTGACTCCGACAGAAGTTCACGAGTTGCTAGACCTTGCCCAAACCCTCAAAGCGGGTAAAATCCAATTTGATTTCCAGCGAAAAACCCTAGGTTTATTGTTCCGTAAAGCTTCTACTCGTACAAGGGTCAGTTTCATTACGGCAATGCATCAGCTAGGCGGTCATGTGATTGACTTACATCCTAATGTGACCCAAGTGAGTCGGGGCGAACCAGTGGAAGATACGGCACGGGTTCTGGATCGGTATGTGGACATTTTAGCGATTCGGACTTTTGCCCAGTCGGAATTAGATACTTTCGCGAAATATTGCCGCATTCCCATTATCAATGCCTTGAGTGATTTGGAACATCCTTGCCAAGTTTTGGCGGATTTGCTAACGGTAAAAGAAGCTTTTGGCAAGTTGGAAGGTTTGACCCTCACTTATGTAGGAGACGGCAATAATATGGCGCATTCCCTAATGATTGGCTGTGCTTTGGTGGGAATGAATATTCGGGTGGCAAGTCCGGCGGATTTTGCTCCTAGTGCTGAAGTTGTGGCCCAGGCTAGGGGTTTAGCTCAGAATTCAGAAGTGATTGTGACTACTGATCCGAAGGCAGCGAGCGAGAAAGCCCATGTTCTCTATACTGATGTGTGGGCGAGTATGGGACAAGAAGAAGAAGCCGAGGATCGGATTCCCATTTTCCAACCCTATCAGGTGAATCAGGATTTATTGAGTTTGGCTGATCCAGAAGCGATTGTTTTACACTGTTTGCCTGCCCACCGTGGCGAAGAAATTACAGCGGATGTGATTGAAGGTGGGCAGTCTCGGGTTTGGGATGAGGCTGAAAATCGGCTTCATGCTCAGAAGGCGCTGTTGGCTAGCTTGTTGTAGGAGTTGCTCCCCCTTAGTCCCCCTTAAAAAGGGGGAGAGGGAGGAAGAGAGAATTATAGCCAAACAAGATAAGGATGGCACATTAACTAGAGCGGTAAGCACAGATAATCTGATCAATAATAATTCCAGGAAGAGCATAGCTGCCCCTCTTCTTCAAAGCACTAAAATCATGCTCAATATCATTGAAATCTGGCGAGTATGTCGGTAAGAACAAAACTTCATGTCCTGCCATCTCTACTAATCGCTTAATCTGATTCTTACCATGAATTGGCGCATGATCCATGATTAATAAAGATTTAGTGGTTCATGCTTGGATTATAATTTCTCCATCTTCTAGATATTTAACCACTTTTTCTCATAAATCGACACCGTAACACATCACCTCTTCTACTCAATATTTCGACAAAATATTATACCTTTTTGCTACATTATATGCCATTCTTAATTTGTTTTACTATATTTTCTCAAATCAGAGTAAATGAACAAAAGCCACTAGTAATGAGTTAGAGATTGTTTGCCGATGCTGATTTGAGTCGTTATTTACTTAGATTTAAGTATTAACTAAGAAAGTCAAAATACTTTCGTCTACCCCTTTGAAATTTAGTAACTGGCGTTTTTCAATATCTTCTTCTTCGAGGTAATCTGCCACCGCCGCCGAAACTAAAATGCAGTCGGGATCAGCCGCCTCTTGAATCCGAGATGCAATATTAACCGTCGGGCCAATGGCGGTATAATCGGAACGTTCTTTGCTGCCAAACATCCCCACCACTGCTGTCCCCTGATGAATCCCACACCGGAACTGTACCGCCGGAATGCGATGTCCGGGAGATTCTTCTTGCCAAATTTGATTGAGTTCGGCAAGGGATTGTTTCATTTGTCGGGCAGTCCGCACCGCTCGCCGCACCTGTTCGTTAGGGGTGTATTCCTCTGGCGCACCAAACAAAGCTAATACCCCATCACCCATAAATTTATCCACAGTACCACCATTGGCAAATACCGCCCGACTCATGGCCGCAAGATATTGATTGAGAATTTCGGCGGTGCGTCGCGAACGTAGGGTATTAGCTAATTCGGTAAAGCCAACAATATCGCTAAATAATACGGTGATCATGCGGGGCACGGGGCGCAAATCAAGGGATAGCTCACCTTTGGCAGCTTTTTCGACCAAAGAGGCAGGCAAAAAGCGCTGTAATACTGATTGAGTCAGATAATTATTGAGTTTAGACACCCTTCTTTCATTGGCTTTAAGGGCAATTAAATTACGCACCTCTGCCATCAGTTCACGATCATTAAAGGGTTTGGCTAAATAGGCATCGGCTCCCTGTTCCGTACCTTCGATGCGGGTTTCTTCATTGGCTTTGGCGGTCAGCAACACGATCGGCGTACCCCGCAATTGTGGATCTTGGCGCACCATCCGAATTAAATCTAAGCCTGAAACTTGCGGCATCATCAAATCGGTCACGATTAAATCAGGCTGATGCTTTTGCGCCTGTTCAAAACCCTGTTGTCCATTGCGAGCGGTTAGAGTCACATAGCCAGCGGCAGTCAACACCCGCCGCAAATAGGCTCTGAGGTCGCCATTGTCATCAACTACTAAAACCTTGGCAATGTGCTGGTCGTCTTGCAAATTGAGAATAGCTTTGGATTCTTGATAGCCATTGGTTTCGGCGTGGGAGGTACTGCTAGCCGTAGCCGCCACTTTTGTCGCGGTTTTTAAGCTCACACTACCAGCCTCTGTCTGTTGGGAATTATTGCTGTCCCCTGTTGCACCAGTTAAAGACTCTGGTGCGATTTCATCATCAAGTTCGGTTTCGATGTCCGCTAGTTCTATGGCAGCTAAATTAGCACTATGTCCCTCTAGAGGAATATGGCTCACCTGTTCCACCGGCAAATGTTCATACCCCAAGCGCAACATCACCGTAAATGTTGTCCCCTGTCCATAGACTGACTTAACGCTAATCGTACCGCCATGTAGTTCCACCAACTCCTTGACCAAGGCTAAACCCAAGCCACTGCCTTCATAACTGCGGTTGACCGATCCTTCGGCTTGGCGAAATCTTTCAAACAAATGCTCTAACTGATCTTCCCGAATGCCAATGCCCGTATCTTGCACTTCCAATATACAAGAGTCTTCATAGGATTCGAGACGCACCATGATGCTGCCGCCGCCATTGGTAAACTTCATCGCGTTGGACAGCAAGTTATAGAGTACCTTATCGAATTTATCCACATCCAGATAAACCGGTGGGCAACTGCGATAGGTCGTACTCAGATAAATATTTTTCTTCAAACAATAGGACTGAAATGCTTCGATGGTTTGGCTGATAATTGTCCTGAGATTGCAAGGGTGAAAGTTTGCCTGCATTTTACCGGCATCAAGGCGCTGCAAGTCTAACAGTTGGTTCACCAGCCGCAACAAACGGCGACAGTTACGCAACGCTACCACCGACTGCTCTTGATCGAGGGGTTGATTGTTGTTAATCGCTTCTTCTAAAGGGCCAATGGTTAAAGTTAGTGGGGTGCGAAATTCATGGGAGATATTTTGAAAAAATTCGGTTTTTTGCCGATCTAGTTCCAAAAGCTTTTGGGCTTGTTGATGGGTTTTTTGGTACAGATAAGCCTGTTGCACGGCGATCGCGGCTTGGGCGGCCACCGCTTGGGCCAGACTAATCTCATGGGGTTGCCAATAGCGCGGCCCGTGGATCTGCCGCAGGGAAATACTGCCAATGATGCGGCCTTCGGCTTGCAAGGGCACGACCAACAAAGCACGGGCCGGAGAACGCAACGCCAAATCCACCAGCCGCCCCATGCCCGAATCATGCAAGTCATGGACAGCTACGGGCTGTTTACTTGCAATCAGTTGTTGCAGGATGGGATTATCAGCAATGCTCGTCGGTGACTGGGGCGGATGGGTATTGACCATATCCCCATCTTCTTCGTGCAAATATAAGGCCACACAACGCACTCGATCATCATCGGCACTCCACAAAGACAAAGCACAGCCATCGGCATTGAGGGCCCGCCCTAACTCTTGGGCAATGGCAGCAAAAATACTTTGGGGATCAAGGCTAGAACGAATGACCGTGGTAATCGAATTAATCAACGCTTCCCGATCCGCTAAAGCTCTTACCTGTTCATAGGCCCGCACCCGCGACAAAGCCAAAGCCGACTGATCCGCCACTAGGCTGACTAATTCCTGATCCGCTGGCGACCAAGGCTCTTGATGACTGCGATACAGCGCCATCATGGCATAACATTCCTGCTGGGCTTTGAGGGGCACAATCAAGGCTGACTTCATGCCCACAGACTCTAACCACGTCCCGTGGGGATGGTTATGGGATAGATTTTGCAGGACTTTTAGCTCATGAACTGGGGACAAGTGAGCCTCAAAATTGCCTAAATCAACCGTACAACTGGGGTCTACATCATTCAGGCAATAAGCCGCTGTCATCCCGTCAAACTGCCCCTCACGCATGGGACGCAACACACAATAATCCACCTCTAAACTTTTGCCGAGATGCTCTACCACCGCCTGACATAACTGCTGGCAATCATTAGACTGATTTAACACACTGGCTAAGGCATTGAGTAAAGATTCCCGCCGCAGGGCCCGCCGCAGTTCCATGGTGCGGTTTTTCAGCACATTATGGGTTTCTACGGCCTGTTTGACTACGGTGCGTAGATCGTTCTCATCCCAAGGCTTAGTGACATATTTAAAAACTTTGCAGGCATTAATGGCCTCGACTAAATCCTCCACATCGGTATATCCCGTGAGAATAATCCGCATCGTGTCAGGATATTGCACCACCATCTGACTGAGGAACTCTGTGCCACTCATGACGGGCATTCTTTGGTCAGAAATAATTACTGCCACCTCTCCTTCGTTGGCCAAAATAGTCATTGCTTCTGGCCCACTTTCTGCCCGTAAGACCTTATACTCACGGCGAAAAGTGCGGCACAGCAAGTCGAGGTTATCGGGTTCATCGTCGATAACCAATAATTTCGGTTTTAGGCGCTGAGAGGCCCCCATGCAGCAATCCACCTATTGAATTGATAGCTCAGTAATCTTAAATTCGGTTGTAACCGTTGCGGTTCTAACCATCGTCGGATCTTAAAATGTTCACCCTAATATGTGGGGTGCGGTCAAGTTAGGCATATCGGGAATAAATCTTGCCTAAACAGCTCATGTTACGCATAAGGTTATAAGACCCTCACCCCTAGCCCCTCTCCCATTTTGGGAGAGGGGAACAAGGAAAAAGCTAAAAATGGCTCTTGCTCCCCTTCTCCCGCTCTGGGAGAAGGGGCTGGGGGGATGAGGGCAGATTTTCTATCTGCGTAAGGTGAGTAAACAGTTTCAATTTGCTTATCAAGATGATTGGGTGAGTTTGGCTAAAGCATTGATGGGGTGAAGCATCAATTAACTAGTTACATTAACTGCTCGGAAGTTATCAGAAACTCTAGGGTAACCACATACTCAAAAATATGATATTGATCCCATAGATTATGTTTGTGCCATGAGTTGCTTTTACTGGTTGCGGGTTGTTTGTAGTTATTTGCTCCAAAAGTCGGTGCTGAAGCAGCATCATCTACTCTTAATGTTTGATATTAGTCTAATCAGCTTGAATATACTGCTTTTTGCATGATATGTGATCCATTTTCCGCCGTTTGGCTGATGATAGATCGGCTTAGAAAAGTGGCTATATAAGGCAATTAGCTGAGGAATTAACGGTTTATCACATTTAATTATCACAACTGTAATAAATCCTGTGGAAATCACCCTAGTTAAATCATAAACAAGCTGATTTATCATTGGGAGATTTGAGCGGTATCAATGAGCAAAGTACATCACCATCAGTAAATTAAGGGCTGGATCTCATCACAACTGATTTTGATTAGAGTTATTCAAATTTTTTGGGCGCACCACAGCGCCGTTATTTTAGATGCTGTGATTCTAGTCTTAGAACTAGTTGACATATAAGCTTTGGCAATCGCTGATGGCTAGTCTGGCTTTAGGCCCAAGCGATAGGCTAGAAAATTCGCCGCGCTGAAAATGTAATGCTCCAGCACAACCAATCATCGCTGCATTGTCCGTACACAATTTCAAAGGGGGGAAGATCACACGCTTTGAACCTTGAGCGGCAAGGCTTACTAGTTTGTACCGTAGGGCACTGTTCGCCGCCACGCCACCGACGGCCACGATAGTATTTAGGTCAAGGGCTTGGGCGCATTGCACCGTGCGTTGGGCTAGGGCATTAGCGACGGTGGCTTGAAAGCTGGCAGCAATATCCGCAATAGGCAGCGGTGAGGGATCAGAATCGGCGATTTTGGCGGCGGTGAGTTTTTGGGTCAGGCGCAGGACGGCGGTTTTGAGTCCGCTAAAACTAGAGTCATAGGGGGCATCACTGATTTTGCCTTGGGGTAAACGAAAGGCATTAGGATTACCCTGTTGGGCAATTTTATCGATGGCGGGGCCACCCGGATAACCCAAATTTAACAGCCGTGCCACCTTATCAAAAGCTTCACCGGCGGCATCGTCTCTGGTTTGCCCCACCACTTCATAATGGCCATAGTCACGGACGTGCAATAAGCTGCTATGTCCCCCCGAAACCAATAAACACAAAAACGGTGGCTCTAGTTGGGGATCAGCTAAAAAACTAGAACAGATATGACCTTCCAGGTGATGCACACCGATCAAAGGCTTGTGGTGCAATAGGGCTAAAGTTTTGGCCGCCGCCACACCGACCATCAAAGAACCAATCAAACCAGGGGCAACGGTAACCGCAATGGCATCAATCTCTGACCAAGTTAAATTTGCCTCAATCATGGCTGAAGCAATCAAATGGTTAATGCTTTCGACGTGTTGACGGGCAGCTAATTCCGGCACTACTCCACCAAATGGGGCATGGGCTGCAATCTGTGATGCCACCCAATTACTTAAAATTTGGCGATCGCGCACCACCGCCGCCGCAGTTTCATCACAACTTGATTCAATCGCCAACACCGTCGCCATAGAAATCTACCACTTACATCCAAAAAAGCACCCAAAAGTATCTAAATCTGAAATCAAACTCAGGAAAAAGAAGCTGGTCAAATCTAAAAATAAAATAGTCAGCCCAAATGCTGCAATCAGGCTAATTTAGGACAATAGCAAATCTTTTAAGTAAGTCAAACCCTGACTGGGCAATAGTTTTAAGTGCTTAAATCAGGTCTGATTGTGCCCATGAAGTAGATCGGTTTACCACACTCGGTCATCAAACATTGCAAACTTACTTTACAGCTTGTGAAGATTACTTTACCGACGGCCAAACGCTGAGATAGGATCTATGGCTATCTGTCCACTTCATAAATTGGAAGAAACTTGGCTTGATATGTAACCTGATATGAGTGCATCTGGGAGCATGCCTTAAACATGACCGCCTTGGCTTGTATCACTGCATATCAATTTAGCGTTAAACTCACTAAATCTATTGTTTGGCTATGCCATGACTCCAGCTTTGTCAAATTATGCAGCCAGCCGCCGGTTAAGCTGTGGATTTGCCAAAATGAGACATATCATAGGTTTTGACATGGATTTAGATGAAATGCGTTAGCCAGCCGATCTTATCTATATCCGCCTATCTCAACCAATCTAGTATCTAGGTTAGTCCATGAAAAGACTCTTTGGTATTGTATTTGCTGTCTGCTTGTGGTTTGGTGCGAGCTTCATTAGCACCCCTGCCGCCAATGCCGACCTAAACTTTGACACTTTAGCCCCTTGCTCTAGCTCTGCGGCTTTCCAAGAACGGTTACAAACCGAAGTTGATGGTTATACCGCTCGTTTAGAGAATTTCGCTCCTGGTAGCGCTCCGGCTCAATATTTGCAAAGCAAGGTCGAAGCGACTAAAACCCGTTTTGGTAATTATGCTGCTCAAGGTTTGCTCTGTGGCGAAGAAGGTTTGCCCCACTTGATCAGTGATGGTCGTTTGGATCGCGCTGGGGATTTCGTGATTCCTGGGTTGTTGTTCTTGTACATCGCTGGTTGGATCGGCTGGGTCGGCCGTGGTTATTTGGGTGCAATCAAGAAGGGTGAAAATGCCGCTGACAAGGAAATCATCATTGATGTGCCTTTGGCAGTGCAGTTTTCGCTCACTGGTTTTATTTGGCCTTTGGCAGCGCTGAAGGAATTCCAAAGCGGCGAATTGGTTGCTCCTGAAAAAGAAATCACCGTTTCCCCTCGCTAAGTAAATTATTTAGAGTATTGCTGCGGCTTGAACCACGGCTATTGCTTAAAGTATTTTGCTTGACACGAATTATTAATGTGCTTATTTGCACTGATCAGATTTTTAGGAGAAATTTCTACCATGCGTTTTCTATCTTCTGCGCCCGTGGTGGCTACTGTTTGGATGACCATTACGGCTGGTATTTTGATCGAAGCCAATCGGTTTTTCCCTGATTTGTTAGCTTTTCCTTTCTAAGGATGGCTAGCTGTGGTTTGTCAGAATTAGCTTAAATTCTGATTAACTCTTTAACTTAAACCTACCTAAAACCTCTATGGTCAACAGCAAAAGGGCCCCGCTGTAAGTCATAGGGGTTTTAGTTTTTGAGATTTTTACCATCGCGATTAGAGGGAAGTTCGGTTGATCGAGCAATTTAGTCAGTGAAGTGAGCGATTATTTGTGTTTAGAATGAGGGGATCACTTAACGCAACAATCAACCACACACCGTGAATACTGCTGTAAATATCACTATTGATCCTGAAAATATTGCCTCAAGCCGCGCTCAATTATTAGATTTAATTTGTACTAGGGCTTATAAGAGCGGTGACTTTACTTTATCTTCAGGACAGAAAAGCACCTATTACATCAACGGCAAGCAGGTTACGCTAGATCCCTTTGGTGCGCTCTACACGGGACAGGTTTTATTGTCTTTATTGCCCGCAGGGACTGGGGCGGTGGCGGGCTTGACTCTGGGGGCAGATCCCATTGTGGCGGCGGTGAGTGTAGTTTCGGCTTTAGTGGGGCAACCAGTACCGGCGCTGATTGTGCGTAAACAAACCAAGGGACACGGCACAATGGCATGGATTGAAGGCCCAACTTTACCTGTTGGAACCAAGGTGGCGGTATTAGAAGATGTGGTGACTACGGGCAAGTCGGCAATGTTAGCGGTGGAAAAGTTGCGGGATGCGGGTTTTGTCGTCGAAAATGTCATTACTTTAGTGGATCGGCAACAGGGCGGGGCAGAGTTTTACGCGGCTCAGGGCTTGGCATTTACCGCAGTATTTACCATTGCGGCGGTGCAATCTCGGGCGGCTGAGTTGGGACTTTAATTGATTTATAGTTGTTTCAGTTAAAGATGACACAACAAAGGAGACGGATCAACGGACAAGATGCCCGCTCCACGATTCTTTATCCCTTGTAGGTCAGACATCTTGTCTGACAAGGACTCTAAATAAATAACGTGTCATTCTTAATTTGAATGACTATAAGTTAAAATCAAGGCTCAGCGACCCTAAAGCATCACAGTTTTGCGGAGGTGTGTTGATGACATCCGTATCGCCCCCAAGCATAATCCCAAATTTGGCAAATCCAGATCCGGCGGCTTCCTATAGCAGTGCTAATGGTGCTAAAAATTTGCCCCACTCCAAGGCAGCCCGACTGGATATTACTTGGCAGTTACTGCCTGATGATTACATTTTGCCCGATGATCCCGTGGAAAATCTGATTCAACCCTTTCTGGCGGCATTTCTCAATGAGATTTTAGGATTACATGGTTTGCTCTCATCGGATGGCATCGTCGCGACGGACTTTGGGATTTGCGCTACCGTCAACGACAAAATGGTAATTAAAGCCCCTGACTGGGTGTGGATTCCCCGTGTCGTGCCCAGTCAGGGAGCTAAAATCCGGCGTAGTTATACCCCAAAAGCCGAAGGGGATTTACCTGCCATTGTGATGGAATTTCTTTCCGCCAGTGACTGCGGCGAGTATTCCATGAATTCTAATTATCCCTATGGTAAATGGTGGTTTTACGAGCGGATTTTACAAGTGCCGATCTATGTAATTTTTGATCCTGAAACCGGCAATTTAGAAGTATATTTCCGCCAAAATGGTCAATACCACAAGCAAGAACCTAATGCCGCCGGTTTACACTGGCTTGAGTCCATTGGCTTACATTTGGGCGTGTGGCGGGGTCAGCGATTTGGGGCAGGGGAATTTTGGTTGCGCTGGTGGGATCAAAACCAGCAGTTATTATCCTGTGGCAATGAGTTAGTGGCATTAGAGCGGCAAAAAGCTGCTAAAGAGCGTTTACGCAATGAGCACTTAAGGCAGCAGTTGCAATCTCTGGGTATTGAGCCAGAAATTGACCCCGAAGATCTCGAAGAACAAGCTGATTAATTTCAGGCTAGGTGCTTCTTGCTATCACCAAATCATGGGCATAATGAATTTATTAATCTTGATTCATCTTGATTAGTCGTCGTCGATTTACCCATCGTCATCTGCCCCTATGCGCCAATCAGATCATTCTCGCCCCTCTGCCGCCAATTCCGGTAAAAGTACTTTGCGCCCTAAATCGCAGCGCCGCTCTTGGTGGCAAAAATTCATGGATTGGCTCGCGTGGCGTTTAGCTAGTCCTGAATTTAGCGGCGGAATGTTGCTGATGTTGGCAATATTCTTTTTTGGCTCAGCAATTAATACTTTGGCAGGTTGGCTATATGTGATTAGTGGCGTGATGTTTGCCCTAATTATCATCAATATTTTTCTGCCTGGTCGGGTAATTAGCGAAGTATTAGTCGAACGCCCTAAACTTGATCCAGTCAGCGCTGGGGATGAGTTATGGATCGAAGTGCTCTTCCGGAATCGAGGCAATAATGTAAAGTCGCGATTAGAGATTCGTGATTCTTTACCAGATGGTTTATCGAACATAATTGAACAAGGGGTAATCATTGATAATTTAGTCGCATCCTATACATGGCGTTATCAAGTGCCAACCCTGCGACGGGGGGTGTTTTACTTCGAGCAAATAGAAATTGCGACCGCCAGTCCATTTGGTTTATATCGCAGTCGCCGCAATCGTTTGGCAAAACAGAAAGCGATTGTTTATCCTGTGGTATTACCGATTTATAGCTGTCCTTTGTTGGATAATCTCGGTAATGAAACAAATCCCCGCTATCAGAGC
This sequence comes from Pseudanabaena sp. ELA607, assembly GCA_037130765.1. Classification (GTDB taxonomy): domain Bacteria; phylum Cyanobacteriota; class Cyanobacteriia; order Pseudanabaenales; family Pseudanabaenaceae; genus JBAXSK01. Next base: position 11,721 of record JBAXSK010000041.1, read on the forward strand.
AATTTTTATCATCAAAGTGCCACGGAAGGTTTAACGCGCACTTTACGGGCTTATCGTTGGGGAGATTCGACGCGGTTTATCCATTGGCGCACCAGTGCTAAAATCGGCGAATTACAAGTTCGGGAATTGGAGATTACCAATGGTGGACAAGAGGTGGTAATTGCCCTCGATACCCATCCCCAATGGTCGCGGGATAGTTTTGAAGAAGCCGTGGTTACCGCAGCGACGTTATATTTTTATGCTCTACGGCAAAGTCTAAATGTACGGTTGTGGCTGCCAGAGAAAGGATTACTCCAAGGAGATCAGCCTGTTTTGGAAGGTCTAGCAGCGGTGCGTTTAGCGCAGCAGGATCAACCCATGCCTAATGATTTGCCTGCTTTGCCGACCATTTGGCTGACGGCTCGCCCCGAAAGTATTGGCGATTTGCCCTTAGGGAGTCGGTGGTTATGTTGGGATGGAGCGCCCACGGGAATGCAGAGCCAAGGTATTACCATTGAGACTACGCCCACTGAGCCAGACCAACCCGTGAACTATCAGGAGTTACAGACTCAGTTACAGGCCCATTTAACCAGATTTTAGCCAAGGCAAGAGCATGGAATTAATGGAAATTATAATCTGTCTAGCCCAACGATTACAATAATTGAAATCACTTATTTCTCAAAGGAGAGCAGTTTTTATGACAGTGCAACTCATCGAGCAAAGTGTAGCGTCGAGGCTGAGATTCACTACCGAGCAATATCATCTCATGCATGAAGTTGGTGTTTTCCAAGAAGGTGATCGTCTCGAATTAATCAACGGAGAAATTACAAATATGTCCCCCATTGGCAGAAAACACGCAGTTTGTGTAACCCGTTTGCAAGAATTGTTTATTAGTCGTTTATTAGGTAAAGTCCAAGTTTGGTCACAAAATCCAATCCTTTTGGCTAATGAATCTGAGCCACAGCCCGATCTAGCCATTCTCAAACGGCGTGAAGATTTCTATGCTGATGGTTTGCCCACACCCACTGATATTCTGTTAATTATCGAAGTTGCTGATAGTTCCCTTGATTATGATCGCCATGTCAAAGCACCTCTGTATGCGGCGGTGGGGATTCCAGAAATGTGGTTATTTGATGTGAATCAGAAACTAATTGAAAGCTATTCGCAACCATCACGATCTGGTTATAAACAAATCCATCGTTATGATCAGGGTGATACATTATCTATAATTGCATTCCCTGATGTGACTTTTAATTGGCATGAGATGTTCTAGCTTGGTGTTAATTTGTGCAAATTTGGCTTGATCAGGAGCAACGAAAAAATGATTGTAGCAACTAAACCGAATCAGCAATGGCAAACATGGCAAAAAGCTACTTGGGAAGATTATGAGGCATTGCGTGATAATCAAGAGAGTGAGAACTGTAAATTATTTTTTGATCATGATTATTTGTGGATAGAAATGGGCGCAGAAGGTATTAATCACGCTAAATTTGGCGATTTATTTGCATTTGTTCTATATATTTTGGCAGACAAATTTCCCGATTTGAAATTGAGTACCTTTGGCGGCTGTCAGATGGAAAAACGGGGCATTCGAGCTGCTGCGCCTGATATTGTGGTATATGTGGGCGCAAATATTCCCACTTGGCAACCAGGAGAATCACGGTTTATTAATCTCGATCAATGGCGCGTGCCTGATCTAGTAGGCGAGATTGCCGATACAACTTTAGCAGTGGACTTAGACGAAAAGAAACGTCTTTATGCCAGCTTAGGAATTAGAGAATATTGGGTGATTGATGTACTTGCGGCGCGTATTTTTGCTTTTCAATTAGATGAAACAGGTATTTATCAGCAATGGAAAACTTCTCCAGTGCTATCCAATTTGTCTATCACTTTGTTAGAACAAACCATGGCAATGTTAGCCACCAAAACTAATACCGAAGCTGCAATCTGGTTTGCTCAGCAACTATAATGATTAAAATCATTTCCTAATCAAACATTCCCAATAAAAATTACTTGTTCCTAAAAGGAGGGCATTTTATGCCAGCACAACTCATCGAGCAGAGCGTAGCACCAAGATTCGGATTCACTACCGAGCAATATCATCTCATGCATGAAGTTGGTGTTTTCCAAGAAGGTGATCGTCTCGAATTAATCAACGGAGAAATTACAAATATGTCCCCCATTGGCAGAAAACACGTCGCTTGCATTATTCGACTGGACAAACTCATCCAAAAAAAACTAGGTGATCGCGTGATGGTTTCAACCCAGAACTCTATTTACTTAGACGATAATTCCCAGCCACAAACCGATCTAGCGATTTTAAAACCACGGGATGATTTTTATGAATCAGGTTTACCCACACCCGCTGATATTCTGTTAATTATCGAAGTTGCCGACAGTTCCCTTGATTATGATCGCCATGTCAAAGCACCTCTCTATGCGGCGGCAAGGATTCCGGAAATGTGGTTATTTGATGTGAATCAGAAACTAATTGAGGGGTATACGCAACCGTCGGCAAATGGATATAAATTAATCAAGCGTTACGATGAAACTGATACTCTATCACTTCTGGCTTTTCCCGATGTAACGTTCCAGTGGACGGAACTATTTTAGATTTTTGCGAAGTCTGTGGATATTCTAGATTTGAGAATGGATGGCATCTCAACCATAAACATAAAAATCCCCGATCCTGTAACAGATCAGGGATTGTAGATTTCATGTAGATTTAATTAAGTATTAATCAATAAATTAATCAATAAAATTCATCGATCAATCTTGAGCCAAAAATCTAAGCAGTCACCAAAGGGCGCTTGCTATGGCGAATACCCTCAATCGCAGCGGCATAGTCAGGAGCCTTAAATACGGCTGAACCTGCTACTACTGCATTCGCACCAGCTTCCAAAACCTGCCAAGTGTTATTCGCTTTCAAACCGCCATCTACTTCAATCCAAGGATTCAAACCGCGATCATCGCACATCTGACGCAACTTCGTAATCTTCGGCAATACATTAGGAATAAAGCTCTGACCGCCAAAGCCCGGATTCACACTCATAATCAATACCAAATCGCACAACTCCAAAACATATTCAATCATGCTCAAAGGAGTTGAAGGATTGAGGGACACTCCCGCCATTTTCCCTAATTCCTTAATCTGAGACAAATTGCGGTGTAAGTGAGGACAAGCGGTATGTTCAGCATGAACCGTGATGATGTCTGCCCCAGCCTTGGCAAAATCCGGCACAAACTTCTCCGGTTCGACAATCATCAAATGTACATCCAAAGGCTTGGTGGTGACAGGACGAATTGCTTCAACGATTAATGGACCAATGGTGATATTCGGGACGAAGCGACCATCCATCACATCAACGTGAACCCAGTCAGCACCAGCGGCATCAATAGCGCGAATTTCATCACCGAGACGGCTAAAATCTGCGGAAAGGATCGAGGGCGCAATTACAGTAGATTTGGGGGCAGAAGAATTTAGGGGCATAGATCTAGTTAATGAGCTAGGGAGAGGAATTTGCTTTACAGTGTGCTGCAATACAGATTTTCTTAATCATAGTCTATCCCTTATAATTATTGACTATATCGCGACAACAAAATATGCTCTGTCCCTTTTGTCAACATGCAGAAAGTCGTGTGCTAGAGTCACGGGCAGCCGAAGGGGGATCTAGTATCCGACGACGGCGCGAATGTCTCAACTGTCAACGCCGCTTCACCACTTACGAACGCATTGAATTTGTACCGATTACAGTCATCAAACGGGACGGTAATCAAGAGTCTTTTGATCGATCTAAAATTTTACGGGGGATGGTGCGGGCGTGCGAAAAAACGGGGATTTCCCAAGAGCGTCTGATTGCTATTATTGACGAAGTTGAGTCCCAATTGCAGCTACAGGAGCATCATCAAGTCACTAGCGTACAAATTGGCGAAATGGTTTTAGACTGTCTGCAAAGCCTCAGTGAAGTGGCTTATGTACGATTTGCCTCGGTATATCGTAAATTTCAGGGGGTTAAAGACTTTGCTGAAGCTCTGAATCAGTTTGAAGGTAATCCAGTTAAAATTTAGGGGCTGAAGCTTTTAGCCATGCTGTGCGACTAATTTTTGGTCAATTAATTTAGCTCCAATTCAACGCCAATTTACTGCGCCTATCACCATGTTCACTGGACTTGTGCAAACTATCGGTCGGATTACCCATTTGCAAAGCGGCGTGATGACCCTGAGTTGTCCCTCCCTAGTGCCGCAATTGGCTTTAGGGGACAGCGTGGCAGTTAATGGAGTCTGTTTAACTGTGGTGAATATTCTCGCTGCGGGTTTCCGTGCGGATCTGTCCCCTGAAACCCAGCGCAAAACCAACTTAGGTGATCATCTCGGCGAGCGCTATGGAGATTATGTCAATCTAGAGCCAGCCCTACGCATGGGGGATAAAATCGGCGGACATTTTGTCTCAGGACATATAGACGGCGTGGGTAAATTGTTAGATCGCCACCGGAGCGGTCAATCTTGGGAATTAAGCTTCAGTGCGCCCCCAACCGTAGCCCAATTTTTGATCTATAAAGGCAGCATTGCGATCAATGGGGTCAGTTTAACCATTTCCGACTGTAACCACATCGGAGATCATTTTACTGTGGCGGTCATTCCCCATACCTACGATCACACAAATCTAAAATTTCTCGCTCTCGGTGATTCGGTCAATCTTGAAGCCGATATGCTCGGCAAATATGTGGCTAAATACATGACGAAAATTTCGGGTTATAATGCGCCCCATGATCATGATTTGCACCGCACCCACGACAGCAACGCCGCCCCAGTCACCGCAGAATTTTTGAGCCAGCATGGTTGGACTTAAATCCTAGTCCCCTCAGCCCCTAGAGTGAAACAACCCAGTCTGACCATGAACTGATCTATAGAAATCAAGACTTTAATATATGCTAAACAAGGGACGAATCTCAGCGTCACTGCAATTATTTCACCTCAATATAGCTCTTGCCACCATGCTCAAACGTGTTCTGTCAATTTTGCTGCTCGTCTTTACCCTTGCCACCAGTGGACTGATTAGCGGTTGTGCCACCACCCCTGCCAGCGGTTTAGTACCCTTTGCTGACAGTAAAGATGGTTATCGCTTTTTGTATCCTAATGGCTGGATTCCTGCCAAACCTAAAGCCGACATTGACGTGTTATTTCATGACATCATCGAACCAGCGGAAAATGTCTCGATGGTCATTAGTCCGCTCTCTAGTGTGAGTCACATCGAAGAATTAGGTGACGCGACCACCATTGGTAATAGGCTGCAACAGCGGGTGATTGCCCCTGAAGGTTCCGGCCGTAGTGCTACGTTACTCAAAGCTGAGCAAAAAGAAATTAAAGAGAAAAATTATTATCAGTTTGAGTATGCCGTAACCCGCCAAAACGGTGCGCCACGCCATGAAGTGGTTAGTGTTTCTGAGAAACGCGGTAATCTCTATACCCTGAGTGCTTCGACATCGGAAGCCCGCTGGCCCAAAGTAAAAGATTTGCTGCAACGGGTGATTAACTCCTTAACCATTGATTAAGCCCAATTTTGCGGTAATTTATCGGATAGCTTGGGGTATCCTAATGCTAATCATAGGTTTATTGGCAGAGATTTTAAATTATAGTCAATCAAAGTAAGAATGGCACTTTATTTAGAGTCCCTGTCAGACAAGATGTCTGACCTACAAGAGATAAAGCAGCTCTGACCTGCAAGGGATAAAGCATCGTGGAACGGACATCTTGTCCGTTTATCTATCTCCTTTCTTGTGCCAGCTTTAACTTAAACAACTATAATTTATTTTTCTGATTTGCCCATCAAAAAAACGTATGTAAATCACTTAACTCAAAAATTTACCATTTAAAATTCTAATAGTCTAGTTAAACCCAGCTAAATAATCTCTAAATCAAATAAAATATGGGCAATTACCGAGCCATCACTCCTCACCCTGTGGGTTAAGTGGTGGTTTTTTATTTTGATTCTTAAATTTCAAATCTTAAGTATTTAGTACTTATTATTTAGTACTTATTAGTGATTGTGGAACCGTAAGCATTTTTTGACCATCAATCGAATTTGGACTTCAAACGAGAATTAACCTTTAACTTAATCTACAGTCCCAAAGCTATGGCATCGATCCTGATCGTAGATGACGACCCGACAATTCGTATTGCCCTACAAAGAAATCTTTGTCGGCTGGGTTATACGGTTTATCTCGCAACTAATGGCGTTACTGGCTTGGCTAAGGCTCAGGAATGTCTACCAGATATGATTCTTTGCAGCGCTAAAATGCGGGACATGGATGGTCTACATTTTTGCCAACAGGTCAGAGCCATGCCGCAGCTAGCTGATACTTATTTCATTTTGCTGACCGGTAAGATGAGCGAGTCTAGTATGGTACAGGCGGGATGGTTATTACAAAAGACGACCCAGCACCAAAGTCATATTAGCGTTGATGATTTTATTGCGAAATATCCCACCATCCAAGAAATTGATCTAGAGTCACGGGTGCGCTGTGGCATAACTATTCAACAGGCAAAAAATCAGCTAAAACGGCAAAAAGAGCAATTTACGCAACAAATATATCAAGCTTCCAGCTATGTTAAATCCCTGATGCCAGAGGATCTAGCTCAAGGGGCAGTGCAAATTAAAACCCACTTTCAACCAGCGAATCATTTAGGGGGCGATGGCTTTAATTATCTGTGGCTCGATCAAGAACATCTGTTGGTATATTTGCTGGATGTGGTGGGGCATGGCATACTATCGTCAATGGTTTCGGTGGCGGTAATTAATTGGCTCAATGCCCACGGGGACAAAGACCCAGCGGCAATTTTGACCGCCCTAAATCAATATTTTTATGATCATCTGCGGGGACAGTCTGGGCAAAATCTCTATTGCACAATGTGGTGTGGGCTATTTCATCTACCGAGCTATCAATTGACCTATGCCACGGCGGGTCATCCCCCGGCGGTGTTGTTGTATCGAGAGGGAGACACATCGCACCTAGAACGGCTCACAACGGCTAGTGTCCCGATTGGCATCAAAGATACCAGCAGTTACAGCAATACCACTTGTACGATTCGCCAAGGCAGCCATTTATGTATTTTTAGTGATGGCATCTATGAATTTACGCAGCAAAATAAGCTGCCATTAGGGTTAGATGCTTTCCTTGCCATGATTTTAGCGACCTACAGCGATCAAGTTAGCTTAGTACCATCAAGGGAGCAAACCGCTCCATCGCCCTATTTGACCGCAGCCATCATGCCAAAAGTTACCCAACTCATGGCTAATACCCACAATTTGGAAGACGACATTTCTCTGATTGAACTATGGTTTGAGCCATCATCCCCATAGTTGATGCCATAAATAATTCCATAAATGCCGCCAATGTCTCTAAAACATTTCTAGCAGCTAGTTTTAGAGACCATAGCTCAAGCCATTTTTTTCTTAATAAATTCCACTAGCTGTTGTAGCTGTTTGTGCTGTGTGACTACTTGCTGCTCTAATAGCTTGACTTTTTCTTCTAGGGTATGAATGTGTTTAGTTTTTTCTTCCAAAGCGCTGACCCGTTTGAGTAATTCCGCACTGGCAGCGCTTTCGGCCGCACTTTCGGCAGCTTCTTCGGCCGTGGGAATACCTGTATTTGAGATCACGCTCAAGAAGGGCTTTTTCTCGACTAGCATCTTAGCCCGTTTGATCGCATTGACTAAATCCCGCTGCTCAAAGGGTTTAGCAATAAAGGCTAAATATTTGTCGTCAAAGGGTTCGGGGATGCGGCTGGTTACTTCTTCTTTGCGCCCCGACATCAAAACTAAGGGGATGCGACTAAGCTCACCATCTTTTTGTAAATTTTCGTAGACATCAAAACCACTCATTTTGGGTAGCAAGAAGTCCAGCATGATCAGCCACGGTTTTTCGGTTTGGGCGGCTTCTAAGCCCTTGACCCCATCGGCTGCCTCAACTATTTCAAAAGTTGCAGGTGGCAACATGTCACGCACCATGTTGCGAATTACTCGGCTGTCGTCAATGACTAAAATCTTATGCGGTGCCACTGCTGATAACCCCTTCTTGGTTGCGAGACTCGGCTAGATGTGTTGTGCATATTCCTTTAATTTTGCCAATTTTGCAATAGCCTTTTACCACAAACTGTTTCTAGTAAGGACTCAAGTTGCTTAACTAGCCTAGATTATGACTATCAAATAGTTATAAATTTACTTAAAATTGTAACTAAAGTTAAGCTGAAATTATTCGCTTAGCTAATTGGTTGATTGTCAGGGAGAAATCACTAACTTTTCTTGAGTTGTGGCATAGACTAACTTATTTTGCCCCATATTTCTAGTCTGTGGGCACGACATTTTAAGGTTAGGGGGCATCACAAATTTTGCTCTGAGTCAGCTTGGGGCTAAAAGTTGTTGGTGATAACTTTCGGCTAAACCTAAACTATATTATGACAACACTATTCCAACGGCCAAATTATCATCTCTATGGCTAATTCTTCAGCATCGCAAGCGGAATTAAGACTGCCCCCGTGGTTGCGTCCTACCATTGGTAAGGCGAGTGAAATTTCGGTGGTCCAAAAAATTATTAAACAACGGGGCATTCATACGATTTGCGAGGAGGGGCGCTGTCCCAATCGGGCGGAGTGTTATGGGGCAAAAACGGCGACTTTTTTGCTGATGGGGCCGACTTGTACCCGTGCCTGTGGCTTTTGTCAGGTGGATAAAGGTCACGCCCCGATGCCCCTAGATGCCGATGAACCCCAAAAGATTGCCGAAGCGGTGCATCTCTTGGGGCTGGAGTATGTGGTGCTGACTTCCGTGGCACGGGATGACTTGCCGGATCAGGGGGCGGGCTGGTTTGCGGCGACGATGGCAGCGGTGCGGGTTTTGTCGCCCCAGATTCGCATTGAGGTGTTAACTCCCGATTTTCGCGGTGATCATGACTGTATTGCGACCGTAGTGGCGGCGGGGCCTGTTTGCTATAACCACAATATCGAGACCGTGGCGCGTTTACAGGGCAGGGTAAGGCGCGGGGCTAAGTATGAGCGTTCTTTAGGGGTATTAGCAACGGTGCAGGAGCTAAATCCAGAGATCTTAACTAAGTCTGGGCTGATGGTGGGTCATGGCGAAACTAAGGATGAACTAGTTCAAGCAATGCAAGATTTATATGGGGTAGGCTGTCGGTCGCTGACCATTGGGCAATATTTGCGCCCGTCCTTAGAACATCTGCCCGTGGTTAAATATTGGCTGCCGGAAGAATTTGAGGAATTAGGAGCCATTGCCAAAGAATTAGGATTTATTCAAGTTCGTTCTGGTGCTTTAGTGCGTAGTTCTTATAAAAGCAGCACCCTAGACTAAAATCTAAAATCAATCGTAAATTTAGCTAAATAAATTCTATTAGGGAACTAGCGGCAATGTTACGGATTGTCATAGTTTGTGATAGTAATCATCACTGTAAACATCTCGCTCTAAAGATGCCAAATTATGCTAATCCTGACATTGCTATAGATTCTTAACAAGACTTTAAGATGATGTTAAGAAGTACGTGCAAGCGAAGACGGGGATGCAGTGAGGTGTTAAGGTGAATTCATAGTTCAATTAGCTCATGAAAGCGCAGGGAGGTGGACTTGCAGCAAGCGCATCTACTTCGGGGGCTAATTGACAAATCGCAAGCGAGGTTACTCTATGAAACTTGTAATTCAGGGCAAGAATATCGAAGTTACTGAAGCGATCCATGAATATGTGCAACAGAAAATTGATAAAGCTGTGAGCCATTTTCAGGCGTTGACTACTGAGGTAGATGTCCATTTGTCCGTAGCTCGTAATCCCCGCATTGCCTCGCGGCAGTCGGCGGAGGTAACGGTCTATGCCAATGGTGCGGTGATTCGTGCCGAGGAGAAGAGCGAAAATCTGTATGCTAGTATTGATTTGGTGGCAGACAAGATTGCGCGGAAGCTTCGCAAATTTAAGGAACGGAAGATGGAACGAGCGGCAGCCAAAACCAGTATTGCCGTAGTAGAGCAACCGCCTTTGCCTCTGCCTAATCAGAATCGCATTCCCGAATTGCCGAGTCAGGTGGTGCGTAATAAGTATTTTCAGATGCTGCCGATGAGTATTGATGAGGCGTTGGAGCAGTTGGAGTTAGTGGATCACGACTTCTATGTGTTCCGTAATAGTGCTACGGGGGAAATCAACGTGGTCTATGAACGTAATCACGGGGGATATGGGGTGATTCAGCCCCATGAGATGCGTGGTGGTAGTTAGGTTTGGGGCATTTTGCGCTAGACTGACTGCTATGGGAATGATGACAAGATGCATTAGTGACGACTGGTGCAGTATGTAGTTTAGAGAATGTAACTAACTAAATCTCCTTTCTCCTTAACCTATGCCTTAGTGTTGACTAGGGATAGTTAGGGAGTTTTTTGCTGTGAGCCTTACATCGTTGTTGAGTTTTGAAGAACAGATAAAGTTATGTTCTATTGGGAATGATTGATTATCGATCAAATGATCTCTGCTTGCTGGACTAATTACCGTACGGTTCTTATTGTGATTAGCTATAATTAATCAAAGTGTTATAATATACCATTGCAGCCTATTATAGGAACAGCCATTATGAAGCGAAACTTTTTCCGTAATTCCCAAGGAGTAATCATAACTGCCAGTTTAATTGCCAGCGTTACCGGAGTGATGATGTACAGTAATGCCACACGAGCTTCTAGTTCTACACTCATAAGTACGAAGCCCCAGCTAGAGCAACGTCCCAATGGGACCAATAATTTAGGAACTAAAGGCGATAGCAAATGTGATATGACTCCCTGTAACATGGAGAAGATGGATCATAGCCAAATGGATTTAGGACCTGGTGATGAGTTCTATGATTTGCGATTTATTGATGCGATGATTCCCCACCACGAAGGGGCAGTAAAAATGTCCCAAGATGTATTGCAAAAATCCCAACGTCCTGAACTACTTCAACTAGCGAATAATGTCATTAAAGACCAAAATATAGAAATTGCCCAAATGCAGCAATGGCGCAAGAATTGGTATGCTGATGCCCCTAATGTACCTATGGCATGGCACAGATCAATGAATCACATGATGGCAATGTCCCCAGCACACATCCAAGCTATGCGCATGGAAATGGATTTAGGCTCAGCCGA
>JBAXSK010000410.1:0-2256 GCA_037130765.1 Pseudanabaena sp. ELA607
TGTGGCATAGGTGATGATTGCATAACTTCTGAAACACGACGGTTTCTGCCGCCACGGATCTTTTAGCATCTGTTTTAGCATAGCTTGACGCTCTAAAAATAGGGGATCATAGCAGTACTGTCGGTGCTATTAAGCCTTCGTGAGTTCGATGATTGAGCAGACCCTCACCCTAACCCTCTCCCAAGACGGGCGAGGGAATAAGAAAAATTCCTCTGCTTCCCGTTCTCCTAAGCTTACTCCCGAATTAATTTACCCGAAATTATTACCGTCCCATAACCGTAATTCTCCCATTGGGTTTACCTCACCTTAACCAGCCCTGAGGTCATGGGCTAAAATGTGAGAAATTGCCTAGATTACCCCCATGAGCCATTTCTCTTCACCAATATCTTCACCAAGATTTTTCTTTAGCTTGTTTAGCAGCTTATTTGTGATTGGCTCAGTGCATTTTGCTTTAGGGCGCACCACTAGCTGGCAAGAGTGGATGTTGCACGTCATTTTGTCCGTTTTAGGCATGGGGGTAACTTGGCAATGGTGGCAACAACAGAAGGAATTACGGCGCTACCATTTGTCATTGCAAGAACAAAAACACCTGCAAGATACGATCGCGGAATTTCAGCAACAGCAGCAAAAATGGCAACAGGAAAAGAGTTTATTGGTAACGGAAAATGCATCGCTAGGGGCACAGCTACAGCAGCGGCAAACGGAACTAGAGCATTTAGAAGCGACCTGGCAAACTAAATGGCAAGCCACGGCGCAACAATGGGAAGCACGGCTTGGTGCAGAGCGGTCAAACCATCACGAAATTCAAGCTGAATACGAAGCGCAATATCTGGCATTACAAGAGTCGCTGCACGCGGCTAATAGCAAAGCCGATCAGGTCATGGTCAGCCAACAGAACCAATGGCAAGCGCAAGTTGCCCTGTTAACCCAAGAAAATCAAGCTTTGTTAGAGGAGTATCAAAAGGAAGTCGAGCAACAGGAGCAGGAATTACAGCGCCTCCGTCTTGAGAATGAGCAGATCAAATATCAACTGCAAGAAAATGAAACCCACGAACTAGAGTTACAGCATCGGCTGAAAAAGTCGCCCACCACAGCCGACAGCTATCGCCTGAGGATTCAATGTGCTGAGGATTTAGCCTTGCCCGTCAAAATCTATGAGCAAATTTTTTCTAAAATTTTGCATTTACAAACCGAGCCACGTCCGGGAGCGGTAGAAAAAGTCAAAAAATATCGCCACCAATACCCTAATCTTTATCGGCTCAGGGCTGGCGACTATCGGGTATATTACCTAGTCGATGACAGTCAGCGGGAAGTGCAAGTGGTGATGATTGACATTAAAGATGGCGATAAAACCACTGATGAACGCTTAGGGCGCAGGTTATAAGTCTTCGGTCTAGTTACTGGATCAAGATTATGACAAATCATTGCCTAAATTGACCTTAGTCTGCTATAATTTTTAACTGCAAAGATGCTGGTGTAGCTCAGTTGGTAGAGCAACTGACTTGTAATCAGTAGGTCAGGAGTTCAAGTCTCCTCACCAGCTTTTGTGATCATAAAAATCACAGCAATGTTTCTAGGTTCCAAATAAACAAACTCAAGCCTCAGTGGTTGCAATGACCCTGAGGCTTTTTTTAAGCATCAAGATCTATAGTCATTTAAAATTATTTTGGCACATTAAAAGCAATTGACCACCCCCCGCCTGCGGCGTACCCCTCCAAGGGAGGGGAATTACGACAAGATTAAAATTCCCCTCCAAGGGAGGGGTGGCAGGCAAAGCCTGACGGGGTGGTGTTATTTATTGCCTTCAAGCCGTGCCATTCTTAATTTGATTGACTATAAGTTTACCATCCAGCCGATGCTTTAGCTAACAAATATTTTTAGGTTTTATTTATTATTTTTAGATATTATTGATTTTCACGATTATTGCCGTCATTAGACCGTCTAGAGTATATTCTTCAGCTTCAATGTCAACCCGAGCAAAATGTTTTTGGCAAGCAATGGAAGTTTGCGGCCCAATGGAGGCAATTTGGATTCGTTCTAGCCAATGTTGCCATTCTGATTTAGTGGCAACTTGATCTAATAACTGACAAAAATGATTCACAGTTTTAGAACTAGCAAAAGTTACGATATCAATTTGACCTTCTCTTAAAACGCTAATAATAGCAGGATCAGCTTGGGCAGGACAACCTGACTCGTATGCAGCTACGGCTTCAATATTGATGCCAGCCTGTTGAAATTGTTCCACTAATACTTCAC
>JBAXSK010000411.1:0-2244 GCA_037130765.1 Pseudanabaena sp. ELA607
ATTGCTTCTAAGGTCTGTGCCGATGAGATTCTCCATGCGGTCAGAAATAATAAGCGATTGTTCCCGATTGTGCGGCGTGATGCGACTAATTTTGAGGAAGGGAGTGTCGCCCATGAGAAAATCAAACAGCATAATTGGTTGATGTTTCGAGAGCAGGATGATTTTGAGACGGCATTTAAAACATTAATAGAGACGATTTCGCTGGATTTAGAGCATTTGCATAGCCATACGCGGCTATTGGTGCGGGCGATTGAGTGGGGGAAAGGGCGCTCTGATAGTCTTTTGTTGCGGGGGGATGATCTGGCTAATGCGGAGCGGTGGTTGGCGCAAAGTGTGGCAAAAGAGCCGCAGCCGACGGAACTTCAGGAAACTTATATCAAAAATAGCCGCGATGTGGAAGATGCCAGTAATCGCGCTATTTCGATTTTAAAGGATGCGGAACGGAAGGCTCAGTCTCGCATCAAAACTGGTGCGATCATTTTAGCTGGGGCTTTAATTTTGGCGCTGGCAGTATCTCTATGGGCAAAAAGCTCTATTGATGAGGCTGACAAGAAGACTAAAGACGCAAACAAAGCAGTTGCCAAGGCGGATATTACATTAGATAAAACTAATGCCGAGATTGACTTTTTGCGGGGTCGTGATTTTGAAGCTTTATTAAATGCCATGAGAGCTTATTATAAACTGAGGAAAGCGGAAACAGCACTAGGTAATTTACTAGACGTTAAGCGATCAGATATTTTGCTTATTTTGTTGAAAATGATTTATGAAAATCCTGCTATTAATATTTTAGAAGGACATTCTGATACTTTGGTAAGCGCCCAATTTAGTGAAGATGGCAGTAAAATCTTTACTATTTCTAAGGACAACACTGCTAAAATATGGAATCTCAAAGGTCAAGTGCTTAAAATAATCAATAAGCATGTAGATAGTCCCAGTCAAACCCAATTTAATAAGCAAGGCGATAGGCTTATTACTACTTCTAAAAATAAAGTGCTGAAAATCCTAGATATTGAAGATAATATAATTAAAGAAGTTAAAGATATTGAACATGCTCAATTTAGTGATGATTACAGTAATATTATCGCCTATCCTAATTCAAATAAGCAATCTGTACTAGCTTTAGATCTTCAAGGTAACCTTATTCATGAGTTCAAGTTACCAGAAGATTTTGATAACCGCTATTTTAAAGCCAACTTTGATGCAACTAAATTGATTTACTCCACTAAGAATAGCACAGTACAGATTCTAGATTACCAAAACAATGTGGTTCTTGAAATTCCAGATGCTAGCTATGCATATTTCAACGAAGATAGCAGCAAAGTTATCGTTTATAGTTCTGCCAGTTACAATAAAGAAAAGCATCGCATTTTTGACTTGCAGAGTGATAGACAACCATTAGAACTTAAAAGTGAAGAGATAAGAGATCTTGCTCTTAACCGTGATGGCAGTAAAATTCTTACCCTAACTACCGCTAGTCAAAAAGATGATACTCAAAAAGTAAAGTTATCAAATTTTAAAGATAATCAAATAAATGAAACATTGCTTGAATTTAGAGTGGAAAATATTATTGGGAATGATTTTAGTGAAGATTATACTAAAATCATTCTTCGTTCCAATGATAATAAAATTCAAATATGGGATCTAAAAGGCGACTATATCGAAGGAGTAAAATACGAACTTGATAAATACCCTGTTTTCAATCGTGACCATAGTAAATTCATAAATAGGGATGGAAATAATGTGAGATTGTTGGACACTTCAAGCAAATCAGTAACAATTCAAGGAAATAATTTTGATATTAGAAATTTCAGTCGCGATGGTAACCGAATTCTTACAAGCAATAAAGATCAACAAACAGTGCAATTATTTGATTTACAGGGCAATCCGATTGGTGAGCCACTCAAGGCTAAATCTGATGATGAGAATGCTTATATCAATAACGACTTTAAAAAAATTGTCATCGTCGATGATAAAGCTAAAAGGAGGAGGATTTTCGATTTCTCTGGAAAATTAAACGCCGATATAGAAGGGATTGCTACAACATTTAATAAAGATGGAAGTAGAATTGCCACCCGATTGGCAAATAAGATTCTATTGTGGGATGCTCAAGGTAACCGCATGGGTACAGAAATAGATACAGGTCTAAATGAGTCTGAATGGAAGAGCATGAATTTTTCAAGCGATGGCACTAAATTGATCGTTATTGCAGAGAAGAAATTACAGATATGGGATTTAGAAAGTCGT
>JBAXSK010000412.1:0-2241 GCA_037130765.1 Pseudanabaena sp. ELA607
AGATTTAGATGTAATTGGGGTGGCTTATAATGGACAAGAAGCGATTGATTTAGCTAAATTACTAAGTCCTGATGTTTTACTAATGGATATTCAAATGCCGGAAATGACTGGATTAGAAGCGGCTTTCCATCTTCAAAATATTTTGCCTAATATCAAAATCTTGATTCTCAGTACTTTTAAAAATCAGGATTATCTCACTCAAGCGCTTAGTTTAGGGGTCAAGGGCTATATTCTCAAAAATACACCTTCTGACGAATTAGCCCAAGCAATTCGTTTAGTACATCGGGGTCATAGCCATTTTAGCCCCGGCATTATGGAGCAATTAGTTCCTTTATTAAATCATAACGATGCTTTACCGAGGAATAAATCTGAGTTTGCGCGAAAATCTCTAAATAGTAATAATGCTTGCTTCAATAATTATCATAATACTCAAGATCTATCTACACTAATTGCTGATCAAATACCCGTAAAAGCTTTAGCTAAATCTGAAACTGATTCCCTTAAGTTTGAGAATTTAACTCGTCGTGAGACGGAAATCATCAAATTAATTGCTCAAGGCTATGCCAATCGTGAAATTGCCAATGCTTTAAATATTTCTGAGCAAACAGTAAAAAACCATGTTTCCAGTATTTTGCGACGACTAAACCTACGGGATCGGACTCAGGTAGCTTTATGGGCTACCAAAATGTTTGTGCCATAGGTTTTGCCATCGTTAGCTGTTAAACTAAATAGTTGTGAGATTGATTAGAAATTTCTGATCAATCTCGATAACATTAAAGAAGAATTACAACCTAGTTAAAAATTTCTTCTGTGACATTCTGGTGATTTAGGCATCAAAAGTTAAGGCTTTGCCACGTACTTCTGGATTAACTTTACCATTGGCATAAGCCACAGTTCCGCCGACAATAGTAACTTGAGTCCAGCCAGTAAAAGATTCTCCTTCAAAAGAATTCCAACCACATTTACTCAAAACTTCCGTTCCTAATACAGGACGATAATTTTCGTAATCGACTAAAATTAAATCCGCATCCCAACCGATGCGTAGTTCTCCCTTATTGGGAATTTTGTAGGCGCGGGCAACATTGCCACTCATCCAACGACTCACTTGGGCTAGGGTGCATTTTCCTTGGGCCGCAGCGGTGAGCATTGCCGCTAGGGAAGTTTCGACCCCCGGCATTCCTGAAGGAGATTTAGGATAGGGTTGCGCTTTTTCTTCGAGGGTATGGGGAGCATGATCAGTGGCAATGAAGTCTAAAATACCGTCGTGTAAGCCTTGCCAGAGGGCAGCGCAATCTTCAGGAGAACGCAAAGGTGGATTCATTTGCGCTTTTGTGCCAATGCGAGCATAAGCGCTGGTGTCTAAGAGAAGATGTTGTGGAGTAACTTCAGCGGTAATCCAAGGTTGTTTATGGAGGCGTAAATATGCCACTTCTTCTTTGGTGGACAGATGCAAAATATGCAGGCGGTGCTGATATTTATTTGCCAAGGTAACCGCTAATTCTGTGGCTAGAAGAGCAGCTTGATTGTCTTGAATTTGCGAATGCATCGCCACATCTATAGGACTACCATCAGCAGGTAAAAACTGCTGACGACGCTGATTTAAGCGGGCTTGATCTTCAGCATGAACCGCAACAAGGCGAGGCACTTTAGCAAAAATCTCTTCTAGAATCGTGGCTTGATCGATCAATAAATCCCCATGCATGGAACCCATAAATACTTTAATACCGCAGGCAGGAGTGGCGGTTTGCAATTCGGGAATATTCCCTTGAGCCGACGCACCAATAAAGAAGCCATAATTAACGACGCATTTAGACGCTGCTCGTTGTAGTTTGTCGTCTAGAGCGGCTTGGTTAGTGGTCAGGGGGCGGGTGTTGGGCATTTCCAGAAAGCTGGTTACGCCACCTCTGGCACAGGCATGGCTCGCCGTCATTAAATCTTCTTTATATTCGAGTCCGGGTTCGCGAAAATGAACTTGGGGATCAATTACACCGGGCATAAGAATTAATCCTGTACCAGAAATAACGGTGCAGGGTTGATCTTGCGGCAGATCGATGTGGGGCGCTATAGCAGCAATTTTGCCATCAATTACTAATAAATCGCCGCGCAGCAAATCGCCGTCAGGTAGCAGAATATCACTTTGCCGAATGAGTAAAGCCATGATTTTAAGCCAATAATTCAGCTATGATGATACAAGTTATTGGGACTGATTTGGCTTAGCTTTGGCTTTGTTTTAGGTTGCTG
>JBAXSK010000413.1:0-2205 GCA_037130765.1 Pseudanabaena sp. ELA607
ATTATTTTATCCTTGAGATTATCAGTATTGCCCCTATGACTATTGAAGAACTAATTTTACTGTGTAATCTTCAGCGTGAAACCCAAATTTCCCCTTTGCAGGAGTGGATTTTGCGTGAGGCTTGGGAGGGCAAAACCTATGGGGCAATGGCGTTGAAGTCTAATTATGTCGAGGAATATCTCCGCCGTACTGCGGCAAATTTATGGTCAAAACTCAGCAAAGAATTAAATGATAATGTCACCAAATATAATCTCCGTAAATTAATTGAAAAAAGACCGTTAACCATCGAGCAAAGACAGTTAATTCGCCAAAATCAACAATACCAACAAGAACAACTGCCTTCTCCACCCGGACAAACTTTAGCCGTTGGGTCGCCATTTTATATAGAGCATCCTTTATTAGAAGCAGGGATGCGTAACAGTTTAGGCAAAGGTAATTGTTTACTACGCATTCAAGGCCCGCCCAAATTTGGTAAAACCTCTTTTTTGCAACGGGTGATCAGCTATGCCAAAGAGTTGCGCTATGATTGCATTTTATTGTCTTGTAAAGATGTTGCCTATGAAATTAGTAGTGATGATGCTAATGATCCGCAGGTATATATTGCTGCCCTAAATCAGCGCATCCATCGCACGATCATTGAGCAAATCAAACCGTTTGGGGATGAATTTACCACCCTTGCGGAACGGGATCTGCGCCACACCGAACAAAATTTTGACCAGTGGCGCTACAAATTAGGTGATACTCCCTTACTGTTGGCGATTACTGAATTAGATTATTTACTGAATCAGCCGTTAGTTTGGGAAGCCCTACGTTCCAATATTGAGCAATGGCATCAACAAGCGAATACATTACCGGAATATGCGGGCTTATCCATAGTTGTGACCTACGCAGTGGAACAAGCCCATCATGTCTGGCAACACGGCATCAAATTAGCCGTACCAGCCTTAAATTTGTCCCAAGCGCAAGAATTAGCACGGCGCTATGGCTTAACCGAAGGTGCTGCTAGTCCGTGGTTTAATGGGGAACATAGTCGTTTATTGCATAATTATGTGGGGGGGCATCCTTTTCTGGTGCAGCAGGCACTGTATGCGCTGTGGTTGCAGGGTAAAAGCTGTCCAGCAATTGGGCAATTTGCGAATTGGTTGCAACAGGCAGGGCGGCAAAATGGCTGTTTTGGTGAATATATGCGCAGTTTATGGCTGCAATTAAATTCTGTTCCCCATTGGCAAAAAGCTTTACCTTTAATTCCAGTGGCGACCAAAAATCTAGCTGCAAATCATCTAGAAATAAATCATCTAAAAATTAACAACACTGAGTCAAGGCATAATCCATCTACCATTTTACCCTATGAAACTACCTATGAATTAGTCAGCCTTGCGATTCTTATTCATGATCAAGAGCAAGTCTTACAATGGCGTTGTCCGCTCTATGCCGATGTTTTAGGGCATTTGTCCCAGATCAATACTGGAGGAGCGATTACTGCAAAGACCCGTGATAGACAGATAAATGTCGAGCAACCAACAGACCAGAATTCTCAAGCGCAACCTACCAATTTTGCTTACTATACTGGCGAAGTCTCTGCCCCTGATACCCAGCTTTATGCTCAACCCAAAGCACAACAAATTGCCCTGATGTGGCAAGATGGACTTATTCATAACATGGCTCTGGCAGCGGTTTTATGTCAGGTTGACTATTTTCAGACCTACCGCCATGTCTATGGTGAAACAGCCGCTAAAGATTGTCTGCAAAGAATTAGCCAAGTATTGCGCGAGTGTTTAGATCAATATTTAGAGAGCAGCTATGGCCAGTTAGCTATTGTTTATCCCCAAGATGGGGAGAAGTTTTTAATGGTGCTATCTAATACCGAGACTTATGCAGCCTATTGTTTAGCTACTAATCTGCGTGCGAATGTCAAAGCCTTAAATATTTCCACTAATAGCGTGATGTTACAGGTGGGGGGCTTTCCCGATAGTGTCATGACCATTAGTATTGGTGTGGCTAGTGTATTACCAGGGGAAGAATTACAGCCTAATTATCTATTGGAATTAGCGCAACAGGGGTTAGATCAGGCTAATAGCGAAGGTGGTGATCGAATTTGTATTGGTGGTGCAGTGGAAGCAGATTTGTAGATCTAGTTACTTAGATTAAAAGGGTAATGTCACAAAGTTGTTGAAAGAGGTTAAGATGTAGAAATCAGAAAAGAGG
>JBAXSK010000414.1:0-2199 GCA_037130765.1 Pseudanabaena sp. ELA607
AAATGACTCTTGCTCCCCTTCTCCCGCTCTGGGAGAAGGGGCTGGGGGATGAGGGTAGATTTTCTATCTGCGTAAGGTGAGTTATTTAATCATTTCATTCATCGCCACTTTCATCTAATTTAATCTAAAATTCAATCTCTACGAGCAAATATGACAACTGCCGCATCTACAGCAATTCTGGAAGCTTATGCTAAATTTGGCATTCACCTTGGTTTGGCACGGATTCAACAATTATTAGCTGCATTGGATAATCCTCACTTACAAATGCCGGTGATTCACATTGCCGGAACCAATGGCAAAGGTTCCGTTTGTGCTTATGTTTCCAGTATTTTGCAAGCCGCTGGTTATCGGGTGGGGCGCTATATTTCCCCCCATTTAGTTGACTGGCGCGAACGGATTACCATCAATGGCGAATGGATTACGGAAGATGATTTACTTGCCGCCCTTGCTGCCGTTGAAGCTGTAATTCAGCCAGATCAGGAAGTACCAACCCAATTTGAAGTTAGCACCGCAGCGGCTTGGTGGTATTTTGCCCGTCAAGATATTGATATAGCCGTAATTGAAACTGGCTTAGGGGGCAGACTTGATGCCACTAATGTTTGTCCCCAACCTGCGATCACGGTAATTACTTCCATTAGTCGCGATCATTGGCAACGTTTAGGCGATTCCTTAGGGCAAATTGCTAGCGAAAAAGCGGGAATTATGAAAGCGCATTGCCCCATTGTTGTGGGCACATTACCCCCAGATGCCGCGAACGTAATTGAGCAGAAAGCTGAATCTCTTGATGCGCCTTTAATTTGGGTTAAAGTTCCCATACTCGATCCCGAAGAACCGCAACAGATTTTATGGCATGGGCAAACCTATCGCATTCCCTTATTAGGAACCCATCAGCGCCATAATGCCGCCATCGCCTTGACGGTAATCGAACAACTGCGGGCACAGGATTGGCTAATTCCTGATAGTGCGGTGCGCGAAGGTTTGAGCCAGACGACTTGGGCGGGGCGCTTGCAGTGGGTCACCTATCGCGATGCCCAAAATCAATCCCATGCCTTGCTGCTGGATGGAGCGCACAACGTAGCCGGAGCCGAGTTATTAAGGGAATATGTCAGCCAAAATTTTCCCGCCCAACCGATCCGCTGGGTGGTGGGCATTCTCAATACCAAAGATCAAGCCGGTATTTTGCAAGCGTTACTGCAACCGCAGGATCATCTCTTTGCCGTGCCCGTTCCCGATCATGCGACGACTGCCCCAGAGATGCTTTGTGCGATCAGTAGGGATCTGCTGCATACTCCTGCGGTGGCTTATGCGAACCTCAGGGATGGTTTAACTGCGGCTTTACATGATCCTCTACCTACTGCTGCCCCCGTAATTGTGTGTGGTTCACTGTATTTAGTGGGACAATTATTGGCGCAAATTCGCCATTGATCTTTAGTAAATCTTCCCATAACAAGTATTCCAGTGCATCTAAAACCATGACTAATTTACCGTCAGAAAATTCTAGTATTATTACTGCAATAAAACCACGCATTGACTGGCTAGATTACGCCAAAGGTATCGGCATATTTTTAGTAGTTTTAGGTCATGTAATTCGCGGTTTATATGACTCAGCAAATTTAGCTACACCCGGACAATTTGCCGCTATAGACAGTTGGATTTACAGTTTTCATATGCCCTTATTTTTCTTTTTGTCCGGCTTATTTAGTTATTCAGCCAATCGTAAAAGCATTAAAGATTTTTTCGCGGATAAATTCAGAAATATTATCTATCCCTACTTAATTT
The DNA here is from genome assembly GCA_037130765.1 of Pseudanabaena sp. ELA607. GTDB lineage: Bacteria > Cyanobacteriota > Cyanobacteriia > Pseudanabaenales > Pseudanabaenaceae > JBAXSK01. Next base: position 1,780 of record JBAXSK010000414.1, read on the forward strand.
GGAGTGTCATTACAGCTCGTGCTTATTTTTAGCTGAAATAATCAGCCAAACCAATAAAATAACATTCCTTAAAAAATGGGGTTATCTCAGCTTACAAATTTATGTGATGCATACTGCGGTGATCGCCATAGTCCGCATGATTTTACAAAAAGGATTAAAGATTAATGATCTGGTGATTCACATTACCCTAGAAACAATTTTAGGAATTTATTTGCCATTATTATTAGTCCAATTTACCAATCAAATTAAGTTTCCCTATCTCTTTTCTTTGCCTAAACCAGCCCCAAATAAATCAATCCCATCAGATTGATCTAGGTTATTCATCTCTAATCGAATTACAATCCCCAAATTACAAACATATAGTAATTTAAAATTATTTTGGCACATTAAAAGCACTTGACCACCCCCCGCCTGCGGCGT
>JBAXSK010000415.1:0-2195 GCA_037130765.1 Pseudanabaena sp. ELA607
CTACTAACTTGCCTTCAATAAATTTATGTAAAATGCTGGAGATAAATAATGGATAAGGAATTCCTTCTGCTAAGGCACGTTTTTGTAGCGATCGCAGGTCTTTCTCAGAAACAGAGATGTTGATTGTATTGTTTTGGTCGAAAGTCGCAGACGCGATTTGTTTATGTTGCGCTAGTTCTTCCTGCCAGTTTGCTGTTCGAGTCAGGCGATCGCTTTCAAATGCTTCTAAAATTTCTTGTTCTTCAGGGTCAATGTTAATCATGGATTTTACCTAGATGTTTTTTGGTGCGATCATCATCAAGCGCGATCGCTAATAGAACATTGCAGACAAAAATAATCGGAGAAAAAGCCTGAAGGTGAGTAAGGCAGAAATAGGCGATCATTATTCTTTGCAAGAAATCATCATCTTTTCTGTCCCTAATCACCCTAATTTTTTAAGGCATTTTTAACCACTTAAGAAGAATTTCATCAAGAATGCTGTTTGCAGTAATAGACTGAGCAAAGAATTTTCGTTCTTCAATTACTAGCCCTTTTGCAGATACCAAAAATGCTTGCTTGCACCAAATATCCATTGAGGGATATGTTTCTTTTAGTTCTCTCAACCAATCTGCTCCGTTATTGTTTCTTGCACTTATGATAATTTCTCTACGAACTACTCCAGAGCTATTATCAAATAACCTGACTAGTTGACTGAAATGGTTAAAACTACTATTACGAGCAAACAAAGATAAAACACAAAGTTGAAAATATTCATTAGAGCTAACTACCTCATTTGAAAGTGCTTTTAAGAGCCTTTCTCCTAGTTCTACACAATCCCCTTCGTAATTTACAGAAGCCGCAGATAGATAGTGGCAGACATCAGCAAGAGATGGTATTAAATGATTTAAATTCTTTAAACAAAAGTCTATAGCACCTGGATGTCCAATTTGGGTTAATCTTCTCAAAAACCAACGTAATCTTATAAAATTGACAGATTTAGAACTATCAGGCATTGGAGAAGGACTTAATAAACGGTAAGCAAAAGACTTAAAGAGCATTAAAATTTTTTCTACTGGATTATTCTCTTTTAAAAGATATTCGTTTAGGATTAACTCCAAAGCTCGTTTACTAAAGCTTTTTAGATCATCTTCAGTAATTTGGCTTAATCTAACGATTTGGTAAGGATTACCTCCTGAATATTTTTTGACTATCCCCAATAATTGCCTTTCGAGATGGTTGATGGGTCTATCTTCTATCATTTTTTTGCAGTAAGACTGAAGTTCAGATGAAGACAAGAGGCGTGTCTTTTGCTTGTTTAAAATTAGACGTTGTTGCTTATCTAATGTGTCTGAAAATCTATAAAGGTAAGCTCTTGCCTCGTCTTCTGAATTAGCAAAAATCACAAAATCGTCAACAAATCGGCAAAAATTGACACCTTGAGAGACTAGGCTATTATCCACAGGTATCAGGGTCGCCTCAGCTAGCAAATGTGTAGCGTGAGGACCAACAGGAATTCCACGAGATACTTTAGCTGTCAAACTTTCTAAAAGCTTTTTTATCCACTGAGTGTATTGATTTGGTAGTCCCGACTGAATTAGTTGATTTTCAATAGTATGGTGATATATTTGATTATAAAAATCAGATATGTCGAGAACCAATGCATGAGAATATTGCTTGGAATTATCATAGCAATTTGCCCAAAATGGTGTCCAATCGAAGTTTCTGTCATATAACCAGCCGTCATTATCTGGTTTAAAACGATAGCTAAAGACTCTATTTTCACTTGTAGCCCGTCTACGTTGTTCTATTAAACTACCGCATTCGTGGATAATTGAAGTCAATATAATACTATCTAGTAAATTTAACTGAGTTGCTTGACGAACAGAGAGATCATCTTTGGGAACAATAAATCTTCTTGCTGGACTAGGTAAGCATTTGGATAGATCCAACGAAGTAAGACGGCTTTTAACATCGTCTTTTAGAGCTAATACTGCATCAAGTTCAACTGGTCTTGGAAAAAGGTCTGAGTCGCCAACTTTCTCTAAATGTGATATTGCCCAATCTATCGAGTTAGTGGAAAGAGACATCAATGATTACTTGGCTAAGATTATTTTGCAAATACTAGAAGCATTATACCAACGCCTAGCGATCGCCCTAATATTTATTCTCAAAATACTCACCACTACTCATCACACGCACATTACAAAACTTCTGAA
>JBAXSK010000416.1:0-2188 GCA_037130765.1 Pseudanabaena sp. ELA607
AGGCAGCGGATTAGCCTGATTTAATACACCATTTTAGCCCTGTCTGTCCACTACTAGATAGACACACCTAAAATAGTGCAGTATGTTTTAGGTTAAAAGCTTACTGCGTAAACATATCCAAATTTTTATAAAGCATCAAATTAGCTGTGTCTGTCCACTACTCGAACTTTTTTGTTAAGAAACGTGTGCGGTTGTCCTAAATACCTAGCGAAATTATTGAGTTAGGTGAGTGTTGACCTTATAATTTGATTACCAATCACTTGCATCCACAAAGGTAAAGAAAGATCATGTCGGTTAATTCTCAGTCAGCGATGCACAAGAAACTATTGCTATCCCTTGGTACATTGATTCTTGGTGGTTCCGTTCTTCTTGGTTTTTCGAGCAAAGCTTTTGCCGTCGATATTCAAGCCGGTCCAATCTGGAATAATACAGATGCTCAAGATAAATGTCCTGTAGCCGTTCAACCCTATGGTGTTAGTTGGAATGGGCACTGGACAACAATTGTAGAGGGGAAAATGTCAGTTTGTAAGACTAACGAAACTTCTCTACCTGAAATTAAGTTACCTGGAGATGTGAAAGCTGGTCCTATCTGGAACAATCAAGATGCCAAGAGTAAGTGCCCTATAGTAGCAGCAGCAGTCAATGGCGTGTGGACTGGGCAGTGGACAACGACTGTATATGGACGAATGTCAGTTTGTGGGATTAAGCCAGCTCAATAATGATGCCAACATTAAATATCCTGTAGCAGTGCAAACTGACTGTTTTCCCTAGGATGTATATGCTCCCAGCGAATCTGTCTATTTAGATTTCCGATTTCTCGGCTTAGTCACTGATTGAACCATACTCTTTTGGGATCTTGATAGTACGATCGCCGATCTTGTAGTGGACAGACACAGCTAAAATAGTGCAGTATGTTTTAGGTTAAAAGCTTACTGCATAAACATATCCAAATTCTTATAAAGCATCAAATTAGCTGTGTCTGTCCACTACTCGAACTGATTGCGTCCTATTCCCAGCTTCACCCTCACAATTTCCGAGTTGTGTCAGTGTGGGCAGATTAGGAGTAACCTTTGAGTTTAAGGTGGGGGACTTGCACCCTCATCATTAAGATAGTTAAGTTAGTCTTGGGAGACTTGACTCTAGCGTTTATTTATGGATTTTTACCCTGATTCACGCTAAACGAATCGCACAATCAAATGTAACGCACCTTTTTCTTGTTTTAACGAAAGCAATCTATTCAGAGTAGTTTCCGGTCAGTTATACCATCAGTTTCAAGGATTTTGAATCGTATTCACAACGCGGCGGCGGGTTTCGAGGATTTGGCTGATCTCACGGGCGAAATTGGGCTGGCGATCGATCATTTGATTTACTGCTTCCGCCGAAATCATCATCACCTCTAGGTCTTCAACAGCAGTAACTGAGATTGGACTAATTTCACCAGAGAACAAAGTCATTTCACCGAAAAATTCGCCAGTCTTTACGGTTAACATTTCGTGGGTTTCTCCATTAGCATCCTTCACAGCGATCGCGGCACTACCTGAAACCAAAATATATAGAGAATTATTTTCCATACCCTGCTTAATTACAGTTTCACCTGAGCCAAAATGCTGCAAGGAAATCCCCGAACCTGATATGTTGGTATGCGTGGATTTGTCCAGAGGCACAAAAGAGGGCAGTGATTGCAGACTTTCGGTAAACTTTTTCGAGGTTCCTTCGGCTTGAGAAGTTGGTCCGTGGAAATGATAGAGAGTGCGAATGGGAAACGGAATAGCTAGATCGTTACGCTGTGCGGCATACCAAACACGACTCATAAAGCGATCGCGAATTTCTTCTAACTCGCTATAATCTGCGATAAAAAGCTTCACTTCATAGGTGATTGCCGAGTCATCATAGGAAATTGTGAATACCTGTGGATCGGGATGTTTGAGAATGCCTTCGGTTTCGAGAGCCGTACTATGCAGAACATGTTTAACCAAGTTGGGGGGACTCTTGTACGAGAATCCGACCCGAATCCGTTCCGCATGAATTGATTGAGGTTGGCTGAAATTGCGAATGATTTCATTGCCTATTAGCTTGTGAGGAATGATTACCATCTCACGTTCAAAAGTAATCAAGCGCACGGCACGCCAATTAATATCAATCACTTGCCCTTGAATATCACCAACCTTCAGCCAATCGCCTACGGAAA
>JBAXSK010000417.1:0-2183 GCA_037130765.1 Pseudanabaena sp. ELA607
CCTTGGTTGGATTTTGCCTCACTCCCGACTTGTCTGTACACCGTAGCTTATCAAGGGGCGCTAGGGGGAATCCCACACCTTGCCCCAGTCACGGCTTGTTTTAGAGCAATTATATCAAAGCTGAGTTCTTGCTGTTTAAATTGTTGATCTTCGGATTGCAGATCAGGCTCAATTAGGGAATTAAGGATAAAGGATTCGGAAATTGATGGGCTATATTTGAGATTTAGGGGTTTGGCGGCTAGGGTCATAAAGGTTTCGATAGGAATCCCGAATGATGAGGCTCGCATGACTTGTAATAGAGCGTTACAGGGTTTGCGACCGTTGGGATAGGTATAGATAAAGTTAGTCAGTGGATAGGGTTGCACTCCATTAATGGCGATTACTTGACCGTTGCTGTTGAAGACGGGACCGCCGCTCATGCCTTTACGCACGCGACTGGTATAACCGAATTGATAGCCTTCCCTTAATCTCTGAGGGGCGCTGAGGGAAAATCTACCGGCACTGAAACGGAATTGATTGCTGTTGCCGGTGTTGATGTCATAGGGGAAGCCTGCGGCATAGACTGGATCGCCTGTGGTGAGGGTTTGAGATGGGGCGAGTTGGGCGATGGGATAGTTGAGATTGGTGCTGGTGCGAAATTGCACAATAGCGATGTCGTAATTAGTGAATTTGATTTTTTTATAGAGGGTGGCGGGGTGCAGTTTCTGATCGTGGGTTTCGATTTTGAATGTTTTGCCGCCGCTGGTGACGTGATCGTTTGTGACAACGGTGTAGAGAATGCCTTGGCGATCGCGCTGTTTTTGAATGATGAAGCCGGAGCCGCCGGATTGATCGACGTGAACTTTAACTGTGACTTGGCGGGCGGTTTGGTAAAGGGTGCGGTCGGCGGTATTTGCGGCGATTTCTTGGGTAAGCAAATCTATTTCAGGAAGGGCATAAACGGATTTAGCGATGGGTGCTTCGAGACATAAAGCACTGATCGCTAAGAGGGTGATAGATGTTAGCTGGCGGATAAGCAAAGATTTCGTTAATGCTGTACTTTAGGGGCTGGGAGCGTTGCGGATGATGTCTTTCAAGCTTAGATGGCTAGGGATTGGCTCTTGATCTTCAGGTCGTGCTTGCGTTATAGGACCCACAGCAACGCCACGCTTCAGATCAAACAAGTGTTTAATGATACTGGTGGATTGTGCGCGGTTCTTTAAGGTAAGCACTATGGTGTGCTTGGCACAGGTTTCAGAATTGGATCTGGTTCCGCAGATTACGGGTTGTCCATTGATCGTACCAGTAGTTAAATATTCAAGCTGTCCATTGTGAAAAAGTTCATTGAGGCGACTAGAAACCATTTGGCAACGTTTTTGATTGTTGTAACCTGCTTTAGCTAGAGAGTTGCTTGACCAGATGATGAAAGGTACATCTTCTCCCTGACGCGAACTACTGTTGACTATGGTTGCCCATTGGTTATTGACTTTTTTACATAGGAATGAAGCATCAATGTTATCGATTTCTTCACCACTAGACTGGGCTGATGCTGGATTGATGTGAGAAAATATTAATGAAGCAGTAGCCAATCCTAAAGATGCTACTATTCCCAAGGAGTACTTACCGAAAGTTGCGAGGTTTTGCATGGTGTTTGTGACTCAAGATTACTGGTATCGGAATCTCTGACTTACATGATAAACTGTAACTTATATACGAAAAATTAGCAAGATTAATCAAGGTAAATTAATTTTTTTATTACCGATTTTTTAATTATTAGCCATGAGTTATTACCGTTTTGTGAGTGCGAGTTTGTTGGGTGTGTTGGCAGTTCCGGCGCTTGTCCAACCTGCTTATGCTGCTTTAACAACGGAGCAGGTGGGGGATATTGCTACGGCGATAACAGTACGGATTGAAACGCCTACGCTAAAAGGTTCGGGGGTTTTGGTTGGGGTTGATGGTGAGGTTTATACGGTGCTGACTGCTTATCATGTGGTTAAAAATCGTAACAGCAGACAAATCAAATTGATTACCCCTGATGGCGAGCGATATAGTCTAGTACCAAATTCCATACGTCAGTTAGGGCGGTTTGATTTGGCGGTGGTGCAGTTTCGCAGTCGGATCAGATATTCTGTGGCTGATGTGACTAGTTCCCAAGGGTTGAAGTTAGGGAAGACTGTGTATGTGGCGGGTTTTCCGATGCCAAC
>JBAXSK010000418.1:0-2168 GCA_037130765.1 Pseudanabaena sp. ELA607
CGTGCTAGGGGGTAAATTAGTCATGGATGCACGAGTTAAGGGGTATAAACCAAATTAATAGAACTAAAATAACAATAGTGATTTATGACTAGTGATGTTCGTAAATAATTACATTACTGCTAAATAATGTGTTTTTGCATCTATTTTTGATTAATTGTTTAGTCTAACCATCATTCTATCGGTATATGAGCAGGTTGGATAAATACTTAACCGCTTTGTCATACTGGGAAATAGTAAGTTGACTTTCCCCATGAGTTAAAGTGACGGGGATTCCTGATGCCACAAGACAAATTAGCCAGCAGATTTAGATCAACACAAATTGGATTAATACTGTACTGTGGTGACGGGGCACAGTACAGTACCATAATGCTCACAATGATGCATTTTCTGACTCAAGGAATCTTTGCGGTGGAAATTTCGTAATGCAACATATAGCAACAGCCATAATCGTTAGAATTTTTTATGGATTGGAAGCACTTAAGGAGGCGACTACCTATAATGGAGTTACCCAAACGTGGTAATATTGCCTAATATAGTTTTTGATTAAAAATGAGACATCTTTGAGTCTGAAACTCCCTTACTTCAAACCCTTATTAGGCTCAAAATGATTTGAATTAAACATGACTTAGGATATCTATAACATCACCAAAATTATGGATCAAACATACATATCGGTTTTTTGGGTAGCAATTTTGAGTTTGGTGGCTGTGACTGGAGATTATTTCTTAAAAGTTGCCAGTAGCAGCGAGCAATCCATAAATACGATCTGGTTTGTGCTTGGAATATCTACTATTTCTTCCACTGCTTTTGGTTGGGTATACACGATGAAGCATCTGAAGCTAGCGTCTATTGGCGCAATTTATTCTGTTTGCACTGTAGTTGCATTGGCTGTAGTAGGAGTAGTCTTTTTCCAAGAAACCCTCAATTATTATGAGATTGCTGGTATTGTTATGGCGATCACCTCTCTAATTTTACTTTCAGGATTTAGCTAAATTCATGCTTTAGCGGCGTGTTCTCTCACAATATAATCTTGGACTATAGCCATTTTAAGATATTTCTCCTTAAGTAATTCTGGTAAGAGGTGAAAATCCTCAATGATTTTGCGACAATGGATTGACGAACAGGCACAATTCATGATCCAAAGCCCATCACTCATTGTAGTTGAATAATCGAAGAAAATTTGTGTATGTTGAGTAATATCCGTTAAAGCAATCAGCGTAGTTGTGTTAGCAATTCCTGCATTTGGTTCACAACTATGATTGATCAATACCCCAGGCTCTTCGATGTCAATATATTTGTCAGAATCGATTTGCAGAGGGTTACCAAGCAGATATTCCTCTTTGAGCAAAGCTTGCGATAGATCAATTACTTCCCCAGTAAAGTGTGAAGAATTACTTCACCTTTTTTAATATCTAAGGCAGCAAAGATACCTTTACCAAAACTACATTGATCGACATAAACTTTTGCCCAATTATCAGTGGCAGTGGCATTCAAAAGTTGCCATTTAAGGGATGTTGTTATTAATTCATTCATAAAAAACTTTTACAATACATCTTGTAATGTAAGCAAGACATTATCACAAAGCATCACGAAAAGAAACTATTAAAATAAAAAAACTATTAAAATGTTTTAACAACTTGTGGTAAGCAAGTTGAGCAATTCTGAATTGTGTATTTGGAATGGTACGACAACTCTAAAGTTCACTAAACACCTTGTTCAAATAGTCAACCCATTTCTGACTTGCTTCATCTGGTAGAAGTCAAGGTCATGATTGCTAGATTGATTTTGGCTTAATTTTCAGTCTGACGACCTCAAAGCCATCGGTTGAGGTGAGATATTTCCGCTCTTCAGCAAGCTTCCATCCCAATTGTCTGTATTTTACCGATTAACCATGTTGCTTAAAATTGGGAAAACCTTTTTTTACCCGATACTTTCTTTTGCAGTTCTGACTCAAATTTTTGCGATAAATGTCATCAGATCGTCAAAACTAACATCAGTAGTAGTTTACCAATGATGTGCAAAAGTGAGCCACAAAACATGAAACAATGTTGACTAAGCGCACTGCTTTACTTTTCTTAATTATTTACTCCTAGCATTTTTAGTTTTTGCCGAATATGACCGATCAAATGATTCGCGCTACAGCCGCCCAAGGACGTTTACGGGTCGTG
>JBAXSK010000419.1:0-2167 GCA_037130765.1 Pseudanabaena sp. ELA607
TCTGGGAGAAGGGGTTGGGGGATGAGGGCAATTTGGGTTTTGCGTAAGTCCTAATGTTATTAAACTAAATACCATCCAACTAAATATTATTCTTTCTAAATATCATTTTTGCCATAGCTTTACGCCACAGTTGGTGTTGTTACAGCCCTTTTTTGATTTACTGGGATGCAGACTTTAGCACAAAATTTTTGTGAGACAGGCATCTTGCCGTTTAATGATGTATCTCATCAATCAAAGACTCTGTAACCTACTGGACATTTTGGAGTTAGTTCAAATTTGTTGTATCCATAATTTGTGAGCTTTCAGTTTTGTGAGTTTTCAGCCACCACCTCTATCTAGCATATGGCTAGAAACTACGCCCCATGTTTTAATGCATACTCACAGTGGTATGCGTCATTTTGGTTTAATTAATGGTAATTCTTGGACTTTTGGTCGTAGTAGTGATAACGATGTGCAGCTAGAGGATCGCTGTGCTTCTCGAAATCACGCCATGATTCAAATGTTAGGTAAAGGTAACTATTACCTGATTGATCTGGGTAGTCGTAATGGTTCTTTTGTCAATGGGCGGCGGGTGACCACACCAGTTAACCTCAAAAATGCCGATCACATTACCTTGGGGGATAGTAATCTGGACTTTTACTGCCCCGATTTAACCAAAGCAATTACCGAAGACGACACGAAAGATGGGGGAGACAATACCGACACTGACACGGTGATGCTGCATCGACGGCGCTTAATTACCGTAGTGGTGTTGGATATTCGTAATTTTACTAAGCTCACCCAAATGCTTGATGAGCAAATTCTCTCTGAGTTAATTGGCACTTGGTTCGCTAAGGCGGGGAAAATTATTACCAAACATGGTAGCTGGGTGGATAAATATATTGGCGATGCCGTCATGGCGGTGTGGATTCACAATACCGATCCCAAGATCGATAAAATTTCTAGCCAAGAAATGCTCAGGGCTTATCGGGCGCTATACGAAATTTATCAAATTAGCAATGAATTAAATCAACAATTTGCGCTGCCTTTTCCGTTGCGGGTCGGGGCGGGGATGAATACTGGTTTTGCGATGGTGGGGCAAATGGGGACGAGTCAGCATCCCGACTATACGGCTTTGGGGGACACGGTTAATGCGGCATTTCGGTTAGAGTCAGCCACCAAAGAAATTGGCATGGATGTAGCCATTGGTGAACAAACCTATGGACAGACTCCCTATGCAGCCGTACTGTTGCCATTCAAGCAATACCAGGTAAAACTCAAAGGCTACGATGCGCCGACCGTAACCTATGCCGGTACTTTTGAAGATATGTCCAACTTTTTGCAGAAGTTGCATAATATGTCATAGGCGCTCAATTCTGCAATCAAGCTTAATTCTAATATTTTGGGATAATTTCGCACTTACGGTACTAACACTCCCCGTCCTAAAGGACAAGGATTCCTGAGAGTCGATTTAATAAGTCGCTGAAAATTAGACAGAGATCTCCACTCAACACCCAAAATCACGATCGCCCTAGCCAAAAAAATTAAACAGTGATCGCCTTATTTCCTGTTTTTCCAGTATCCAACTTCTCGACTGCAATGCATCACGGCTAAGATTAGAATATATTCTGGCTCAATGGTATAAAGAATTCCATAGGGGAATTTCCTTGTCATGCATCGTCGAATATCTTCGTTAATTGCAGGGTAACGATTGGGAGATTCTTTAATCCAAAAAATTGCATCTTCAATCGCATTAATAAAGGCTTGTGCAATTTCCGTTCTCTGTTCAGCGTAATATTGAACTGCATCAGAATATTCTTCCAATGCTTCGGGGTGAAATACATACTTCATTATGCAAGTAACCGCCTTACCTGATCTAGAGCGTCTTCTCCTTCAATTGTTTGAACAGAACCATCACGGATTGCATCACGTCTTTTTTTTGCTTCGGCTGTCCATGTTGCCTGAATGGTTGGATCGGTATCAAATTCTAGGCTTTCGATTAGTTTTTCTGCTAATAGCGCTCTAGAAATGCTAGGGAGAGATAATAATTCTTTCGTAAGTAGTTCTATTGATCTCATAAATAACCTCAAAGTAATGAGTATTTGGTATTTAGTCTAGCAAAAAACAAATTTAATGGCTGGAATATTGTCTTTTCAAGAAAAATAAAACAGCGATCGCCCCCTCTCAA
>JBAXSK010000042.1:0-22663 GCA_037130765.1 Pseudanabaena sp. ELA607
TAATGGATAAATTAGGGTATTGTGGTTGATGAAATGAAATATAATATTATCTGTTATCAATGATTTTACTAATAATTACAAATTTAATTGCAAAAATTTAATTATAAATTGCACATCAACTAATCAGATCTAATCATGTTAACAAATAAAATTAGTGCATTAATTGATGGTTTAATCAATATTTTATCACTAGTTAAAATAGAAAAAAAGTTTATATCTCAAAATTTATGGATTATCCAATCAGTCGCTATTTGGTTTAGCTCAAGGTTACTCATTTTAGCAGGAATGCTCACCGCTAAATTATCTATTAAAGGATGGAACTGGTATCACCTTGATTTAGCCAATATCGATTGGTCAATATTTTATGCATGGGATAGTGGTTGGTATCAAATAATTGTTGATCATGGCTATCACTATGTATTAAATAGCAGTAATACTGAAGAATCTTCAATCGCTTTTTTCCCAATCTATCCATTAATAATCAAGTTGCTTGGTTATTGTGGTGTAAACTTTTTAATTGCAGGAACATTGGTAAGCAATATTGCTTTTTTGCTGTTTATTATCTTATTTTATCGTTGGATTCAGAAAAACTATAGTCCAAAAATAGCCTATTGGTCAACTATATGCTTGGCATATAATCCAGTTTCTTTGTATGGTAGCGTCATTTATCCAGAAAGTATTTTCTTGTTATTTAGTCTTTTAGCTCTGCAAAATTATGAGCTATTTAGTCAAGAAATTAAATGTAATCTTAAAAATATTAAGCATCACGAGATAATTAAAACTAAAGGCTATTTAGCTGCAATATTTGGAATGTTAACTACGGCAACTAGATTAAATGGTATTGCGATAGCAGCAACTTTTTTCATTGATACTTTAATTGATCATTTATCAACAATTAAAACAATTAATTTAGCTCAGATTAACTTATTTAATCAAATCAAGAATTATCTAACTAATATTAGAAAGAATTTCAGGCAAAACTTTTCTGTTGCGCTCCAAATACCCATTAATAAATGGATAATTAGTTTAATCACAACCGGTGGTATTGCTGCTTATATAATGTTTTGTTGGCTCAACTTTGGCAACCCTTGGGTGTTTTTATTAGTCCAGAATGCTTGGCGACAGGGGGTACAAGATACTCATTGGGGGGCGATTTGGCTATATTCTTTTAATGTAAATTTTTGGGGCTGGCGCAATTTTGCAGCAGCAGATATCGTTGATGTAACGCACCCGATTGGTTTAATTGCTCTGATTATATTTGCCGGAATTTGGTGGTATTATCGCCAAAAAGTTGGTGTTAATAAAGCAAGTTTCTGGGTGGTAGCTAGTGTAATTAGTTTATGGCAATTAACTACAGATACGGGTTTAACGATCGCTTTACCATTAATCTCAACTTATTTACTATGGCATTATCGACACAAAATCAAGCGATTACATTGGCTCTATAGTTTGTTTGGTTTACTAGTTATTTATGCTAGTGGACGTACCATGTCATTACAGAGATTTATCTTCGGCAGCGTTACTTTACCGATTAGCTTTGGGATTTTATTCAGCCGTTATCCATGCTTAGGCTATGCTTTAATGACTGGCTCGGCAATTTTATTATTCTATAATTCTATGCGTTGGGTGGAACATCTTTGGGTATCTTGAATTATCAAGAAATAAGAACAATTTAGAACAACTGGGGGTTTAGGAAATTATGAATTACGAATTATAGTTGTTTTAATTAATTGAGTCAGGCAACTTGGCTAAACTAGGCTTTTTCCAGTCAATCAGCGCATTAAAACTGCATAACTCGTAATTCATAATTAATAATTCAGAACTAGTTTACGCTAACCTGTACAGAATCTGTCATACCATTGGCACTAAACCCAGCGCTAGAATTGTTACTTAAATCAATTCTAGCTTCTTCGGTAATCCCAGCTTTTTGAGCATAATCTAGAGCGGCTTGCACTAAACCTTGGAATAATGGATGGGGGCGACTTGGACGGGATTCAAACTCAGGATGGAATTGAGTCGCGATAAAATAAGGATGTTGTTGTGTGCCTAATTCCACAATTTCTACTAAACGCCCATCAGGGGAAGTACCGCTAATCGTATAACCGGATTCCACAAATAGTGTGCGATAGGAATTATTGAATTCATAGCGGTGGCGATGCCGTTCATAAACCACTGATTCGCCATAGAGCTTTTCGGCTAGGGTATTGGCGCTAACTCGACAAGGATATAAACCTAACCGCATTGTGCCGCCTAAATTCACCACGTCATGCTGTTCCGGCAATAGGTGAATTACCGAATGAGGCCCTTCAGGCTCAAATTCAGAACTGTTAGCTTTTTCCAGACGGGCGACATTGCGGGCCCAGTCAATCACGGCACATTGCATTCCTAAACATAAACCCAAAAAGGGAATCTTCTGCTCCCGGGCATAGGCAACCGCTGCCACCTTGCCGTCTACGCCCCGTGACCCAAAACCACCAGGAACTAAAATCCCCTGGACATCTTTGAGATATTTTTCCGCGCCGAAAGCCGTAATATCTTCCGCATCAACCCAACGCATATTTACGGCACAGTTGATCGCTGCGGCTCCATGTTTGAGGGCTTCCATCACGGAAATATAGGCATCAGTCAACCGCACATATTTACCGACAATGGCAATATTAACGGTGTATTGGGAACGATATAGCCGCTCTACTAAGGTTTGCCAATTGCGCAAATCCGGCTCTCGTTGTTCCATGCCCAGTAAATTTAGTACCTGTTCGGCTAAACCCTCCCGCTCCATAACTAGGGGAACTTCGTAAATGCTCTTCACATCTTGCCCCGTCATAACACAGTCGGGGGAAACATTGCAAAATTCGGCAATTTTATCTTTGATATTTTGCGGTAATGGGCGATCACTGCGACACACCAAAATATCCGGCTGAATGCCAATGGATTGCAATTCTTTGACCGAATGCTGGGTGGGCTTAGTTTTCATTTCCCCAGCGGAGGCAATCCACGGCATTAAGGTCACATGGACATACAAAACATTAGTGCGCCCCACATCTTTGCGAAATTGACGAATTGCCTCGACAAAGGGCAGGGACTCAATATCACCCACCGTGCCGCCAATTTCCGTAATCACCACATCGGCATTATCGTTATTCGCGACCCGCCGAATCCGCTCTTTAATTTCATTGGTAATGTGGGGGATCACCTGCACCGTGCCACCTTGATAATCACCACGTCGCTCTTTGTTAATTACGGCTTGGTAAATTGCACCGGTGGTAACGTTAGACAACTTAGAAGTGGCGGTATCAGTAAACCGCTCATAATGGCCCAAATCTAGATCTGTTTCGGCACCATCTTCAGTGACAAATACTTCGCCATGCTGAAAAGGACTCATCGTCCCGGGATCAACGTTAATGTAAGGATCAAGCTTGATCATTGATACGGAATAGTCCCTAGATTTGAGCAATCGTCCCAGACTTGCTGCGACAATCCCTTTGCCAATACTAGAAACTACACCACCTGTTACGAAAATAAATTTAGTCATGACTCTTTGCGCCCAACAAATGGATTATATACCAGCATTAACTACTGCCTTTGCACCCTTTAGGCAAACCCTAAGCCACAATCCGCATACTCAAATCTAACCAAGCACAACGAGTCACCATGGCCGACGTAGAAATATAGTCAACCCCTAACAAAGCCACCGCACGAATTGTTTCTAGGGTGATATTACCCGAAGCTTCAATTTTGGTGTGGGGTGATGTTTGGCGAATATGACTAATTGCTGAAGCCATCATCTCCGGCGGCATATTGTCAAGCATGATCACCTGCACCCCTAAAGCTGCGGCTTCATGGACTTGGGCTAAATTTTCAGTTTCTACTTCGATGCAAATCGTAAAAGGACTATGACGACGGGCTAACTCCACAGCGCGAGTAATACCACCAGCCGCCGCAATGTGATTATCCTTGAGCATAATGGCATCATCTAAACCAAAGCGGTGGTTAGTTGCGCCACCTAATTGCATGGCATATTTTTCTAAAATACGCAGACCAGGGGTGGTTTTACGGGTATCGACTAACTGAGTGGGTGTATCAGAAATGGCAGCGGCATATTTTTGGGTCAAACTAGCCACCCCAGACAAACGCATCACCAAATTTAAAGCCACCCGCTCACCCATGAGCAAAGTATCTAGACCGCCTTTAAGCTGAGCGATGGGGGTTCCGGCGCTGACCATTGCGCCATCAGCGACCAAAGGCTGAAAAATAGCTGACTGTGATGGTGATTGACTGACTCCCTTGGGATCACGATCTAGCAGGGTGAAAATGCGCTGAGCCAGAGATAATCCGGCAATGATCCCATCAGCCTTAGCTGTCCAAATGGCTTGACCTTGAGGAATTGATGTCGTTGCAGCCTCGGTAAAGATACCTAAAGTGGAGCGATCACCACGACCAATATCTTCCCGTAACCAATTTTCGAGTAAGGGATCTAAAACGATCCAAGGAGGCAGCATTTAGTAAAGGGAATAAATTTGCAAAAATTAAGTCCTAACCTGTGCATCATAAATCATTACGGCGGTCTGTGGTCAACAATCGCCAAAGGTTACATCTTAAATTTCTATTAGCATTCATTAATTTCTATTAGCATTCATTAAATCAGATGAAATCTAGACAGATAACAAAATTAATTACTTGATCAATTTATCAATTACTTGCAGGAAAAATGTGCCATGAACGATTCGCCCTCGCCCAAACTATCCTTCAGAAAACATCTCACCCATTACTGGCAACAGTATTTGAAATTATGCGGCTATCTCTTATTAGTCGCGCTAATGATTACTCTGTTCTATCAATTACCCATTCAAAAATGGTTAGTTGCCACTCTATTATGGATTCGGAATTTAGGTGGTTGGGGCGTATTCATATTTATTGCCCTATATAATGTGGCGACGGTGCTATTCATTCCCGGATCTTTATTAACCCTAGGCGGTGGGGCATTATACGGCGTAGTATGGGGATCAGTTTATGTGTTTGTTGCCGCAACTTTTGGGGCGATCACCGCTTTCCTCATAGGACGATATATTTCGCGGCAGTGGATTACCGAACGCATTAGCAGTAAGATTCAATTTCGCGCAATTCAAGCCGCTGTAGCGCAATCAGGATTCCGCATCGTGTTCTTAACTCGGTTATCACCGCTCTTCCCATTTAATTTATTGAATTACGCCTTTGGCATTACCACAGTATCGATTCGGGATTACATTCTTGGTTCAGTGGGTATGTTACCCGGCACAATTTTGTATGTGTATTTTGGATCCTTAATTGGTGATGTGACGATGCTAAATCCCGTCAATCTAGGGGCAAATCAGGAATTTAATAACATCCAATGGTGGTTTAAACTTCTCGGTTTGGGATTGACTATAATTATCACCATTTATATTACTAAGTTGGCCCGCCGCGCTTTAGAGGCAGAAATAGACCAAGCAGCTAAGCATAATTTAGATGAAGACTTACGCTAAATCTAACTTCGTTCCCTAATACACTTTACCAATAGGCTTCATCAATCTCAGGAGAAAATAGGATTTATCTTAAATTAAGCTATTAAAAGCTACTAAATTAACCTCAAACTCAAATACCGTAGGTTAGCCGCCCTCCCATTTCTGGGGAACTTGAGCTACCATTTGAGACAGATTATATATTAAGCAATACTTCAGGCACAGCCCATACTGGGGTAAACACCATAAAGTAAACAAATGTAGAGTCAAGAAACAGGTTAAATAAACAGGCTCAGGCAATACAGATGAATAAATTTATGATCAATCAATTCAGATACTTTTGGCGTGATTTAGGTCAGGCTTTAATTAGTCAAACAACAACGAAACTACGAGCTTTGACCGCATTTAAACTATCTAATCATAGTGTTCAGGCGATGCTACGCGCTGGCTTGGCCCTGGGACTAATCATCACTCTCGTGTTTGGTCATGCCCAAGATGCCTTAGCCCGTCGTGGTGGTGGACGTGCTGGGGGAAGTTCTTTTGGTCGGTCTTCAGCCCCGATGCGCAGTAATCCTAGTCGCGGCAGTGGTTATGGTAGCAGTACTGGTTACAGCAGCGGGTATAGTAGCGGTGGTTATGGCGGTGGCGGTGGCTTTTTCTTCATGCCCGTATTTTTCGGTGGCAGCAGCTTTAGTGGCTTGTTCAGCTTAATTATGCTGATGGTAGTTGCTGGAGTTGTTTTACAAGCTTTCCGAGGCTGGCGCGGTGATGGCACAGGAATTACTGGCGATGATAGCAAAGTCACTGTGGCTAAAATTCAAGTGGGTTTACTGGCTTCAGCGCGGGGATTACAACAAGAACTGACCCACCTTGCCCTTGATACCGACACCGGCTCGACCTCAGGACTAAGCCTGTTGCTGCAAGAAGCTAGTGTGGCGCTCTTGCGTCATCCTGAATATTGGGTTTATGTCAGTAGTGCCAAAGAAAATACTAAATTTGCCTTAGCTGAAAGTAAATTCAATGGCTTGGTAATTTCGGAACGACAAAAGCTTAATGCCGAAGTACTTTCTAACAGCAATGGTCGTTTATCCCAAGGCAAGAACCCTGAGGCATTGCCCAACAGCAGCGGCACAAGCTTGGAAGATCCCAGCGAATATATTGTGGTGACGATGTTAGTGGCAGTGGCAGGGGAAAATCTCGCTAAACTGCCAGAAATTCGCAGTTCCGAGAACCTAAAACAAACCTTAACCGCCCTTGGCTCCGTGCCCCAAGATGATCTCCTTGCCATCGAAATTCTCTGGGAGCCGCAGTCAGAAGTTTATACCCTCACCAGTGATGAAGTTCTGACTACTTACCCCGATTTAGTACGCATTTAGTCAAATACAGCACTTTTTGCCT
Source organism: Pseudanabaena sp. ELA607 (assembly GCA_037130765.1). Classification (GTDB taxonomy): domain Bacteria; phylum Cyanobacteriota; class Cyanobacteriia; order Pseudanabaenales; family Pseudanabaenaceae; genus JBAXSK01. The sequence goes on from JBAXSK010000042.1 coordinate 6,876, forward strand.
TTGTGAGGTACAGTCCAAGGGCTGAAACCATTATAAAACAAGCGCTAAGTGTGCCTCACCAGCCTCGAAAGTGCTGTATCTAAATTTTCAACCTATCTCAACTCAAAGCGCCACCCGTCAGACCGCAAATTATGACGATGGCGCTTTTTATTAGGTAATTAAAATTAGTGAGGAATCAAAACCAAAAAATATGTACTGGATATTATCTGGTAAGGATTTAGCTATTAAGATCAGCACCGCCCCAATTAAGGCGATAGGGAATTAGGCTTAAGCAATAGTGGCAGCTACACAAGCCTCAAAAGAAGGAAATATGGCAAACACATTATCCATGCGAGTAATCTCTAATACCAAGCGGACTTGGGGCTGTATGCCACACAGCAATAAGTTACTGCCTTGATTTTGCATCCGTTCCAAAGCCGCTGAGAGTTTCCGCAATCCTTCACTGTCAATAAATTCAATATGCTGCATATTCAAAATGATGCTAGGTACTTGCTGATCATTCATCATGCGGTTTGCCGATACCCAAACTTCTACCTTAGCTAACAAATCACTGCCGGTTATAGCATCTAAAGCTTTGATGTTGAGGTGCAAAGAGAAAAGCTGTTGCCCTTGAATAGTTGGTGCGGTGGTGCTTAAGGTCATAGTAGTACTCATCTTCATTGCTCCAAAAAATTGATCAGGTCATGTAATAATTTTGGCGGCGGATTGGTGGTCAGGATGGACGCGATACCTACACTAGCTATAAGTTAAAAGATTTAGAGAAGCAATTCCGCGATTTTTGTTCCCAATCTTCTCTACTCCATTGCATAATCTTTCCTAGCGCTCGTTAACGAATATATTTAACGAATAAATTTGCGTGGGCAACGGGAGAAAGATTATCTAACTGACTTAACGACCTACATGAGACTAATTATTCCCCTATATTCTGAATTTGCAAGCAGTTATAGGGCATAGAAAGTTATCAAAAAAGTCATACAAAGTTATTTAAAAGTTACTTCTGAGGTTCATAAGGCAAGGATTAAGAATGTCTGTAGTGAAAGTTACAAAAAACTGTTTTTTAGCCCCATAGATGGCATCACAATATTAGGGGAAATATTTGGGTTTAACTTCATTTTTAGATAACTTGCTCGCCAAATATTCATTTTATTGGATGTTTTTATCGTTTCATCATAAATCCTAGCCAAATCAAAAACATAGATTACCCGCACAAACATTAATGCAATGCATAGATATTTGTATATACCTAAAATAGTCTGACATATTGCTGATAATAGATGTATCGCTCATTACAAAGAAAAATATAATGGGCTTATATTGCCACGCTCTCGGGCTGAGGTGTAAGCATATAAAGGTTTTAACGGCTTTGTTTGCGGAGGTGGGACAAGTTTTACGCTCCCTCAATCCTCCTTAAAAAGGGAGACTTCAGGGGGATTTTTTCAATCTTTTGCCATCTTAGAAAATGGCGGGCAGGGCAGCCATAAAAAACTTGTGGGATCGTCAAACTTTACCAGTCCAAAAGTAACCCTTGGGAACGTAAATGCCTTTGCAGATCTGGCAATAAACCCTTGTCTAAAACCCCTTGGGTGCTCAGATCGCTCTGTTCATGCTGCAAAATCCACGCCGCCGCTGCCCCAGAAGCCGCCCCCACCGACCATTCCCCCACATGAATCCGCGTTGCGCCATTGACAATATGACTCACCGCAATTCCCTTATTACCAATAAATAAATTATCAATGCGCTGCGGGATCAGAGCTTCATAGGGCATGAAAATTGGTCTGACCTTATCTTCATTAGCAGGAGCCGAACTAGGGGCTTTAGACGGCTCCCAATTGCGATAACGGCAACCATGCATATCAATGGCATAGTGAGTGATGCCAATAATTGTCTTAGAAAAATCGCGCCCTTCCATGTCAATGCGAATGTCTTGCTCCCGCATGAAAAACTCCGATTGACCATAGGCAGCCCGCCCCATAATCCGTCGTCCCTCGCGAATATAGGGATACATACTCAAGCCAGACTCCGTAGGAATCGGCCCCCCTGGTCCTGACAAATGGGTTAAGGGAAATTCCGCTGAACTATATTTTTCCTGTAGCCACTCCGAAAATAACAAGGCATGATTTTCAGCATCCTTAAGCGCCGAAATGTTCAGCCCACCGAGCCAGTTTTGCTGCTGCCCTAGCTCGCGAATTTGCTGGGCAGTCAAAATCAATGGCGGATTCATAATGCCCCAGTCATTGCCGCGATTCCAGTTAACTACGGTCATATCACCGGGGGCTGGGACTGCCTTAAATGGATCATCTCGCTTCATGCTGATAATGCGGCGATAGTTAAACACGCTATTGCCGACAAACATCGGGAACCGCCCCAGATCATAATCACGGCGATGTTCTTCTTTGGAATAGCCCGGCTTAACCTGTTGCAGTTTGCGTAAAGACTCCCCCTTATCATCAAAAATCTTTAGCACAAAAGGAAATGTGAATGCTTGGGTACATTCGGGGTTATCAGCCACAGCGTGTTTTTCGCCGGTAGTGACAAAACCCTCGGAACCCAAACGATGGGGAATATTGGCCCAGCCGATCACTTCTCCGGTATCGGTGGCATCAATGACGATCATGCGCTTGCCGCTAGGAGCTTGGATCCGAATCGTTTTTTTATCAAAAACTTCGTCGCTGTTCCAGTTGTACCAAGACTTGATTTCCCGCGATAAGCGTCCTTGGGGAATGTAGTTAGGATCTTTGGGGATGCGCTTTACCCCATAAATTGTGGTAATAATGCGCCCATCATTACTAAAATTGGCTCCTTTAAAGGCAATCTGTGTGCCCCAACGACTTCTAGGGGAGGCTGCTTTACCTTCTTCGAGTAACTTTTCGGCCGCTAGACTGCCAGAATAGGGTGTAAAACACAAGTGTCCCACCCAACAACTGTTAGTATCAGCCACCTTAGCCCCGGGTTTGAGGTAGGAATACTTTTCGGGAAAAGCGGGCTGATCGGCAACTAAATTCTTAAAATACTTCCAACTGGTGGGAAATAAATCCCGGTAACGCATCAGCAAAGATTCATCAATGGCGCTGACCCCTTGGGAACTCACTTGACCACCCCACATGGGGGTTAGTTCGATCAAGCAAGTAGTGGCTCCGGTTTTCATGGCATGGTAAGCCGCCGAGATCCCCCCCAAAGAACCACCAACGATGGCCACTTCACATTCCCAGACTTCTCCTTCTTCTGGTGGCACAGGATTAAGCAAGGGCCAGCCATTTTGGTCATAGGAAGGCTGATTCGGCTTAACGTTTACCTTAGATGGATTATTTCCCCCCAGACGGGAGTTAACACTAATGTTGTTGCTATTAGGCATCAGCAATTGCCAAGCTTGGGTAGCGGCTCCGGTCAATGCCAAGCCACCTACAGCCAGCCATAGGATATAACGCAATTGCGGACGATGGGGCTTTTTGCTTTTGCTTTTACCTGAAGTTTTGCCTTGCTGAGGTTCCACGATTGCCACTGATGGTTAGGGTAGGATCTTTACTAATCTTGCTAGTGCCCATGATTAGTCAACTCAATTGCATCTGATTGATTAACGGCAAGGCATGGGCTGCACTAATAGTTAAGAGTTAATGGTTCTTAACCATTAACTCTTAACTATAGGTTACATTTGCTATCCTCATTTTATGATTTTTTGAACATATATCATAGATATTTTTAGATGCGTTTCAAAATAATGATGATAATTTATTATGATTAATTAAACTTAAATCTTAGCAATATCGAGCCAGTCAGCGTCAATCACGAATATTGCTGAATTGATCTAGTTCTATCTCTTGGCGTAAGTTGTTGTACAGCGCATTTTGGGCTATGGGTTAGCGGATCTAGGGGGTGGGGCAAGGTTGTAATAATTCTTATGATACATCTAGGGGATAATTCCGCCTAATTCCACTGGGTTTATGGGCATATAATAGTGGGGCATAATGGTGGGGCATGGATGTAAGAGACACGCCACATTATCTATGCCAAAATCTATGCCAAATCGACACCTCCCATTGCCCTGATGGTCATGCCTTGACTGTCATAGCTTGAGATCATTTCAGAGAGCTAGGGGGCAAGTTGTGCCTAATTGCCCTAATTGCATTCTCAATTGGCACTATATCCGACCATTTCGCAAACTCTTTATCAAAATTTCATTAACCATGACGACCCAGCCCGTGATTAAGCAGTCCAAAGTCGAAGCCTTGAAGCAAAAAAGTGATTTCTTGCGTGGGCCCATTGACCAAGAATTAACCGATGGCAATCCTTATTTCAGTCCAGATGGGACGCAAATTCTCAAGTTTCATGGTTCCTACCAGCAAAAAGATCGGGACTTTGAAGCCCGTAAAGCCAAGGGTGAGGAACCGCAATATAGTATGATGCTGCGGACTCGTTCGCCGGGTGGTTTGATCCCGTGGCAGTTATATCAGGCTCTGGATCGCCTCGCCGATACCTATGGCAATCACACATTACGGGCCACAACCCGCCAAGGTTTTCAGATTCATGGCATTTTGAAAGAAAATCTCAAGACAGTGATCGCCGATATTGTGGCCCACATGGGTTCAACGGTGGGAGCTTGTGGCGACATCAACCGCAACGTGATGGCTCCTCCGGCTCCGTTTTATGACAAACCTGCCTATGGTTATGCGCGGGAATATGCGATCAAGATTGCCGATCTGCTCGCGCCCCAAGCCGGAGCCTATTATGATCTGTGGCTTGATGGTGAACAGGCGGTGTCGGTGTCTGAAGCCCCAGAGGTAGTGGCAGCGCGGCAACAGCAGGGCACAGGTAAATCTAAAACTACTTTTGAGGATAGCCCTGAGCCGATCTACGGTACGCAGTATATGCCCCGTAAGTTTAAGGTTGCCATTGCCGTACCAGGGGACAACTCGGTGGATTTGTTCACCAATGATTTGGGTTTGGTGGTAATTACCGACGAGGCGGATCAGCTATTGGGTTTTAATGTCTATGTGGGTGGTGGCTTGGGACGTACCCACAATAATGATGCCACCATTGTGCGGCTGGCCGATGGCATTGGCTTTGTGCCTAAGGATGAAATCTATGAGGTAGTTAAGGCTATTGTGGCGGTACAGCGCGACTATGGCGATCGCTTTAACCGTCGTCATGCGCGGTTTAAGTACATTCTCAATGATTGGGGGGTAGAGAAATTCAAAGAAACTTTGTTGGAATATTACCCCACCCCATTGGCTGCTTTAGTGCCATTGCCGGAATTTACTTACCAAGATTATCTTGGTTGGCATGAGCAGGGGGATGGGAATTATTTTGTGGGGGTTTCCATTGTCAATGGCAGAGTTTATGACAATGGCAGCCTGCAACTGAAAACCGCCCTGAAGGAAATTACAGATACCTATCATCTGGATATGGTGCTGACGGCCAATCAAAATTTACTGCTCACCCACATTACCCCAGAGCAAAAGCCCGCGATTCAAGATATTTTGGCCCGTTATGGCATTATTCCCGCCGAAAAAGTTGATCCGCTGGTGCGTTACTCTATGGCTTGCCCAGCGTTTCCGACCTGTACCCTAGCTGTGGCAGAATCAGAGCGTGCTTTACCGAATGTCATGGCGCGGCTACGCACTTTGTTGGACAATCTTGGTTTAGGTGATGAACAATTTATTACCCGCATGACAGGCTGCCCTAATGGTTGCGCCCGTCCCTACATGGCGGAGTTGGGCTTTGTTGGTAGTAACGCAGATGAATATCAGGTATGGCTTGGCGGCAGTTTTAACAGCACTCGTCTCGCGGAACCCTATGTGCAGAAGCTGCATATCAATGATCTAGAAACCGGCTTAACACCGTTATTTGTGTATTTCCGAGATGCTAGGACTGAAAGCGAAACCTTTGGTGATTTCTGTGCTCGTAAAGGCATTGCTGATTTGCGCGAGTTTGCGGCGAATTATGTGCCAGAAGTACCCCAGGAAACTGCGAAACCTAAGTCTGGCAAGCGTCAAGATGCTCGCCATCGTGTGACTTTGAGTAGTGCGGTGTATGAGCGGTTACGGTTGGCTAGTGAGGCGCAAAATAAACCGATGAAGGACTTGGTAGAAGCGGCATTAGCGCAGTATTTAGAGAGTTAACTCAATCTGAGTGATTGGCAGTAGTGGCTTAATGGTCATGGAGCAAAGTGGATCGGCAATATTTCTGATGATCAATCTGGTGATTAACTAATGGAAATTTATTGCGGCCACTACTGCTAAAACAAAATATTTTAGATCTGAAGGATTCACAAGCAAAATTTTTTGCTACATCTCCCCAATACTTGCACCAGCTAAACTCCACCAAATCGGCGCTGATATAAACTCCATAAAACAGCCTCAATTTGCTCGATTGTGCGTTGCCGACTAAATTGCGTCAAAGCTTTCTGCTGCCCTGCTAGAGCCATGCTTTCCCAGAGTTCCGGCTGTAATGGTAAACCTGCCAAACTATCTGCCAACTCCAACACATTCTCTGACGTAAAAATTAACCCTGTCTTTTGATCGGTAATTGCCTCCGGTGAGCCACCCACATGACTGGCAATGCAAGTTAAACCCGCCGCCATTGCCTCAATTAGTCCAATACTAAACGGCTCGTTAAATCGTGAAGGTAAAACATACACATTATGATTTTGATATAAATCTCGCAATCCTTCTTTACTGAGTAAGCCCGTAAATTGCACCCGATCTGCCATGCCTTGCTCTTGGACAAAAGCCTCTAGCTGCGCCACATAATTGGCATCAAAAGAACCACCGGCAATGGTCGCCGTAAAGTCAATGCCCTCCTGATGCAACACATTAAGGGCATCAACAAACACATCCGCCCCTTTGTAATGCACTACCAAGCCAGCATAGATGATCCTGAGTCGATCCCTTGGCGGCAAAGTCGGTTGTGCAAAAAAGTCCGTATCTGCCCCCGGATAAATTGTTACTGCTGGATGATTTGCCCCATCTGTGGGATAACCACCATCAACTAACTTGCCTTTAATCCAATCACTGACGGTAATGTATTGGTAAATGTCTGTATCAGGGCTAAGGTGGCGTGGATAACCAGGGCCATTGTTCATCACAAAATGGGCCACGGGTATCTGGGCTGCTAAAAGTTGTTTGGGAATGCCTGCCCCTAAAAAATCAAGATTGCCGCACAAGCATACATCAGGGGCAAATTCAGCGATCTGTTGTCCTAAAACCTGATAATTATGCACACCCACTTCCGCCGCTTGCTCTGGCGCAAAATATTTAATCCCCCCGACCCAAGTCCCAAATAGCTGCAAACAACGCCTTACTGGCATAGGTTCTACTGTCGCCGTTCTACCATAGGCAGTATCTAAATCCTTGACATCTGCGGTTAAAACTAGCACTTCATGACCGCACCCACACAGCCGCCGTCCATAGTCAGCGATCGCCCGCTCGTACCCCCCCACCACTTGAGGCGGAAATAAATTGCTGATAATTAAAATGCGTAATTTATGCAAAACACTTCTCGCTGAGTAACTCTCGCTAAGTAATCCTCGCCAAATTTACTTCTGGAATTGCCACGCACTAAATGGGATCGGCTACAATACGATACCACCGTTATGCCCCACGAGTTTTCCCTAGGTTGTACACTAGGAAAGCATTGCCCTAGACTTACCTGAAATTTCTGCAATTTACTAAATTTATAATTTACTAAATTTACTTTTTACTTCGCTTACCAAGGCTTATTTGCATGTCTACGTCTGCTATTCCCGAATCCATTGATCGCATTGTCAAACGCTTCCAACGCCTCGCTGATCCCAAACAACGCTATGAGCAACTCATTCTCTACGGCAAGAAACTAGCAGCATTTCCCGAAGAAGCTAAAACTACGACGAATAAAGTCCCCGGCTGTGTGTCTCAGGTATATGTCACAGCGTTATTGGATGAGGCAGAGCGCGTGCAGTTTCAAGGGGATTCCGATGCTTTGATTAGCAAAGGCTTTGTCGGTATGTTAGCCGAAGCGATGAATGGTTTAACCCAAAAAGAAATCGAGTTACTTACCCCTGACTTTATCAAAGACACTGGCTTAGCCGCAAGTTTGACTCCCTCCCGTGCCAATGGCTTTTATAACGTATTCAAAAAGATGCAAGAACAAGCCGCCCAGCTAGATTTACCCAGTGTGCGCCAAGGTTAGGCAAGGACAAAAGAACAATTAGCCAAAGTCACCCAAAATATGAAACGCCCCTAGTTATGACAACAATTAGGAGCGTTTCACATTTTTATAGCTACTGATTTTAGGCAGGTACTAACTCTTGAATCGCCTTTTGTAACTGTGCAACTAACTCATTAGCATTACCACTACCATTAGCACCATTAGCCTGAGCCAACATTTTCTCTAACTGTGGTCTTAAGGTGTCAAGAACATCTTGAGCCGGTCGTAGCAACTGTTCCTGCGCTCTGACTTGGCCAATTAGTTCAGCGCACAAACGTAACCGATCTTGCAATTGCTCTTCGGCGGATTGAATTTCTTGCTGCTGCTGTTGATGCTCTTGCAATTGCCGCGTTAACAAATCCTGTTGCTGCTGCATATAGTTTCTGACCGCATCAATTTGACCCTCCATTTTCTTCAGTTCCTGTTCATGACGCACTTTTTGCGCCTCAACTTGACTCAACAGAGGTATGAGCAACTTCATCGGATTAGTTTCCGAACGCCCACCACGTCTGACATCTAAAATATTACGCTGTTGTTTGAGGATCGCTTCACGATCTTTCATCCCTTGGCGCATCCCCGACACACTTTCTTCTAGTAATTTGTATTGTTCCTCGGCAAACTCCTTACTGTTTTCTAGCTCAATGCGGGCAAATTGATCAGCGGCTTGAACCAATTGGCTTTGAATATCGGCAATTTCACCCTCTAAGCCAGCTAATTCATCTTCTTGGGCACTCAAATAATTAGTCAGGCGATCAAACTCTCCTTGACAGTCTGTCACCATTTTTTCTAGCTCATCCAAGGGAATTTGTTCTAGTCGCTGAATTTCTTCCGCCGACAAACCTTCACTGGCACTCCCCCCTAAAGATTCAATGACCACCGTAGTTTGTTCATACAATTCTTGCTGAGACTGTAATTGCAGCCGCGTCATGGCCATGTTGCTTTCCTGTAATTTCAGGATACCGCGCTGGGCTTTTAACTCCGCTTGGGCATCAGCTAAGGTGGTCTGGGACTGTTGCCATTGGGCTTTGCGTTGAGATAGCTCAGCGGCGCTCTGTTGCCAACCTTGCTGCTGCTTGTGGGCTTCCTGCTTCAGTTGTTCGAGTTTTTGCCAAAAACCGTTAAGCACCTCTTGGCGCTCATTGATTGTCTGCATCGCGGCGGCCAAACCCACACCAAAATCCTGTGGACTATGACTAGCTCCGGCCACAAGTTGTTGGACTAATTGCTGTAAATGTTGCGCTTGAGATGCGCTAATGGCAGAGCTTTGGGCCGCTAACTGATCTTTTTGCGACTCGATCTGGGTGCGCCATGATTCCAGTTCAGCCCGTTGCTGACTCAGTTTAGCTTCAGCTTCTTCGACCTCTTGGCGGCGAATGTCCAGATGTTCAAATTCTAATTCTTTTTGCTCTAGCTCCCGTTCCCGGCGGTGTAGCTCTTGACTTTGGAAATTTAAAGATTGTCGCCATTGTTCCACATCTTCTTCAGCACTCCGAAATTTCTCCTGAGTACGCGAGAAGGTTTGTAAAATCGATACCAAGCGTTTTGTAGCATCTTGAACACTTTGCACTTGGTTATTACTGTTGACCTCAGCAATAACTAGTTGTCCGTCCTTTAGTTCTTGAGCCTGACCCGCATCAGTAACTGGTAAAACTTGTTCATTACTGATGTTTTGCCAATTATTTTCGCCAGCATTTCGTGCAAGTAGGCGAACTGATGCTTTACTGCCTCCAATAAAAGCTGCTTGTTTCTGAAGTTCAGCTAAGTACTGCACGCTCCTTCCTCTCCTAATCTCACTTGCTGCGGGCTGATTGATCTAGCTTGTCTTGACTAGTAAAAATGTCTAGTCACACATAATACAGTTCTCATACTACCTAATCCCTACACCACTTGGTTAAATATCTGGCAACTAGCCTAGGGCGAATAATTGCTCAATCATAATAACGATATATGACCAATATCCTATGATGAAAATTTCAGCTAATACTGGGCCGTTTTGCTTAAGGCGGACTAATTTTTAATGAATTTTAATGAAGGTTGTTTTTGCTAATAGGATTTTTGCTAAAACCTGACTTACCGTGGTTGGTTATGTTTGGGATCAAGGGCATCCCGCAGTCCATCCCCCAATAAATTGTAAGCTAAGACTGTCAACACAATTAATATTGCTGGCGACCAAATTAACCAAGGTTGCAACACAATAATTGATGAGTTGGTGGCCAAAGACAGCATATTACCCCAAGAAGCATCAGGGGCGCGAATTCCTAAGCCAATCAAGCTTAATACCGATTCGGCAATGGTAAAGCTAGGAATAGATGAAGTGGCGGCAATCACAATGTAAGTGCTAGTTTGGGGCAAAATGTGTCGCCAAATAATCCGCCAATCACTAGCGCCGGTAGATCGCGCCGCAGTAATAAAAGTCTCTTGCTTGATGCCCATCACTTGCCCCCGAATCACCCGCGCTAGCCCAGCCCAAGACACCAACGACAGTAAAGCCACAATCAAACTAAAGCGCTGGACGTTGTTCATCTGATCGGGCAAAATCGCCGTCAGGGCCACAAGCAAATAGAGGGTGGGAATGGACATAATCACTTCGACACTGCCCATGAGCAAGCTGTCTAGCCAGCCCCCAAAGTATCCCGACACTGCGCCAATCAAACAACCAAGGGTAAAGCTGACTAGGGTGCTAATTAGACCAATGGTTAGACTAACCCGTCCCCCATAGAGTAAGCGAGTCAATTGATCGCGCCCTTGATCGTCTGTGCCGAGTAGGTGCAGTTGCCCTTCACCAAGGGTGTCAAATAAATGACCATGAAAAATCCGAATCCGTGAGGGCTTTTGCCAATCTACGGTTAATTGCCGTTCCCCAGTTTCGAGACTGACCGCACCTTGGCGCACCGGATAAACATGGGCCCCTAAAAATTCACCTGCGGGGTTATACCAATAAATGGGTGTCGGCGGCAGCAGAGCCGCGTCTTTACTGGCATCATTGGGGTTATAGGGGGTAATCCACGGGGTGCACAACACCACGCCATAAAACACCACTAAAATCGTAGCGCCCATCCAAGCTAAAGGATTTTTGCGGAGTCGCTTCCACCACATAGTTTTTACCTAATAACCCCAATTAATCTCAATTAATCACAAAAATTTTCACCAAAAAAATCCTAGCAAAACCCAGAGCCACAAGTCATGCCCTAGGTTTACTCTGTTTAGCTTTAGCCTTTCAATGCCTTAAAAAAATTATTGCGGTAGTTACCATTCATTACCAATAACACCGGCCACAATAAAGCTAAGGGAATGCGATTACTCTCAAAGGAAGTGTTACGAAATCCGGCAATGAATTTCCAGACCCCGACTACATAGATAACAACCAAAAATAGAACTAGTAATTGTGACATAACTTCTGGGTACTCCTGATGTTGATGATTATTTTAATGACTATGACCAACTCTATCCAATCTCAAAGCTCACAGGGAGCAATAGCCTAAAATCACTCTAAAAAAATTACTGCAAAAACTTGCCAAAAATTATTTCCCAAAAACTAAAAACTACTATAGCGCAGTACCCTCCACCTCTAAAACCTGCTGAGCAGACCACTCTTCGGGGGTATAGGTTTTGAGAGCTAAGGCATGGATGATAGTTTGCATTTCGGCTTTGAGACAGTCATAGACCATGCGATGCTGTTGCATCAGCCGTTGACCACGAAATTGAGGCGACACAACCACCGCATCATAGTGGCCACTGTCCGGCGGGGCGTGTTTTTTGCCACTGTGATGGTGATGTAAATGGCTTTGATCTTTAATTTGTACCACGGTCGCCTCTAACCCACTGGTTAAAAGGAGGCGAATTTTTTCGATATTGTTCATAATTTAGGGATCAACTACTCAGGTAATTATTTGGCAATTATCCGGTAACTAGTTCCGTTGGTTGACAATGGTGGGGATCTAGCTAGGCTTAGATCAGCCTGACCCTTAGCCCAGAAAATCAAGATAAGCCAAGGCAAGACTTAACCTAACTGTGAATTTTGATTACAATCCCTCAAAAATTGCAACCAGTTTAGAGATTATTGGGATATTGGGTATAAGGCTCCGCCGTTGCTACGGTGTGCTAAATATCTTGCAGGGAATCTTGCAGGAATTTGGGTTTCTTTGTGCAGCCAGAGGGTATCTGGTCAAGCTGCTTAGGGAGGGTTAGTCCTTGGACACCCGTTGAACTAAGAAACTTTGGGCAAAGCTTTTGCGGCGATGCTTAAAGTAAATACCCAATGTAATCTTACTTAAAAATAGATTAAACATGGACTTTATCAAACCTTACGGTGGAAATCCACAAGACGGGCATCTTTCTACCCCCGTTAGTGATTCTGCTCTTGTCAAAGCGTTTATTGGTAATTTGCCTGCCTACCGTCCTGGTCTATCGCCTTTGTTGCGTGGCGTAGAGATCGGTATGGCACATGGTTACTTCTTGGTAGGTCCCGAAGTGGTCTTTGGCCCTTTGCGGGATTATCAAGGAGCAGCTAATTTGGGCGGTTTAGTATTTGCCGTTACCATTGTGGTAATTGGGGCAATTTGCTTAGCAGCCCACGGCTTGGTTACCTTTGATACCAACAACAGCAGCGACGATCCGCTCAAAACTGCTGAAGGTTGGAGTCAGTTCTCGGCTGGCTTCTTCTTGGGTGGTGCTGGCGGTGCTTTCTTTGCCTATTTCCTGCTGGAAAACCTCGCTGGTGTTAATGCGATGCTTAGCGGATTGGTTAACTAGTCAATCTCAAAATTTTTTGAGTATTAATTTGGCTATAGTTTTTAGTCCATCCGTCTAGAGTTTACGCTGAGTAGGTTAGTGATGCCGTTGCTGGTTCACTGGCTCTGCTTGATCTTAAAAAAACCGTCTTTGTTTATTTTTTATTTTTCTAGAAGGGTACTCACAGCCATGACCGGTGTATACGCTGCTTCTTATCTACCTTGGATTCTTGTTCCTGTGACCACTTGGTTATTTCCTTTGGTAGCAATGGCTTTGTTGTTTTTGTACATTGAGCGCTAAATTTGAGCTTTTGGTACTTAGACTAACTGCTGATTCACTTGTTTGATGCCAACGAAAATGATTACCTTGGGGGCAATATCTTTGGTACTTAATTCTTAGTAATTGATGACTAAATGTTAGTTTGTCCCCCAAGGAATCAGACATAATTCTTTAGCTAAAAACATATTGACTTAGCGCGGATCAGATTTTGATCCAGTTATGTTTGACGAGAAATAATTTATCTAGCATCATCTACATTAAGTCTTTAAAGCAAAGTTCTTTAAAGCAGACCTGTAAGATAGACTTGGTTAATTGGCTTTGAATTAAATTTAATTAACAATTTAATTAACAAGTTGTAATTAAGCCAGAAAAATAATCACAGTTCTAACCATAATTTATTCCAACCATAATTTAAAGTTTAGGCTTCGGCAGATGAAAGAGGAAGCCCGCCCTAAGATTTGTTTCTAAAACCAGTGTTGGCTATGTCGCAAGACTTAATTTAATAGCAAAATCTCAAGCTAATCGAAATTACTACTGACTCAATAGCTTGTACCATTAAACCTTTATCACTTTGGTTAATGCCTCTTGGTTCATATTTTCAGGAGTAATTTTAAAGGTAATTTTAGGCAGTGCCAGACTCAGCCGTCTTGAACCTATGGATCAAGGCGTTTTTTTGTCGTATTCTGACATTTATTCAGTCAGATTCACGCTATAAGGGGTGAAATCCTCCCATCTATGAGGTAAATGTACTAAGGTGTAAATCAAAAAAGCAAGGTAATATTTTTCATAGGGCAACCATACTTAATAAAGCCCAGTAAAGTACCATGTGAGTTAAAGTGACACATCCTCACAAGCATTCACAAAGTACTTATTTAGTCTAGGTTGGCAAAGTATGGGTAGGTCGAATCAGTGCGGTTCATTTATGGTAGTTTGCGCTCCAACAGACAGGAAAAATAGCACACAAGGCGGAGATAGTTGGATGGATACGGCACAGGACAGAAAGAGATGTCTAGAGCGTCTTTGCTGGGCAACCGAAGAGATAGGTGGTCGAGTTGATCATGAGCAATTTTCTAAGATTGCTAACTTGATTATTCAGGCAATGACGGGCCCGTGGCGGTATTTCCACACTCCGAGCCATATTTTTGAAGTAGGGTCTGGTGGGGATGCCATTGAAGTGATTGCGGCTTTATTCCATGATTTGGTATATGTGCAGGTAGATCAAGGCATTAGTGTCAATATCAGTCGCTATATTGCCCCATACATCAAGGAAGATCGCGGGCAGTTGGTGATTTTAGAATGCCCTGAACTACAGGAAGATATTATTTTCAGTTTGACAACGATGATTTTTGGCTTTCGTCCCGGGCAGCCATTATTACCGATGTCAGGACAAAACGAATTTTTGAGCGCCTTAATCTGTGGCAAATTGCTGGAAAATGTGATTTCCCTCGAAAATTTTGTGGAAATTGCCACCTGTATTGAGGCAACGATTCCTTTTCGGGCGGCATTGTTATCAGGTTTAACCAGTAGTGATTTATTGTATGGACGACTGAGCGAAGTTAACCAAAAATTTCATTTTGGCTGGGAGCATCAGAAAATCGTCAAGTTTATTCAACGGTCAGTGCGTCTGGCTAATCGAGATGTGGAAAATTTTGCTAGTCCTAGTGCGTCACATTTCCTGAATAACACTTGGAACCTCATTCCTGAAACTAACCATGATCTAAAAAATGTCAATTCTTATACGGTTTATGGTTATCGAATTTCGATGCAAAAGATGGAAGGCTTTATGAACTTTCTCACCCCAGAACTAGTATTTCGGCAATATCACAATGAACCAGATAACGCCACTTATACAAAACTTTTGCAACAAACCCACTTGAATTTAGAAGTATCTCGGTTATATCTAGGCACTAAACTGACCTCAATTAGTATTTTGGAAGCCTTATCTTCTCGAGTTGGTCGCGATATTCCCTTATCGACCATGATGGGAGAGTTGCCCATAAATGATGCGCCGATTGTGGGCTTAGAACAATTTTTGCCGGAGGTAGTAGTGCCCTATCAGCCCGCTAATGTCCTAGAAAAAGCGGTGCTAGAACTGCTAGAAAAAGGACGCACCCTAAACTCTAGCTATGATGTGAAAAACTCGCCCACAGCGACGTTTATGGTGAAATTCATGGGCTTTGCTGAAGTAGGGCGACTTTTAGAGCAGGCTAAGGCATTCTTTCGCAATGAGATTACTGCCGAAGACTTACTCAATGAGTGCAACCCCTATGTAGTCCGCACTATTACTGATGCTGTGATCAAGTTATTTGACTCCCGCAAAAAATCTTTATGCACCATTTTGCAGGCTACTAGATCAGCTAATTGAATATGGGGGTAATAGAATTTAGCGACTAAAAACTTTACGTGATAAGCATTGTCAAAAATCCTGTCCCATCAAAGCTTTCGTGATTATTGACCATAGATGCAATCCACACTGTAATTCATAGCAGATTTGCTTTGTTTTAGTTACTTGGGCGGGAAAATTCTAATTACCACCCAAAGAAATCAAAGCAATAAAACTGCCGCTATTCCACAGGCAATGCATCAACATCGGAGCC
>JBAXSK010000420.1:0-2163 GCA_037130765.1 Pseudanabaena sp. ELA607
CGTAAACATATCCAAATTCTTATAAAGCATCAAATTAGCTGTGTCTGTCCACTACGGAGGCTAATGCTTTGTGCAAAGACATCGTATTTTTTTCAAAAGACAAGATATCTGTTGCAGTGTTTACCCCAAATTCGCCAAGGCAATCTTTGAGTCGTTAGAGGAAGCTGTACCCACTAACCCCGAATATTCCCCGCTATAGTTAGTAAATTCAGAGGCTGATCTGCGAATCTTAGATAGGCGAATTTGCCAATCGGAAACCTGCTCGTAGCTAAGATGATGCGTATTGCAAGTTGGTGTCCATAGCCCCCCCCAAACGCAGGCATCTTCAAATTGTAACAAACCTAACTTGCGTAAGTTATGGGATTGTGGGGTTCCGGGCAGAGGAGCAATGCTGTAGCAAGCAATTTGAAACTCGACTTTAGGGTTAATCTCTACCAACTCATCCACGAGTTCCGAGATCGCTTCCTCAAGACGTAACAAATCATCATGGTCATCATCGGGTAGCCCGATAATGATGCCATAAGCGATGACAGGTACACCGGTTCTAACGACAGATTTCATCAAGGTACAATGCTCTTGCCAGGGCAAAAGTTTCTTGTAGGCTTCTCGCCCAAAAACAGGACGTTCAGCAGGGATATAAGCCAAAGGACAACCGACTTTGCCATCCCAGCCAAACAGGGCTGTAATCAGTTCTTCGTCCGGTCTGAGGTCGGTGTTTTCGTAATTACGCCCAGAGCCAAGCGTCGTTTTCCGCAATTCTAAACCATTCGGCCACATGAGCGAAATTCCCATCTCCCTTGCACCATTGGTAATTTCGAGAATCTCATCTCGACCTCCAGGAAAGAGTCCACGGGCAAGGAATTGATCGGAACCGATATTGATCGAAACAGCCCCCGCCTCTTTCTGAATCGCCAACCATTTGAGAGCTGTTTCTGGGGTCATCCTTCGATAGCCAGTGCCGTAGGTAGGTGTCATACAAAAATCGCAGGTGCGATCGCAACCAATATCAGCTACTAACGAACCAATCGGCACCAATCCTTGGACATTGGGAAGTACCCCTAAACAGTCCCGCGCTACTTCTACCGAGGGTAATGCCCACTCCTCTGGACTTTTGGCTTTAGATTTCCTAGCATATTGTTTGCCGTCCGCAAAAACTACACCCGTGAGTTCTTCCCGTGGAGTTTTTCCTAAAACATAGTCAAAAATCGGCCAATTCGCCGCCCCTGATTTATCTAAGACGACTGCAGCCGCGCCCGCTTGCAAATAGTGGTGCGGTTCGGCTACCGCATCCGATCCACCAACGACAATCGGACGACCTCCCTTGGCTAAATGCTCGATTAGCAGACAACTGACTTGACGGTCTTGGGAGAAATTCACTGTAATGCCCCAAGCATCAAATTCGTGAGGATCAAGGGCAAAAATATTGCCCCCGACAAATGTTTTCCGCAGGGTTATCCCTTTCCAGAAAATCTGACCGAACTCTTCGCTATAATCCCCATCTCTGAGATTGACCAATCGAGCATCAAATCCTCCTGCTTGCAAGTCTGCGAGTAAAACTTGCTTGCTGATTAAGGAACGATGTCTATAGAGAGAAGTCCAATTTTTGCCTTCTGCATCGTATAATCCTGTTGCTGGAACTTCAATTAATCCAATCGTTGGATACTTTTTATCTGTCATAATCTTTTCCCCTGCTAGAATGCAGTCAAGAGTTTTTTTCAGAGAACATTGAATGTGATTTCTACTTCAAAGAAACTGTACCTTGATTAACACAACCAACATCTAAAACTTTAGAAGAGGCATCAATTTTTCTTCTCCGGGAATATACTTATTCTATTGCCAAGAAGACTTAAGCTCACAAGGTCGAGAATTTCCCAAATCAGCAAGGTAGTCATGGTAGAGACTAGCTTCTTCATCCCAAAATTTGCGATAGAGATGTCTCACCATTTAAACTTGCCCACGAGGGAAGAATATTAGGCAGATCCAGCTAACTATATATTAGACGGAAAATTTCCACCTAGTATAACTATAAGCGATATATGCTGCAAGTCAAGTTTCTGCCTAATCACCCAAATGGCGATTTAGCTTGACAATACCGTGTATTATTCAGGTTAGTCCAGTAGTGGATAGACACACCTAAAATAGTGCAGTATGTTTTAGGTTAAA
>JBAXSK010000421.1:0-2144 GCA_037130765.1 Pseudanabaena sp. ELA607
GCCACACCAGTCATCACCAGTTTGTTCGCGCTTTCACCTAAGACAAGTTCCTTCAGAGCCGCTACATCTTCATCACGAGGCAACGATCGCTTGGGCAAATCTGGCACTTTAAACAAATTGGCGATCTTATTTTTGCGAGTTGATAAATCCTCAGTCGCAAACAACTGTCCACCATCATTCGCTTGCCAACGCAGATAAAAAATCAAGCGATACCATTGGTTCTGATCCTTTCGCATCGCCTCCCGCCCCTGACTGGTTGCCACGGCCAGAGACTGTTTATTCCCCAACTCTCGATAAAACCTATTCGCAAAAGCAGTCGCACTCTGGACACTCACCGTGTACTGCATCGCCACCACCGCAGGCACACCATGCCAAATTAAGCTTTGTGCCACACCATTAAAAACCGAATCCCCACCCAACGCATAGGCAGACTTACAAGCACTCAAAACTGCTAGTCTCACTCCACCCTGTTGTGATTCTGAGTCACCATGCCTGATACTGCGGAGCAGACTCCCAATTTCTTCAGCACTGACATAATTTGCCTCCCTCTCATCATCGTCATCCTCATCTGGCTCAAACAACAAATATCCCTGGGGCGCAGATAAAGCAGTCTTACATTTCTTACATTGCGTTAAATTGAGATTGCCATAAAAAGTGCGACATTCACTATTCTGACAGCGTTTGCCAAACACCCCATGTCCATCAAAATGCAATACATGGGGAGCGTCATCTCCTCGATGTTCGGTGAGATAGATTTCCAATGCTTTAAATGAAGCTTGTTCTGGCTCTCTAAAGCGAATATGTCCATCTTCTTGGCTTTTTTCTAAACCCTTTTTAACCGCTTCATGTTCCTTCTTTGAAAGCGGAGCTAATCCATTCTCTTCATCAGAAGCACCCGATGATACTAGCAATACATTAATTGGACTAACGGCTGAAAGTTTTGGCGGAGCCGATAAGTGAGCAATATAGCGAGAAAAAGTAACATTGTGATGTGCTAAAAATCTTTGACCATCATGCACCATCTCCCAAGGATAATCGGGCAATCGATTAAGTTCCGTAACTTTGGCGCTGAACTTAATCTGAATATGTAGTTGCGGATTGCTATCCTTCTCTGCAAGAGCGATAGAGCGCTGTAACAAATCGCTGACTTCACCTGTGGGAAATAATGCTTTGTAAAGCGATCGCCCAATCTTCTCCAAATAATCGGCACTGAAACCATTACCATCCGACAGCAGCAAACTTTCTTGCGCCATCCAAATCTTCTCTTCATCAGAAAACTTGGCCAGCGAAAACTTACCGATCTCTAAAATCTTGATCAGCGTCGTGCGCCACTTAGTTGTATTTTCGTAGAAAGGCAGTGAAGATCTGGATGTTGCTTCTCCTGCCTTTGATTGCGCGTTAATAATAAAACTAGATTCTTCAAATGCCGACAATTGAATACTGAGAAGTTGCATTAGTTTTTACCGCGATCGTTTACGCTATACCGTCATCCAAATTTTCTTCGTCAGAACCTTTTGTACCTGCATAAGAGGCATATTGTTTTACATAATTCAAAAATTTGGGGTTGTTTTCTTTCAAAATATCCAGCAATTCCTCTTTGGTAAATAGAGGCTCTAGCGTCACCTTAATTTTCTGGACATCATCACGACTAGCACCACCACCAAATTCAAAAACTGAGATCTTTAAACCACCCTTGACATCCTTCTTGACCGTCACCTGAAGCTCTAACTCAACATTTCCATAGGTAAACAAAGGAATATCTGTTGGTTGGATCGCCCCATCAGCACTTTGCTTTATTGTAGCCAAAGTTGAAGCCGCAACCAGTTCTTGCTTCACCTGATTAAGTAGCTCTGTCAACCCAATCCCATTATTTTCGTCTGTCATGAGTCTACTAACCTAAAAGTCTTAAAAATTAATAATTTAAATCTTACACGAAAACATTGAATACACAAGCAATCTAAGGCGATATCGCGATCTTCAACGATACAAGGAAAGTATTATTTGCGTACTGACAAATGACAGACCACTGTTACTCATCCCCAGAAATAGAAGATAAAATATTCAAAATTTCGGCAGTGCTAATATCATCGCGATCGCTTTTTGAATAGATAGTCAACAGCAGTACATTAGTCGGAGACTCAACC
>JBAXSK010000422.1:0-2144 GCA_037130765.1 Pseudanabaena sp. ELA607
AATTGAACGGCGATCGCCTAGAACTAACGACTCATAGTAATAGCGATCGCCTTTATGGAGATGAATGTTGAGGCGATCGCCTAGAAATCACGACTGACAGTAATAGCGATCGCCTTTAAGAGATAGATTGTTGATGCGATCTCCTAGAAATCACGACTCATGGTAATAGCGATCGCCATTATAGAGATGAATGTTGAGGCGATCGGCTAGAAATTAGGAC
This sequence comes from Pseudanabaena sp. ELA607, assembly GCA_037130765.1. Lineage (GTDB taxonomy): Bacteria > Cyanobacteriota > Cyanobacteriia > Pseudanabaenales > Pseudanabaenaceae > JBAXSK01. The sequence continues at coordinate 221 of JBAXSK010000422.1, forward strand.
TCATGGTAATAGCGATCGCCTTTATGGAGATGAATGTTGAGGCGATCGGCTAGAAATTATGACTCATGGTAATAGCGATCGCCTACACCAAACCCTTTAGCAGATAGATAATTGAGGTAATCTATCTCACTTGCCCCAAAGTATAAATCTATGGTATTTTGTCATCAGTAGAATAATTAAACTATAACTGCGTTAGAACTTTGAGCTATATCTCAGAAATTGCATACTTCAAGAGTTAGATATGGAATCTGAAAAAAGAAAAATTGTTGTGGTAGGAGCTAGTCGTGGGATTGGTGCAGCCGTAGCACAGCACTTTATCCAAAAAGGTGATTCTGTGTTCTCGATTTCTAGAGGTCAGCCTATTGCAGGAAAATGGATTCAAGCGGATATTTCCACTCCAGAAGGAATCAAATCAATTGTCAGTAGCATTAGTGAATCAACTGTAGATGCCCTTTTGTTTATGGGGGGAGTTTGGGAAAACGGTGCATTTACCGATCAATATGACTTTATGATAAGCTCTGATCAAGAAACTCGCTTTGTGATAGCTGTAAATACGATTGCACCGATTGAACTGACCAAGCAGCTTGCTAAGAATCTTGCTAAATCTGACAACCCAAGAGCTATATTTATTGGCGCACTATCACGATTGGATAACTCTCCAACAATCGAGGTAGCTAATACAGCGTCTAAGTTTGGATTAAGAGGAGCGGCTCAGGCACTAAAACTAGCTCTCCGTGATTACAAGATTGGTATTACGGTCATTAATCCAAGCAATATCGCTACAGAAGAAGTAGTGGCAGATATCGAAGAGGGTAGATTTACAGCACAAGTTCCAATTCCGCTTACAGATATAATCTCTTCGATTGAATGGATTTTAACACTTTCAAATGCTGTGGATATTGGGGAGATAAATATGTATCAGAAAGGTTGATTAAAAAATATTTCAAGCAGATACAGGTTACAGAAATCATGACTCACAGTAATAGCGATCGCCTTTATGAGATAGATTGTTCATGCGATCGCCGTGTAAAAAACAGAACAAACATTTTTAAAGCTAGAAGCGCAAGGTTGGATGATAATTTGTCTAGACTAAAAAAATATCGTTAAGTCATACCTATGGAATTGACCCCGATTGTCGGTTACACCGATCTACTAGAAAGGATTTCCCAAACATACACAGAGGGACGTATCCAAGCAGTTCAGGCAGTCAACATCCATCTCGTTGAAACATACTGGCAGGTAGGGCGACACATTGTCGAATTTGAGCAAAACGGTAAAATTCGAGCAGACTACGGCAAAGGACTCATCAGTAGCTTATCTAAAGACTTGAATCTTCGGCATGGCAAAGGATTTAGTCGTAGTAACCTGATCCGTTGTCGTCAGTTTTACCTAACCTACCCAAAAAGTGCGACACTGTCGCAGCAATTAAGCTGGTCTCATGTGGTGGAATTGCTGAAAATTGAAGATCCGCTAGAACGTAATTTTTACGAACAGCAAACTCTGCTAGAACGCTGGTCAGTCCGTGAGCTAATCCGCCAAAAGGAAAGTGCGCTATTCCTCCGCTTGGCGGCTAGTAAAAACAAGGAAGGTATTTTACAACTTTCTCAGCAAGGGCAAATTGTTGAGCAGCCCGCCGATCTATTGCGTGAGCCTTATGTGTTTGAGTTTCTAAAAATCCCAGAACCTTGGCAAGTATCAGAAAATCAACTTGAAACGCTTCTATGTAATCACCTTCAACAATTTCTCTTGGAACTAGGCAAGGGATTTACTTATGTAGGAAGACAATACCGCGTAATGCTCAATAATACCCATTACAAAGTAGATCTGGTTTTTTACCACCGAATTTTACGCTGTTTTGTGTTGATCGACCTCAAGATTAATGAGGTACAACATTACGATATTGGACAGATGAATATGTATTTGG
>JBAXSK010000423.1:0-2134 GCA_037130765.1 Pseudanabaena sp. ELA607
ATGGCTGGAATATTGTCTTTTCAAGAAAAATAAAACAGCGATCGCCCCCTCTCAACACTTCAAAATCACAATCGCCACAACCCCAAAAACAAACAGCGATCACCCCATCAACACCCAAAATCACGATCACCACTCCCCAAAAATCAAATAGCGATCACACCTCTTAATACTCCAAATCATAATCAAATCCCAGAAATTTTAATATTTTGGTTTACGGAACTCTCACCTTAAATCGCTTAACTTCATCTTTAGGAATATTATTAGATTTTGCATATTTTGCAGCACTGGTATTAGTCATGATTTCTTCCAAAATCTTCTTGTTTCGCAAAACAGTTATTTCGTCATTATAAACCCGTAACTCCTTTGTATTAAGAGCGTGTTCAATCTCTTTTTTTGAAATCTCTCGATTGTCTATACCTAGTACAACAATCCTTTTTTGGCGAGGAGACAAATTGAATGACTGAAACAATGACAACCATTCTTGCTGTTTAGGGCTAAAAATCGACTCGTGGGAAAAAGTTATACTGAACCATAGACCATTAGAATAGAGTATGGGTTTTTTTAATTCTCTCTGATTCATCAACTCAAACATTCTCTGCATTCCTTCCCCTAACTCTCGCACGTAGCTGTTTTCACGCAACACTCTTGTAATAGAGGCATTGCGTGACTCATGAGCATTCTCTAATTTCTCTAAACTTTTGATAGTTAAGGTTGACAACAATGCTCCTGGACTTTTTATTTGAAGAGCGTTACTAAATACAAAAATGTCAATACCATTTTGAATACTATAGTCACGATGTGCAATTGCATTGATCAATGCTTCTCGACAAGCTAACTCAGGATAAATATACTTCTGCTCAAACTTAGCATCACTTCCAAATTCTGTTTTATAAGCTAAATAAGGACGAAGTTGCTCCCAAGATCGCTCCAGTAATTCAAAAATATTGCCAGAAGTTGTTTCATCGGAAATCACATTGTAATTCTCTCCAGACTTTAATTCGTTACCTAAAACTTGAAGAATTCTCACCTGTGATCGCGGATGCCAACGTTGAATATCTTTGGCAAATAAGAGTAAAGCTGCCATTCGTAAACGTATCCCGTTTAACCCATATTCTGCTAATCCGATTTGCTGTAAATATCTCTCAACACTTAAACCTTTGATATAACTATCAGTGATCGCTCTTAATAGAGAGATATCTAAATCATTTACAGTTGCCCCATCTACAAACTGACGATCATATTGACGTGATTTTACTTCTTGCCGTTCAAATTTAATTTGTTCAAATTTTACTGGTTCAGTACTTTTATCCTTACGTCTTACACAGCGTCCATCAGGAAGTTGATATATTTCCATTGAACCTTTGTCAACAGAGAAGAACAGGACGATTTTATTCTCTAATTTAACTCTCTGAGCCGCTAGTAGAGGTAGCGTATCATTTGCAAATATGTGTGTTTTATGGGCAGACAGCATATTCTTAATTTCTATCTCCCCATGCGGCACTCCTGTGACTTCTCCATCATCTTCTACCCCAATCAGTAAGTCTCCACCATCAGCATTAGCAAAAGCAACTAGTGCTTCTCCAATGTACCGACAGAGTTTTTTAACATTTCCCGATTTTTTGTTGCCCGTTTCCCCATCAAAAGCACTTTTAAATTCTCTAAAGTGGCTTTCACCAAGAGAAATCGTGTTTTTAATCCGTTCCTGTAACATTAGAGAATCTATCATTGAATTACATCTCCTGAGTAATAATCCTCTGACATCACAATTAGCCCTGCCATTGTTCCTGCTCGTCTATATTTTTTCTTGGGTATGCTATCACTTGAGGTCGCAACACCAGATGATTTTTCAGTTCCCTTGTTCAATAAATATTCCGCATAATGCAGAACCTCAATTTTGAGAGCATCTGGCATTTTCGCAAAGATTTTTAGCACCTCATCCGTCAAGGAAATATTAGTGTTAGATTCTTGACCTTTGGTAATATTTTGTTGCATTGATTTTCACTCTGGCACGATCGCAGATAGAAACATTAACAATTATATAACTTATGTCTGGCTAATTTCTAGATAAAACCGATACTAATCAGATTAACCAATCCATATATCATCTAAACTGTAATCGATCCGCAAAAAATCC
>JBAXSK010000424.1:0-2128 GCA_037130765.1 Pseudanabaena sp. ELA607
CCCTTTATGCAAAGATCTCTAGGTGTTGCATTTCATCCTTGAATTGGCGATGTTTCTCCAATTTTTTTGAAGTCAACGACTTATGAGAGAGAGCATCTAAATTAGGCACTGAGTAATTATACTTGGCATTCAAAACAACGATTTTATGCGTTTTGGGCATCGTGAATACACGATTAATAAATGTTAGATAGCATACTACAGACTGTTGAGGAAGAGTGCAGTACATTGTACCTCTAGCAAATAGATTGTGAGTAATGTTTTACCTGTATTCCATAAAATCTCAACAGGCTGTAATTACTTTTATTCAAGCAAAGAAAAGGCGCATTTCATTAATACGTCCTACTGGGACTATTGGCTCCATCGCGTTGTTATACTGATGGCAATATAGTAAATATTACGAACTCTTCAAAATTCTTGCTTGAGTAAAAAAGAGTCCGCTTTCATTTTTGCCGTTACTCGTTACTTCTAAAATTAGCGTTTTCTTTCCAGCTACATCCAACGGTACGGAAGTTATTTGGTTCCCTTGGCTACGACGGCATTCACCAGACCAAAGCAGCTTTCCATCAGCCGATATTTTCACAGTATAAAGACCATTAGTTGTGCTTCCGGCGGGTAAATCAGGCAAACCAAACTGTAAGAGAGCAGCCTTCTGAGTACCGTCTAACTTAAAAACAAAACGACTCTCATTTGCATAATATTTAATGTAGAAGAATGAAGTATAAGATTTCCCTAAAATTACAATTTCCTTCTTCTCAAACTGAATATTGTGTGTATCTGAGACAAATGTATTTTTTGAATCTGCTGGCGAAGGGTCATTTCAATCCCTTCTAAGGTTTGCATGGCACCTGGGTCACTGTCGTCATAGAGAATTTTGGCAATGGCTTGGAGATGTTCTTTGAGTGCTTGTTGTTGTTCTGGAGTCATGTCTTTGCACGATAAATGGATAACTCTGATTTTCGCTAATGCCGTCTAAATTTTCTACCAATTCAACTTATTTGAGTATTTATACTCACCGCAAAGGTGACATGCTCCCAACCAGAATGCTTTGCCTCAGTATTTTTTTATTTACTTAATATTTTGCTGGACTGAGAAGCATAACTATGTATTAGACAGAAAAATTTTACCCAATACAACTATAAACAATATATCCTTAATGTCAAGTTTCCATCTAATCCCCCAAATAGCGCACCCCCCCAAAATATAACCTATTATTCAAATTTAGTTACTTAATAATTTCATTTACCCAGCATAGCCCAACCTGACAAACTCAATACGAGACAATAAGCGCCATAATGGGAAATATCTACCATTTGCGGCGGGTTACCCCGACTGATTGATCATGCAGTTTGATGGCGATTTTGTGGCGCTCAATGACATACTCAATGCCAGAGTTGATAACATAGATTTAGCAAAGGCAGGGACTAATTGCCATACCTGCGCCATTGCTCTAGGCAGCAATCTAGCCAGTAATTTAGGTAATTCTTTGGATTTGGTGCAGGCGGCTTTGCAGGCTCTAGGCAATTTACCCACCATCAAGGTAATGCAAGTGTCCCGATGGTATAGCACCAAAGCCGTTACTTTACCCCACAGTGCCCCACAACCCGACTACGTGAACGGTTGCGCCATTTTGCAAACCAGTTTGTTACCCCATCAACTATTAGCGGTTTTATTAGAAATTGAAGCTCAGTTTGGACGACAGCGGCGCGAGCGTTGGGGAGCGCGGACTTTAGATTTAGATTTACTGCTCTATGATGACTGGATTCTGAACACAGTAGATTTAGTTGTGCCCCATCCACGCATGGTAGAACGGGCTTTTGTGTTAGTACCTTTAGCCGAAATTGCCGCCCATTGGGAACACCCCATTTTGTCGCAATCGATGGCGCAGTTAGCCCGTGATGCCGCTATTTTAGATCATAGTAACCCGACTATTTTGGAATTATATCTCTAAAATTGCACCTATAGAATTACACTTCGAGAATTACACATTTAAGTGATAAATACAAAATATTTTAAGCAAATCAGAATCATCTTAACTAAATTCTGTAACGCTTATTTACTCATGTTACGCAGAATTTATAAGACCCTCACCCCTAGCCCCTCTCCCAAAAAGGGAGAGGGGAACAAGAAA
>JBAXSK010000425.1:0-2083 GCA_037130765.1 Pseudanabaena sp. ELA607
GAATTAGCTGATTAAGGGACGGAACCCATGACGCACCGATGATGCGCCAATTTGATCCATTTTCTCAAGGGTAATTTGATTACGCCCCCAAGAGAAGTTAGTATGCCAACCTTCAAATTCTAGTAACATTGCCTCAGCAAAACAAGCAAATAGCTGGCGGCTGGGGCTGTCCATTTTGGCGGTTTCCATAATTTTCCATTCAATATCTAGGCTATGCTCGACAATGCCGCCATTAATCACATATATCCCGTCTGCTTGCACCAAGGTGGATAAATTTTTGGGATAGCCGCCGTCAATTAATATGCAAGGGCGTTTCAACACCTCCACATTAATTTCCATACCCTTAGCCATACTAGCAACCCATACCACAATGTCTGACTGGGGCAAAGCCTCTTCAATGGGTAAAATCTTGCCGCGCCCTAACTCGGTCTGGAGTTCTAAGAGCCGTTCTTGATTGCGGGCCACTAGCAATAAATCTTTGACATCAGTGCGTGCATCTAACCAACGACACACCGCACTACCAATATCCCCAGTTGCACCACAAACAGTTACGGTTGCTTGGGATAAATCAATGCCATATTTTTGGCTAGTCGCTTCAACTTGACGACAGATCACATAAGCAGTGTGAGTATTACCAGTCGTAAACCGCCGGATCTCTAGATCAACATTGCGAACCGTAGAAATTTGCGCCAGATTAAAAGTCTCAAATACAATGGAGGAGAAACCACCCAAAGCAGTGATATCTACATTATTTTTCTGGGCGTGGGCCATAGCATTGAGAATCTTGCGGATTGCAGTCTTAGCTCGGCTAGCCGCTAGCATTTCCGGCAAGAAACAGGACTCAATATATACTCCTTTGATGGTTTGGCCCGTGGCACTGGTAACTGTGATGTTATCCACAGTTTGCGGTGGGGCCGAACACCAAAAGTCTAAGCCCTGATCGGCATACTCTTCATAACCATAATCGCGGGCTACGGATTGAGCATGAGCCAAACTTGTAAGATGACCAATTAAACCAAACATGAATGCGTGAAAGTTTCCAAAGCTACCAGTGTGTCACCGCCAAAAGTCGTCATCTCAGTTTTTACTGGCATTGCCAGGATCATGTCTCGGCCAATGCGATTTTATTCCATAAGCCTTGCGGTGTCGCCGAAGCGCAGAATTGCTGCGAAATGGCTGCAAGCTATCTAGGGATTCTAGAAAGCTTGCCCTGAAATAAAACAGAATTTGCCTAAAGCTGGCAATCCAGCAAAAACTAGATCATCAAATCATAGAGCATATTAGGTGGCATTAAGCCGATGCTAAACCCATAACCGAGAGTTTCATAATTTCCCGTGGGGTAAAACCGATTTTACCGAGGCTTTCACCGTACTGAATCATAAAATCTTCCACAAGATCTTCTTTTTCCATGCCCAATTGTTTGGCATCTTGTTCCACCTGATTGAGCATTTGCCAAATCAAGGGCAAGTTCTGCCGATTGGCTTCCTCTAGCGGGGTTTTAGCGGTCTTGAAATTATTTTGCAACCAAACTTCACCGAAATTAAGGTGCAAATATTCATCTTTGACCACACCTTCAGTGATTTTGCGGGCGAAAGGATCGGCCACAGGAATGTAAATGTTATAGGCGGCAATAGCAAAACATTCGATGATCAAAGATTGAATCAACAGGCAAGTAACCACGTCGCCTTTAGTGCGGGCGTTTTGAAAGTTGGTACGCAATTTGTCAAAAAATTCTTTGGCAAACTGCATATCCGGTTCTACATTCAGGTTCTTGCCGCAGGAAATAAAGCCCCGCCGATGCCGCTCTTCCATTTTGGCTAGTTTAGTAAATTCTTCCTGATGGTCGGGTAGCATCTCACCCAGTTGTAAATAGTTGCTATAGGCTTCGGCTTCACCTTCGATAACGATGGCGTTAATGCGGCTATAGGCATCAAGATATTCGTGAGATTTAAAGTCAATTTCCACAGCGGCTTCAAGTGTTTGCGCCATGTTATGCCTCTTTATATTGCAAAAAGTAACTTTACCTATTTTATGCTATATATGCGGTTGCTCTGTGGGATTTTTGCACCGTTGCTGCTAGTGC
>JBAXSK010000426.1:0-2077 GCA_037130765.1 Pseudanabaena sp. ELA607
ACCGGCACAGGCATCTTCGCTCAAAGGTTCATAAACCTGTCCATTGGGGGTTTGATTATAGAGCGCGTCTTCGGTGGGGTGAATAATCTTCAAAGCTTGATTAATATTCGCAATCCCTGAAGCTTCGTTACCGTCGGCATTAGTCACCACAAAGCGCGGATCAGCTTGTCCCACATGACCGACAATCTTTCCCATTGCTGTGGTTGAAACTTTGGGTTCCCCACCGACGGCATATTCTTCTAGGGGCAAAGTTCCTAAATCTGCCAAAGGTAAAACCGATTCCGTTACGGCAATTTTAGAGGCGGAACCACCACCGGCAGCAGCAAAATTACTCCGGACAGTTTGCCATGCTTCAGCGGAAAGCGCCCGACTCTTTAAACCTGCTACAATATCGGGATTATCAAGAGTGTGGTGAGCATAAAGATTATGGGATTTCGCCCCGCGAGCATGGACCCCAGCGCCTTTGAGTTGCTTGATGATAAATACCGTCAGAGTGCCACTCAGGGCAGCTTTAGCGGCTTCGTCAACCCCTGCTAAAACTGCTTCCGTAAATGCCAAACGTTGGTTCAAAGAGAATGCGGTACTATCGACATAATCGCCGACTTGATTCACATCATCGAAGTCTTTGGCATCAATTAATACGACCTTCGCAAAACCATTGCCATGCCAATAGTCCAGCATTGCCTGATTAGACTTAGTAGAAACCATGCTGTGATGCTCTTGACTATAGCCATTCCAGACCAAAATCGGCAAGAAGTTAGTCGCTTTAGGAAATGCCGTATTAAAATGCATCATGGAACTTAAGGGATAAGGCTCGCCCATGCCGCCATCACCCAAGGTGTAGGGAAACAGCTTGTCTGGATGCAATAACGCTCCTGACATCGCGAAATGTTGCCCCTGACCCAGAGGACCCGCCGGAGCCAAAATCCCCGGAATATAACCAGACAAATGCCCTAGTAAACCGTGTTTTTCCCGAAATCTTTCGCGCAACTGGCTCACTGTCTCAATACCCATCGCTTCGAGAGACTGATCCAAAAACATGGCGCTGTAAAAGCCTGGGGCATGGTGTCCCACTTCCGTCGGCATATTTTTGTGCCCCAACATAAAGCAAGCTGCCACCGCTTCGGCAGAACTGGCAAACCCACCCGGATGTCCTGAAGCCTTACTAGCAGTAACTTGTAAGGTCAGATAGCGCAAGGCATCCGCCGCAAGTAAAGTCTGAAATACTGCTGCGGGAGCATGGGCATCAGTCACGGCTGGTTGCTGTGCGGTTACCACTGGCACAAGTCCATAGGTATCAAACCCTTCTAGGGCTTCACCAAAATACTGAATACCTTCACAAAAAGCGGGAATTGCCGTTTTGTCTGAGGTGGAAGCCATACAATAAATTTTCCTTATTTGAGCCGTAATATACAAAATCTTAATATGAGTCTGTACCATTACTACGGCGATCGCTTTACATCATAATTTTATATTGATGCGTTATCTATGATATGCATAGATGACTAGCTTGGATTTAGTTGATTGATTAGTTGGTTGCTCTGAATCAGCGCATATCCTAATTCTATAAGATATGCCTTAACTGCCGAATAGATCATTAAAATAGAGCATCAAGTTAGTTGCAGTTTTAGAGTAAAGATGCATAATGTTCCGATGCTTTTTTGATTTGAGCATAGGTTTGATTGAAGCATTTTTCTAAATTGGGGATTGATATTTTATGCCAAGGTAAAGGATATTCCTGCTCTAAGAGCATTTCAATGCGCCGACACATATGGGAAAACTCTAACCCGCCAAGATATTCAGTATCAGAGCGTAAGAAGCAAATGTTACGGATAAATTGACCAATGTTTTTTTCTGTGTAAGCAGTCCGAATTGTGTTCATATAATGAGGTGCTTCATCAAGATAACCAGAAATTACTTCAAGGAGAAATTCAATCGCTGGCTTACCTTTTCCTGCAACATTGATTATATTTTCCATAAAGCCAGATTCTAGAATTGGAAATAATGTCTCTTCAATTACAGCAATAGTTTCTGATTCGGTAGCCTCAGTCGCTTGATCTACAATTTCTACGGATTC
>JBAXSK010000427.1:0-2074 GCA_037130765.1 Pseudanabaena sp. ELA607
CGATAAGGGAATGACCGTAGAAATGTGCTTTCCCATTGAAGCAGAAATTGTCTAGCTCATAAGACCTATCTATCATCTAATAATATTTAATAATATTGCAGTGCCCATAACATAGTTTGGCTAAGCCCATGGTTGTATGCTGTAACAAACTAAGCTTACGGTTTGTTGAGGCTTTATGGGTGAGAGATAAAATTGTAATCCACAATCTATTTACAAAATTCAGGGTGTGCTACACTTTTTCTGACAATTAGGCTGTATTCTGGCAATAGCATTGCACGCTGCTTTTGAATATACAGCACTTTTTGCCTCTGTGAGGTACAGTCCAAGGGCTAAAACCCTTATAAAACAAGCGCTAAGTGTGCTTCAGCAGCCTCGAAAGTGCTGTAGTGTATTTATGCTAGTAAAGATTTAATTTTTATTACGGATAAAATGATGAATACATGTGTGGCTATTCCTGTAGGTGGATGTGTCAACCCCATCTACTTACAAAAAAGTTTAGAATCAGTCAAACAATCTGGCGCAGTCTTATATGTTGGATTTGACTCTCAAGAATCCCTGATTAGTTTAAAAAATTATGATGTTATAAGGGAAATATGCTATCAATATGCTGACAAGGTATTAGAATTCCCCCCAGAGTATTACTACAGACCAGGCGGAATTTGGAAGAAAATCTACGACTGCTGGAAGGATTCGGGATGTAAGTACGTTAGATGTTTGGGCTACGATGATTGTATACCTCCAGACTTGATTCAAAAACAAGATGCTTTCTTAGAAGCTAATTCTAATCTAGATGCTTGTTATAGTAACTTGCGAATTATTGATGATCTTAAAGAGTCAGACAAATTCTTCAACACAAAACTTTCTCTAGTTAATCGTGTTCAAAGCATTGGTAGGAGTGTACCTTTTAATTTCATTTGCTGGCTTGTTCGTTTTGACTTCTTGAATACTCCTGAATACGAGCGCATGTTAATGAAAGCTTCAGCCCGTTGGGAGTGGTTTTTTTATGCAACAGTAGTGGCGGGAAAAGTTTCTCACTTCGACAGTGATAGAGAGTGGAGTGCGATCAGACGCGAACACATCAATACAATTACCAGTCAGTATGAAATCCAAGGTTTAAATGAGAGGAATGAATTGCTAAGGCAGATCCGAGAAATGGTGAATTATTCAGAAGCGGAAACTTGGGCTGACTGGGAATCTCTCAATATGCCAGCCTACTATTCTCGCAAACGTCTAGAGACTTCTCTTCCATTAGGGACTCTTTCCAATCTTGGAGTTTTGGGCTTACTAATTCGTTTAGCCAGAGTTACTTCAAGATTTTCTAAGAAAGCCTGAAAAGAGAGCGCCGTCTAAACAGACTATTGAGATGTCTGTGATTAACAGAATACTTGCATGGTATTTGGGTATGATCATCGATTGAAGCTAGATACCCACGGTTTTGAAATTCCTATTCTCGAAGGTGCATCACAAGTTCTCAAAGAAACTGCTGTAATCATTATAGAATGTTATAACTTCCGTATTGCGCCAGAATGCTTGTTATTTTTCGAGATGTGCGATTACTTAGGGAAATTAGGGTTTCGCTGCATTGATCTAGTCGATCCGTTCAATCGTCCCTATGATCAATCTTTTTGGCAAATGGATTTAGTGTTTGTGAAAGATAACCGCGCCGAATTTGCCTATGCAGCATGCAGCCTTTACCTAATTACCTTACACAATAGGCACATCAAATAAATAAGCCTCTCTACCGATAATGTAAGAGAGGCTTATTTCAATTAAAGAGAAGATGCTAAAGCATTAAAACCTAGATTCTAGACTTTAACCTTAGTAGGAGCAAAACTAGGCACAACCAAGGACTTATCTTGCTTCGTCAAACGATTATAGAGCGTTTGCGTGTTGGGATAGTTAGCGGCAGGGAAAGTCTCATAGCGATTGTAGGGCACTACGTCCTCACCAAAAGCTTCAACATATTCACGGCTGTTGACCATTTCCACTACCATTGCCTTAGCGCCCTTAGTAGCCAAGATTTCGTTGTATTTACGGATTTCCGCTTGATCCAACGGCGCACGACCCAAGAAGT
>JBAXSK010000428.1:0-2060 GCA_037130765.1 Pseudanabaena sp. ELA607
TCAGGGGCAGCAGCGCCATCTTTCTTAGCATCAGGAGCAGCAGCGCCATCCTTCTTATCCTTAGCGCCATCTTTCTTGTCCTTAGCATCAGGAGTAGGGGTAGCCTTGTCCTTAGGAGCATCAGGAGTAGCAGCGGGCTTAGCAGGAGCAGCAGGGGTGGCCGCAGGAGTTTCAGCGGGCTTAGGAGCTTCGGTGGAGCAAGCAGCAGAACCCAAACCTAAAGCGGATACCAATAAAAGAGCTTTCCAGTTCATAGAACGTGTTTGTAGTATTTGTGAATTGTTAGTGATTTGAGGGATGTTGCATTGTGTGAGTCAGCGTTATTATGGCTAGACAACCATGACGAGTTAACTCTGACAGCGTTGGATTTTAACTGCTTTTAGCAGCTTATCCACACACAACTCTTACTCTGTCAGCGTTTACAACATATACACCGCACATCTACCACTGGTGAGGAGGAGATAATGCTAGGTAAATGTGCTGACTGTGTGAACCTGACTTACTTGATTCTATGGTAACTTTTTGTAAAAAGAAATGATTTTGCATAAATTTTGTCCAGATTTTTTGCTTCATATTTAAGAATAAGTTCGTAGAGCTTTACCTAGCTTAATGTTCAGGGTTTAAGGAATTTATGTTGTTAGAGCAATGGTATGAACTTAATTTCCTCTTGTACCCCACATCTCCCCCATTATGCCTATGTCTGATGAATTTTTTCCTGCGGGCCATACCACGATTCTTGCTAAATGGATTCAGGATGGTTTGCATCACTCGTTGCAACTTGCTGAAATTGACGTGTTGACCCAGACACTTTGCCAAGATGATGATTTGTGTGCCGTGTGGGGGATGAGCTATGAAGAAGATCACCAATTTGGCTATGAGTTTACTAGCTATAGGTTACAGCTATTACGGGATAGCTGGGGTGATTTACAAGGGTGTTTAATGGGGCTAGGCATTGATCCCCTAGATGGCCCCATTTTAGATACTCTATGGCGGTGGTGGTTGCCTTTTGCGGAGTATTTAGCGTGGCGGGTGGCGCAGCAAAATATCAATCATCCCCCGTTAATCCAAGGGGTTTTAGGGGTACAAGGGACGGGGAAGACGACTTTAGGGATGGTAATGGAAATTTTGCTGGCCCATTTGGGTTATAGCTGTTTGAGCTTGTCTTTGGATGATTTTTATAAAACCCATGCTCAACAACAGGCTTTACGGGCAGAAAAACCGCAGCTAATTTGGCGAGGTCCGCCGGGTACTCATGATGTAGATCTAGCCATTGACGTATTAACTAAGCTGAAGCAGGGCGCGATTCCCGTAGAAATACCTCAGTTTGATAAGTCAATGCATGAAGGACAAGGGGACCGTACCACCGCTAAACTTTGTCGCCACTTACCCAATGTGGTGTTATTTGAGGGTTGGTTTGTGGGGGCGCAACCATTGCCCCTAGAGCGGTTAGAACCTTGGCTGCCACCAATTATGACGGCGCTGGATCGGCAGTTTGCGATGGATATTAACCAAGAGCTTGGCGCATATTTGCCGTTGTGGGCTTGTTTAGATGGTTTGGTGGTCATTAAACCGACGGATTATCAATACAGTCTAGAATGGCGCTTAGAGGCAGAACGTAAACTCCGTGCTCATAGCTTGAGCGGCATGAGTGATCAGCAAGTCAAAGATTTTGTGCATTATTTCTGGAAAGCCCTACATCCCCAGCGTTTTGTGCAGGGTTTGATTAGCCAAAATAATCGAAAACCTGATTTATCTGTGGCAAATGATGATATTGGCAGGAAGATCATGGCGGCTGATGTCAGATCGCCCAAGCTGGATTTTGTAGTGGAGTTTGGCGCAAAGCGGCAACTGATTGGTGTTTGGACATCATAGAGATTCAGTCTTTCACGATTTTTCGTTACTATCCACAATGCAAATCATGACAAATCTGTCATCAAAAGAACTTGTTTGCTGTAATAGTTTTCTGACTTAATTTAGACATTAGATATGGCACATCCAATATCTAAATCCGCCAATTCAAGGATGAAATGCAACACCTAGAGATCTTTGCATAAAGGGAC
>JBAXSK010000429.1:0-2034 GCA_037130765.1 Pseudanabaena sp. ELA607
GAGGGGTAATTGATGAGATTTGCAAATTTCTGTAGTTGTGTGTACACGGTAGGCTTTTTAAGGGGGGCTAGGGGGGATCTGTCAAAATTGCAATAGGACTAATGAATCAATGTGCCATTTAATGGTAAATCAAAATCAACTTTGCCACCAAATTTCCCATCACCCACTAACCAATTTGCCCCACAAAAGATAACACTGCCGGACCTGTCATCAAAATGTGATTAGAAGCCTGATCCCATTGAATCCGCAGATCACCACCGGGGAGATTCACGGTACAGGTGCGATCTGCTAAATCATTCAATACCGCAGCCACAACAGAAGCACAAGCCCCAGTACCACAGGCTAGGGTGGCTCCTGCGCCCCGTTCCCAAACTCGCATCTTAAGGTAATTGCGGTTTACTACTTGGATAAATTCGGTATTGGTGCGTTTGGGAAATACGGGATGATGCTCAAATTGCGGTCCAATGTGAGCCAGATCAATGGCAGCAACATCAGGCACAAACGTAATACAGTGGGGATTGCCCATGCTCACGGTGGTGACGTGCCAAGTTTGATCAGCGACGGTCAAAGGCTGGTTTATCACCTTGTCATCAGGCGTGCGCAAAGTGGTGGGAATTTCCGCTGCGATCAAGTAGGGTGTGCCCATATCAACGGTGAATTGACCATCAGCGTCAAGGGTGACGACAATTAAGCCAGCGCCGGTGTGGACGGGATATTTACCCTTAGTGGTGGCAATGTCCAAATCTTGCATAAACTTGGCGAGGCAACGAATGCCATTACCGCACATTTCTGGCTCGGAACCATCGGAATTAAAAATCCGCATTTTATATCCATCAGTTCCGCCCAGCAGGAAAATTACGCCATCAGCACCAATACCAAAATTGCGATCACACCACGCCGCCGCTTGCTCAGGAGAAAGGATTGGCTCCTCGGCGTGGCGATTGTCTATGAGGATGAAATCATTACCTAAACCTTGATATTTACGGAAAGAAATAGTCATGGAATTAATAGAGTCACTATTGAGAATTTACAAATGGGATCTGGCTTAACATCTTGAGTTATTGCTCACCTTACGCAGATAGAAAATCTGCCCTCATCCCCCCAGCCCCTTCTCCCAGAGCTACGGTGTACACACAAGTCAAAAAACTGTGCACACAAGTCGTGAAACCATTGCAATACAAGGTTTTTATCGACATTTACTTATTCTCAATAGTGCAAGGCTTATTGAGAATGCCGAATGAGAAATCAAGGTTTCAAGAGCCTAAAATTTCTCAATTCAGCGTTAAACCCAATCTGGGTGGACTTGTGTGTACACGGCAGCTCCCAGAGCGGGAGAAGGGGAGCAAGAGCCATTTTTAGCTTTTTCCTTGTTCCCCTCTCCCTTTTTGGGAGAGGGGCTAGGGGTGAGGGTCTTATAACCTTATGCGTAACATGAGTTATTGCTAAAAGTATAGCTGTGGTGATTCACCTTAGAGCAAAGCAATTAAGCCAATTCTTAAGTCCATTGTTAATGATGAAGCTTTAAGATATGTTATCACCTATGACTTAATTCGCTTTGAGATGCTTTTCAATCTAACTAGGGTGGCTCAGAACCACACAGATCGCTAATTGCAGATGCACAGCCCATGAAGCGATCACGAATAGATAGCGGTACAATAATAAACCTGTTGTGTTATCAAAATTCTTGAAAGAGATGAGAACCCAAAGTCCCCTGTGCTATCGCTGTTAAGCAAATTCTAGGTCTAAGTTCCATAACCCAGCAAATGTAAGCTTCAGATGAGCATCAAAAATCAATGTTCACCGACTCGTTTTACAAACTCTGAAATACGAGATTTTCCCGATTTGGCTTTAGTCATCTCAAAACTCACTGGGTGCAAATTTTTCTTGACCTAGTATCAGTAGAAGTTGCAGGGACAGCCTATCATTGCCTCTCTAGTTCGCTGAACTGTGATTCTTGTGGAATTTGCTTAGTCATTGGTTTAGGGCAACCGCACACGTTTCTTAACAAAAGAGGATGGGTTTGACAATAATCGG
>JBAXSK010000043.1:0-22037 GCA_037130765.1 Pseudanabaena sp. ELA607
TAGTTTGCCAATCTAAAACCATCCAGACTCTTGAAGATTCCCCCCATCCTTATGGCTGCCGTGTACACACAAGTCCACCCAGATTGGGTTTAACGCTGAATTGAGAAATTTTAGGCTCTTGAAACCTTGATTTCTCATTCGGCATTCTCAATAAGCCTTGCACTATTGAGAATAAGTAAATGTCGATAAAAACCTTGTATTGCAATGGTTTCACGACTTGTGTGCACAGTTTTTTGACTTGTGTGTACACCGTAGCATCCTTATGGGGCAGGGATCTTACCTGCTGATCATGTAATTACATTAATTTCAGATGCTAGGCACTGTACACAGCAGTTCGCCTTGAGAGATAGAAATCGGGAAATATTCCACTAAAATAGATTTAGCTGATTAAATCCTTTTTTGGAACATTTCCTGAGTATTTACTGAAAATAGCAAGCAGCTAACTGCACCCAAAATCCTCCTACAATGAAGATATTTTGGCAAGCATACTCTGTCAAAAGTCTGATAAAAACTGCCCGCAGTGCAAATCCTATAGGAGCAACACGAGATAAATCTATGAAATCAACTAACGAAAACTTAAATTTGTGGGATCATCTCACGGAACTAGCTACTGAATTAGCCGACTTAGCCAAGCCAAGGCAATATTTCAGCCATTTCTTTGGTGCTTTAGCCGCTGTTTTGCTGGCTAATTTGTGGTTGTCAGGTAGCGCCACGGCTCACGTTAGCGCCAGTCATGTCAATGGCTTTTGGGCTGGGGTAGCGCATCCCATTGGTGGCTTGGATCACATCTTGGCAATGGTAGCCGTCGGTCTATGGGCGGCACAATTAGGCAAAAAAGCGCTTTGGGCAGTGCCTTTGAGCTTTGTTGCTGTTATGACCGGTGGGGCTTGGCTCGGGACAATGCAACTAAACCTGCCTTTCGTAGAACAAGGGATTCTCGCTTCTGACTTTATTTTGGGTTTGGTCATCCTCTGTGCGGTGCGTTTACCCTTAATGGTTAGCGCTAGCTTAGTGGGAATTTTAGCTGTATTCCACGGCTATGCCCACGGTGCAGAAATGCCTGCAACAGCCTCTGGTTTAGCGTATGGCGCAGGTTTTTTAGTTAGCACTGTGGCACTCCATCTCAGTGGTTTGGTAGTGGGTCTAGGGCTAAAAGCCATGACGGTCAAATTGTCGGCTAAGGTGCAAGATTGGGCTTTGCGTTGTGGTGGAGTGGCTATTTTGGGTGGCGCTAGCTGGCAGCTATACACGACGATGACTCAAGTTAGTCCCTAGACTAGATCAACAACCTCGAAGTAATCACCCACGCTGGTTCAAGCAACTTTTCCCGCAACTGATGGCACGAATTCACCTGCTGTTTTCGATGTGCTTGATATCTTCAGTACCTATTTAAGAATTACGGGAAGAATTGCTTGCAACCCTCACCGCATCTCTGCCATCTTTGGTAGAAGGGGCGGTGAGATGAGGCGGATTTTTAGGTCATGATTTTACGGTAATGACGTAGGGAGTTAAGGCGATTACTAAAGATATAATGAAAAAGAAAAAATACGCCGCATCACTCATCTGACAATTTGACGAAATTATACGGGGCGGTAAAGTTGTTGTATCGCAAGCGCAAACGACTGTTATATAAACCATCGATTTCTTCGACCTTTTGCGCAAACTCAGGCTCGCGATCATTGGCAATCAAAAAAGAAACATTACCAATCATATCCACCGTCATAGATTTACCCACAATATGTTTTGCGGCAAGGGGAGACAACGCCGCGATGAAATGATCCACAATCTTAGTTTTGCGCTGTTCTAGGGCGTTTTCTACCGCCTGCCCCACTTCAATGGCTTCATCAATAGATAAAGTCTTGCCCCCATAGGCTTGACGTTGCCGCGCCAAATCTTGATTTTCGGCTAACTCTAAAGCTAGTTCCGTCTCCTGCTCCCAAAAAATTTTAATGCTTACCTCCCTTTTACCAATTAACTCCTGCAATAAAGTACTCAATTTCTCACGGTAGGGCATGATCAAGGCTTGATGCACCTCTTCCCAATCGGCGACCACCAAACCAAACTGCAAAGGCAAAGGCACAGCTAAATGATTGGGAATCGCCGTCATGATTTTTTCTTGGACTAACTCATGGCATAGCAAGTTAGCGCGACTAGATAGATAGCGCTTTTTTTGGGCCATGCTATAAACCACCGCAAATGGCGACAAAATTTTAGTGCTAACTAACTGTTGATCCATCCCTAACAAGGCCAGATCGTCCACAGTTGTACTATAAGCTTGGGGGACAATAGCATACAAATAAATATTCATATTCTTGGTATTTTAATGACATTAGGGGGGGGTAGATGTAGAAATATTACATATCAATGAGTTTTAAATATTGTACTCGCCCCAATATCATATTAAAACAGATTAATCTAGCAATTAAATCCATTTAATAATTAATTTTTTTAAAATCATAATAATGGTTTCAGGATTGCTAATTATCGTTAATCATAATGATTTCAAAAATTGTCTTATATACTTAAATTAGATTTATGATTTTTGGCTAATTATTGATTAATATTTTTATCATTTCTTGGACTTTTTATGTAATCCTTAATTTTAATTGAGATAGCTTTGAATGGAATTAGGATCATAATTTAACCACATTTATAGCTTGGTAGATCGCCTTATTCTAATTAGTTTAGCTGATTCATTTTCAAATTTAGCTACATTTTGCCAAATTATTCAGTATAATTTTCCTACGCATCATGAAAATGGCGTTCTCTAACTAACTTAAAACTAAATTTTAAAATGAATCTCGCAGATGTAGATAATCGTAATGTTGAAGTTGCTTTACCATTCCTGCAACAGTTGTGTAGTAAGCATGGGAGCAGTTTAGATCCAAGAGAATTAAAGCTATTGGAATGCGCTCTCGAAAATCAAACTGTAGAAATTTGCTATACCGAAAACCCCTCTTCTTTTACTCGTTCGATTGACTATACTAAAACCACCATATCCCCTGAGTTATGGAATAAAGTTACTGCCGCTTTATTAGCCGAAATCCGTCAATTTAATCCTACTGTACACTTTAAAAGAGCCAATCGAGCTTCGATTTGGGTGCATCTCAAGCTATTGGTAGAGGCTGAAAATATGACGATAAATAATGAATATAGTGCGGCCAAATTGCATCAAGTCCCCCCATTAGAGAATTGTTATGGGCGGGAACATGAGGTTGATGAACTGGCAAGTCATATACTCAAAGAACGAAAACGCGGTGTGTTTTTGATTGGCCTAGCAGGCATTGGCAAAGCCACTTTAGTCAATAAGTTTATCCATGAGCGGGCATTACATGGCACGAGGTTTAGTCATATATTTTGGTGTCCGGTGCGTCATGGGTCAATTAATCAAACAATTGACAGCATATTAAAAGATTTTTATCCCACTGAAACTAGAGATTCTTTGATGAGTGGGCGTGGCAACATTTCGCCAGCCCAAATCGAAGTCGGGCTAATTAATCAACTTATTGAAGTTTTAAATCAACATTCGATCTTATTAGTATTTCCTGATTGGTGCAGTTTATTCAGCGATCAAGAATCAGGGACTTATCTACCAGAAACCCAGTCTTATAAACATTTATTAGATGCTCTTTTGCGGCGGCGACATCGCAGTTGCCTTCTATTGATGGCATCCCAACTGCCCCATGATTTGCACCATCAAATTCATCCCGGAAATAAATCAACTGTAGTATCTATGGTCATCCGGGGTTTAGATGTGCCATCTGCCCAAGAATTACTAATGAGCCAGTTGCCAGAATTGGAACAATCTGAGGTTAATATGGCAGCTTTAGCCGAACTGGTGCAGCAGTATGGCGGTCACCCTTGGGCGTTAACTCGTTTAGCAGACATTATCACCCATTCTTTTAATAATAATGTTCATGCCTTATTAGCGCAACAGACTGTGATTTTAGATCATCCCCTAGAACAATTATTAGCCAATCAATTTCAACGTTGGGAAGCCTTAGAGAAAAAACTGTT
Organism: Pseudanabaena sp. ELA607; assembly: GCA_037130765.1. GTDB lineage: Bacteria > Cyanobacteriota > Cyanobacteriia > Pseudanabaenales > Pseudanabaenaceae > JBAXSK01. The sequence continues at coordinate 4,018 of JBAXSK010000043.1, forward strand.
ATTCCATTTATCTTTAGCTTGTCGTCCTTTAACTCAAGTAGAGTTATATCATCTCTGCTGTAGGCAAACTCCTAATAGTACTTTGCTCAATCGCTTGCACAAGCTATTTGATCGGGGTATCGTCCATATTTCCCAAAATGACATCACCGCCAAATATTCCATTGAGCCAATTGTGCAAAAATATTTGCAGAACCGCTTTATTGAACTATGCAGCCAAGAAATTGTAGAACTGGCAGAAAATCCCCAATCCCACAAATTAATCTATCTGAATGATTACTATCTGGTGGAACCAAAGGAAATGACGGCAGTACGTCCTAACCTATCTGCTAATGTCATTCGTCAACAACAACGTTTAATTTTACATCGGATCTTTGCCCATCTTAATGCTACTTGGAAAACCGTTGATACATTTCAAGAGCGACTGGGGCAAATTATGCAATTGCTGGTTTCTCGTTCTTGGTTCTTGTCAGGTTATGCCCAACATAACGTTACTGAATTAATGGCGTTGAGTCATGATCAGGAGTTTCTATCCCAATCAAGTTATATTCAAGTAATCTAAGCACAAGTTTGCCATTGATAAAGACCACCGCCCCGTTAGACACCACCCCGTCAGGCAAAGCCTGCCACCCCTCCACAGGAGGGGAATTGTAATCCCATCTTTAATTCCCCTCCTGTGGAGGGGTACGCCATCGGCGGGGGGTGGTCTAGAGATTTTTAGAGCCAAAATTATTGCCGCATCTTTTCACCATCGCGCTCTTTTTTACCACGCCAAATCAAACGCAGTGGCGTTCCCGTAAAGCCTAGAGACTTCCGAAATTGCTTCTCGATATAACGACGGTAATTATCATTAAATCGCCCCGGATCATTCACAAATAGAATTACCGTTGGCGGACAAGCCGTAATCTGGGTGCAGTAATAAATCCGTCCCGATTTCCCCCCACGGGTAGTTGGTGCAGAATGCCAAGTCACCGCTTCGTTAAGGGCTTCATTCAAAACGGCGGTACTCACCCGACGGCTATGCTGTTCGGCGGCAATATCGACTTGTTCGAGAATTTTCGGTACTCGTTGCCCTGTCATCGCACTGACAAAGATAATTGGGGCAAATTCCACAAACATCAGGCGATCACGAACCCGTTCTTCAAATTCATAAATGGTATAGGAATCTTTTTCCACGGCATCCCATTTATTGACCACGACCACACAGGCGCGACCTTCATCGGCAATGCGGGAAGCTAGTTTTTGGTCTTGATCCGTCACACCGTCAAGGGCATCAATGACTAATAAAACCACATCAGCCCGGGCAATAGCTTTGAAAGCGCGGTTAATGCTAAAAAATTCTACGCCATAGTCCACATTCTTTTTGCGCCGAATCCCCGCCGTATCAATCAAACGATATAACTTACCGTTGCGTTCTACTTTGGTATCAATGGCATCGCGGGTTGTGCCAGCCACAGGGCTAACAATACTGCGCTCTTCCCCTAAAAAAGCATTCAATAAACTAGATTTACCGACATTGGGACGGCCAATAATCGCCACCCTAATTTCATTCTCTTCGGGAGTAATTTCTGCCGCAGGGGGTAGGCGTTCCACGACTAAATCGAGCATATCCCCGGTACCATTACCATGAATACCTGACAGAGCAATGGGTTCGCCTAAGCCTAATTGCCAAAATTCTCCAGCTTGAGCCATGCCAGTTTTAGCTGCTTCACATTTATTGACCGCTAAAATAACCGGTACGTTTTGATGGCGCAACCATTCGGCAATCTGTTCATCCGCAGCAGTGATGCCCTGCAAGCCATCCACCAGAAATACCACAACTTTGGCTTCTGTAATAGCAGTCATCGCCTGTTGACGAATCATCGGCAAAAATTCTGTCTCGTCGTCAAAGACCAAACCACCAGTATCAACAACTAAAAATTCATGTTCGCGCCAAAAACAATTCCGATAAATTCGGTCACGGGTCACCCCCGGTTGATCAAAAACAATGGCGTGTTGTTCACCGGACAGGCGGTTAACTAGGGTAGATTTGCCCACATTGGGGCGGCCGATAATGGCAACAATCGGGAGCGGCATAGGACGTTTTACAGAGCCACAAACTTTTAATCTTAGCGCAGAATGTGGATTTTATCTATATATTTTACTGGATTTATTTAGAGATGTGTTTTGCGATATGTTTTGGGGATGTATTTGGCGGCAATCATTATCATCAAAATTTCTGGTATCCATTCCCATTACCTTACCCGTGCGAAAAAATGGCACAATAAATTACTCAGCATAGCCTTAAGCACTACCCAAATAAGCTGAGGCACAATTGACAAAGGAGAAAATTTGGTGTCAGAAAAATTTGATTACGATCTATTGATCATTGGTGCGGGGGTGGGTGGCCACGGCGCAGCCCTCCATGCCGTTGCCTGTGGTCTCAAAACCGCTATCGTGGAAGCCGGTGACATGGGCGGCACTTGCGTTAACCGAGGTTGCATCCCTTCTAAAGCCTTGCTCGCTGCGTCCGGTCGCGTGCGGGAAATGCGGGCTACCCAACACCTCAAAGCAATGGGCATCAATGTTGGCGAAGTCTCCTTTGATCGTGCTGCCATCGCCAGTCATGCAGATAACCTTGTTGCCAAACTCAAAGGCGATCTGACTAATAGCCTCAAAAAATTAGGCGTAGACATCTTGCAAGGACGGGGCAAAGTTGCTGGAACCCAAACCGTTACCGTCGATGGGCGCAAAGTTACCGCCAAAGACATTATTATTGCCACTGGTTCTGAGCCGTTTGTACCGCCGGGGATTCAAATTGATGGCAAAACGGTTTTTACCAGCGATCAAGCGGTGCGCCTCGAAACCCTGCCCGAATGGATTGCGGTGATTGGTAGCGGCTACATTGGCTTAGAATTTGCCGACGTATACACCGCCCTTGGCTCCGAAGTCACCATGATTGAAGCCCTAGACAACCTCATGCCCGGCTTTGATCCCGACATTGCCAAAATTGCCGAACGAGTTTTAATCAAACCCCGCGACATTGAAACCCGCACCGGTGTATTAGCCAAAAAAATTACCCCCGGCTCCCCCGTGCGCATTGAGCTAGTCGATGCCAAAACCAAGCAACCCGTAGATGTCCTAGAAGTCGATGCCTGCCTTGTGGCCACGGGACGCATTCCCCTCACCAAAGACTTGGGACTCGAAACCGTCGGCTTATCTGCCAATGCCAGAGGCTTCATTGAAGTAGATGACACCATGGCAACTGCCGTGCCCCACATTTGGGCCATTGGTGATGCCACCGGTAAAATGATGCTAGCCCATGCCGCATCCGCCCAAGGGATCGTTGCCGTGGAAAACATTTGCGGTCGCGCCAAAACCATTGACTATCGCAGCATCCCCGCCGCCGCCTTCACCCACCCTGAAGTAAGCTTCGTGGGCTTAACCGAACCCCAAGCCAAACAACAGGGCGAAGCCGAAGGCTTTAAAGTAGCCAGCAGTCGCACTTACTTTAAAGGCAACTCCAAAGCCCTCGCCGAAATCGAAGGGGAAGGCATTGCCAAAATCATCTACCGCGAAGACACGGGCGAACTTCTCGGCGCTCACATTATCGGACTCCACGCCTCAGACTTAATTCACGAAGCCTCAGCCGCCATCGCCGAACGCGCCACCGTCTATCGCCTTGCCGAACACGTCCACGCTCACCCCACCCTCGGTGAAGTCCTTGACGAAGCCTACAAACGGGCAGCCCATCATTAATTTGTGATTAATCCATGATTAGGATGGTTTTCTAGTTTGTCACCGCGATCCCCGAAACGTCAAAAAAACTCGGGGATCTTTCGCTAGTCAAGTCACTTTGAAGCGCTCCCCCAAGATTGCCAAAAAATCACCAAAAAAATTTGCTAAACCCCTTGACTTATATCTAGGACTCTGCGAATATATAAAAGCGCAAAACGCAGTCCCGAAAAAAGAACGCAAAATTACCATAAACTTAGGGTTCTAGATCGAGATTAGAATGCGGGTGTAGCTCAGTGGTAGAGTGTCTCCTTGCCAAGGAGAATGTCGAGAGTTCGAATCTCTTCACCCGCTTATTAAAATCAATATTAAACTAAATCATAAAGCGAAAGAGCTAAACAATTAGATGAATGTTTAGTTCTTTCGCTTATTTAGGATGTCTCATTTGGGTTGGTAATAACTACGTTAATTGATTTGATTTAAATTATTTTGAGACTGGTTAAAGTTTTATCTAAACTAGCTTCAGCCTTAAAATCGTCTTACTTTAATTAAAGTAATAATTAAATAATCATAATTTAAATAACCACCATTAGCTAATTGACCGTTCTTTATACATCTTCAGGGCAACCGTAGGCAGCACATCCCAATGAGTAGTTTCAGAAACCGCACGACGACGCGCAGTGGTATTAGAAAAATCGGGGGCTGATACCACTGCGGCAGCCAGTAACATAAGGGCAACACTGGCGCGAATTCCAAATACAGTATTTAACATCACTGTTTTCCTCCTCAGGCAACGAAAGCTTAGGTTGTGATCAACATTTAGGCGAATTTACAAAGGTGAATAGCGAACAAAGGCGATTTGAACTGATCTTTTGCGCTGGTTTCAAGTTAGTTCATGTTGGCTTATATTTCTATAAGCTCCTTATAACTGATAGTAGCGATTACCCAACAGTTATAGCTGCTTTAGCAACAAAAGTACAACCTCTAAAAGTCGTAATCTATGTAGGTTGGATTTTAGAAATAGCTTTGATGCAGCGGTCTATAACTCTTAAGGCTGAAATTTATCCCTATATTTCCAGAGATTACTTTGTTATGGACGCAAGGGACGCAAGCAAAGTTGCTAACACCAGCACTTACCATGACTGATTTTGCGTGATTTGGTTCCTAAATCAACTAAGTTGATGTGATGATATTTAGGAAGCCGTACTTGACAAACATTATTGACAAATGACTCTCAAATCAGAAGTATTATTTGTTGCTGTTGATTCAGCTAGGTTAGATCACAAAAATCACCCAATTAGCAGCAATTAATTACGGTATGTACAACTATTGCGCTGGGATTATGATTTTGTAATGAATATAGCTGATGGCAAGTATGTCTCGGAGATTGGGCTGAAATTAGCAAGAGATAATTACTAGCACGTTTTTATTATGGTTGCTATATGACAATCTATTTGTGATATAGATCACTAAAAACCATGTTTTTGATCATTCATCCAATATTGAAGACCTAATATCTAAAGAAAATATAAATCATGCCGTCAGCGCCCTAGCAGACAAATCATGCCAGAACTTGGGTAGCACTGCCCAAAATGCCCCAATCCGTTGTATCACTTCCACTTAAGCACCGCATATTCGTCCTGCTAATCTGGCAAGGTTCTCTTATCTGTAACTACTATCAACTAATCTGAATAGCATATTATCTTGTTGAGCTAACAGGGTATTTAAGTGATTAGTCGGAAAACTTGACTTTCGAGCTAAATCGCCTATAGTCATTTTAGATGGGGAATTGCTGCGTAATACATAGTTATATCAGCCGCTAGTATATAAACTTGCGCTATATGTTAAAATTTGATGGCGGCGATCATTGGACTAGGAAGCCGATGCGGTTCAATCATTAGCTGTTAATTCTATATGATTATTCTCTTGTTAGAGAAGAGTATGTCTTAGTGCTACAACCATGAATAGAATAGGAGATTTTCTTAAATCACGTCTAACAAAGGGGGCTGGGGTTAGAGCTATTGGTGTTTTTATTTTGTCATTAGGAACTACTTTAGGGGTTATTTACGCAAATTATTATAATTATTGGGAAGAAACAATTTATCGAACTCAGACTGTTGATTTCAATATTCTGTCAAATTTGCTATCCACAAAGCTATCAATTCTTCTTCCTAATGCCATTTCATCTAAAGGCAGTACATCTGACTTACAGCAAGCTATTGATAGTAACTATGGACTATTTGGCATCATTGTTACTGATTGTAACGTTGTAGATGTCTCTTGTCCAAAGCAGAAAATTCTTTTCGCATCACAATCTACAGTTAAACATGTAGAAAATGGTAGACAAAAAGTAATTCCTAGAAATGATTATGCAAGAATATGGAATCAAAAATTTGAAGAAAGTGCATCTTTAGAGCAAGTGTTAGCTGACTCGCCTTATGCACTCTTGTACAACCCGCCGCCATTAACTCAGGAATGGGGATTTCAGTCGCCACGAGAAGATAAGAAGGCGTACTTCCCAAAAAATCAGGGTGTCATTATAGGCAGAGTGTATTTGCTAAGAGGGGACAGACCATCATTTTTAGGTGAATTACAAAAATGGTTGAAAGATATTCCAAACAGTGTATTAATAGATAGTGCAAAAACACCCATCAGTAGTAGAAGCTTAGTTTATAACTCGATTGTCGCATCTACCTTTATTACAGGTTTGCTAGTTCTATTTTTGATGGAATTTGCTTATTATTTAACTAGAGTAGCACAGGAAAATGAAGCCAGAGCAGTCCAGGAGAAGCTAAATACGGAGCAAAAATTGCGAGATGCGTTAAATAGAGCTATAAAAGCTAATCAAGAGAGGCAACAATCTGAAGATTTAGCTCGTATTGCTGCGGAGAAAAGTGAGCAAGCAATTCGCGAAAAACAAGAGGCTGAATCAGCGGCTTGTGCAATTAATCAGCAAGTAATTCAAGAAAAGTTAAAAGCTGAAGAAATGGCTCGTATTGCTGCGGCAAAAAGTGAGCAAGCGATTCGTGAAAAACAAGAGGCTGAAGCAGCGGCTCGTGCAATTAATCAGCAAGTAATTAATGAAAAGGAACAAGCTAGGAGAAATGAAATATATTTGCGTGAGATTGTAGAGTTGTATGAGATTGAAATTAAAAAAGCTACAAGAGAGTTAGAGGAAAAAGCCGAGACTTTAGAACAGAAAATTGAGGCTTTGGAGAGGGAAAAATATCGACTTCAATCTGAGATAAGGAGTAATACTTCAAAAAAAGGTTTGCTCAATGAGAAAAATCCTATCTCTTTCGAGTTAACAGAAAATGATTTTTATGATTCAGAAAGAAAAGATATAATCTTAGATATACTCAAAAATGTCAATAATATTCATGATAAGAGTCGCCGCTATCACCTTTGGCAAGATGTTATTAAAAACAATGCTTCTACAGGTCGCAGAGAAGCTTTAAAGAATGAAATCCAAGCCTTATTTACAGGATATAGAACAATGACTGTACAAATAGAAAAGGCGTTAGATGATATGGGTTTTGAAATCATCTCAGAGAAAAACCACTACAAAATTAGATTTCGCGAAGACAATCGATATGTAGTGACCTTTTCTAAAACTGCAAGTGACCACCGTGCGGGTAAGAACATAGCAACAGAGATTTGTAAATTGTTGCTATAGCCAGCCAGCTAATACGTCACGGCAGCGAATGGACGAAAGTCTCGCTAGTGCTAATTTAAAGCTTAGCTGTCGCCGCTGTGTTTTGCCGTCATCTCCAGATTTTTCGCCACATACACGTAATATTATAATTGAAATTGATTAGCCCTAAAAGTTTTGCTTTATCCATAAATTCACTACTTGATTTATGCATCGGATGCAGATCATCTTCCTGAGCGTAAATTGTTCCTAATAAAATCAGTTGCCTACTATTTATAGGATTAGCCGATAACATTGCTAAGGTAATCTTGCCGTCTTAGTGATCCGTGCTACCATGCAAAATTACCATGCAAAATATTGTTGATTGGCCACATACACAGCGGCAAGCATTATGGGAATTTGTCATAACGCACTCGAAGAATTGGTCATTGCCGAAGCCGAGTCTCAGTACAAGCGCCTCGGAGCAGAAGCAAAAAATCGGGTCGATTTGAGCGAAGTGATCGCCTATGCCCTCAATCGACTGCCTACCATGTACGCCACGACCCAGCGCGGCTGGAATCAGCAACGACTCAGAGCACACAAAGAACTCGGTGAAACCATTGCCAAAACCCTCAAAAATGGTTTTATTAGTACCCAGCGCGATACCCTACGCAAACTAGACCCCCTCCCCACCCATGAGGTAATGACCCCTTCCCGTGCTTTGGCTAAGTTACAGTCCATTTTGCATCGGGATCAACTGAAATGGGCCGAAGTACCCGAAGCAGTGCGCCAAGCCATTGAACAAGCCGTTAGTCCAGACACCAGCAGCAGAGGTACGGCATATCAAAATGTCGAACGTCGTCACGCCTTAGCGGTGCGTACCTATGCCACCCGTCGCCCCAATCGCGCCAATAGCCCTGATGGGCCCAAATCTAGCTTGAAATTTGATCCTAATGAAAATCAATTCAGTCAAGCCGCCCAAGACGAACGAGAATTTTCCACCTATATGATGGGGGCCAATTATCGCTACAGCAATATCATGGAAAATTTGGTTTTAGGTATTGCGGAACGACGATTACAGCGCCTCACCCCCGATATTGCTGCCCAAATTCAGATTGAAGATATTGTATCCTATGCCTTGAACCGATTACCCCCGATGTATGCCACCAGTCGGCGCGGGATGCATCAGTTGCGCGAACAAGTCAAAGCAGAAATGACTAACCAAGTGATTACGGTGATCAAAGAAGCTATTGCGAAAATCCTGCAAACCCCTGGTCGAGTTTTAGCCCCTTTACCTTTTGATCGGTTTAACATGGAACTGAATATTGCTATTGAGCAATTACAGGCTTACTTTAAAGACGATCAGATTTCATGGCGCAACGTTGGTGACTATGTAGAAAAAGCCATGTTACGCTCTTTATACAAGCGCACCTATTGGCAAGATGATCAAGATCATGGCTCGCTAAGGGGTTAGCTATGATCTAGGTCAGTGAACCACTAATGAATGACAAAGTTACAGCCGCCCAACCATGAAAGCATTAAGACCTTAGGGAATAATTTAGGATATAATCACCAGCGATGAGCAACACCATGAGTCACTGGGAATTTTTACTACAGCGCAAAGGCGATATGGCTTGGCTATCGCTAGAGTCTACTGCGGCTGAAATTTTAGAAGGACAATATCGGGTTGCCGTGCGCTCCCCTGAACAAGCCAATGCTGCCGTATCCATTGCAATTAATTATCGTCCCAGTAATGATAGCGCTCATCTGCCCAATGACCAGCGCATTACCAAACGCATTAGCGCTGATGGTTTGCTGATTGTTTTACCCTACACCAACTTTACCCCTGGGCTGTGGCGCATTGAATGCCATGTTACAGGGGATGTCGTAGTTTCTCAGCCCAATACTTTGCCATTTGCGGGACGAGGTTCCCTACAAACCCTCAAGTTGGAAGTTTTAGCTGCTGGGGCTGATGGTTTGAATGACTTTGGCAGTGATTGGTCTGATGAGGGGCATAATGATGGCGATGAAGTTGCCCCAGACTTTTTGCGTGGTTTAGAACTACCTTCTAGAAGCAATGACGACGAATTAGCACCTTTAGAATCAGACTTAAATCAAGAGCGTTTAAGTCGTGAGCTAAATCGGGCTTTAAGTCCTGAATTCGGCTCTGCTGGTCAAGACAATCGGTCGAGCTTAACCACTAATAAACCGCCAACTTCGCCGATTTTACAGATTGCCAATCAGCAGTCCGAAGCATTAGTGCAATCTGTGTTTGCGGAATTTTCCCTATTTGAAGATGAGGAACCGGAAACCGTCGCCCAAGTTTTACCGCCCACCGCTGCGACCACAGACGAATCCCTCTATGCGGAACACACTGCCAACGAAACCCCTTGGACAGCCGCCCAAGCCCTAATTAAAATTCAGCAATCCCAATATATTCTCAGTAATGATGATGTATTCCATTTACGGGGTGAAGTTTATCGCACTGGTGAATTGCAAGTTTGTTTGCGTAATCCCCAAACCCTTGAAGTAGTGATTGATACCCATTATCCAATTCCTAGCGAATTGACGGTGGCTTTTGTGGGGGGCTTCCGTTTTGCCTATGATGTATATATCCCTCCTTTAGAAGCCACGCCAGTCCTAATTGGGGAAGTAACGTTCCATTCTGATCGCCCCATTGCCGAAGCTTATAAGGAAAATTATGTGACCCAAGCGGCAATCACAGTGACTTATCCGGCAAGTCGGCTATGGGCAGCGATGCATCAGGCAGCTACCTTAGTGACCCCAGAAGCTGCACCTGCCAAACCTGCGCCCGTTGCCCCGCCACCAGAAAAGAAAATTCGGCTACCGCAATTACCGAACTTCTTTAATAAAAAATCACCTGCCTCGATTAACGATGACGATTGGGATAATCTGAACAGCTATCAATCAGAAATCAGAGAGAATACAGCAGTTAATGCGCCATCCTCCACAATTCCTTCAGATGTTAATATAATTAGCCAAGCAAAGCAGCAAGATTTACCTTATTTCTTTGAAGATTCGACAATTCCTAATCAAGAATATGAGCAAATGCTGGATCAGCCGATGTGGGAGCCACCAGTGGAGACTTCCCCAACGGATCGATTTCTCAATAAATTACAGAATCTCTCTACGGAACAGACCGAAGAAGATGAATTATTTGGCTTAAAAGCTGAAGCGATTGTGGTCGAAGCAACGGAAGCAGTGGTAGATAATCCCGAATTAGCCGATCTGGATCAACAGCTTGATCGGGAAATTGAACGTTTAGTTATTGAAGAATATCTGTGGCAGCCGCCGGAAGTTGTGACGGCTGAGCATGGCACCACGCCGCGCATCAAGGGTATCGCCATGTCTACGAGCATGGATGTTTTACCTGTGCCGACGATGAGTTTACCAGAAGGGGAATTAGTCGCCGGTTTACCGATGCCTCTGACGATTCACGTACCTGATTTTAGTGCCACTTTGTGGGTCAAGGTATGGGTGAAAGATAATCAAACTCGTTTAATTGTGGATGGGCCGCGTTGGCTCGTGGAATTTAATCATGAACGGGACAGAGCGCCGTTAGAGGTCACAACCCAGATCACTTTACCCTTGGGTTGTATGGAAGTTACTTTTGAAGCGATTACTGTCGAATCAACGACTAAAAGAGAAAGTCATCGTTCCCGTTTAGTGCGGGCTGTAGTGCCACCTCAATTTGCTGGCTTTAAGATGTAAGATCCCCGACTTTCTCTAAGCAATTCACTCAAAAAGTCAGGGATCTAGGCACTGAATCTAGATGCTAAATTCTGAAGCGGCTTCTTGTACTGCCATCTGATGCATGACTTTGGCTAATTCAGCGGCAACTTCAGGGCGCGAGAATTCGGGTGGCGGGCACTCCCCACGGCGTAACATTTCACGCACTTTCGTTCCTGATAAATGAACCCGTTCTTCAGGGCTACTAGGGCTGGTTTTGGTGGTTGCCATGCCTTTGGTGCGGGTGCAATAGAAAGCGTGTTCAAACATGAGGGGAATGATGCCTAATTCGTCGGGGGCAAATTCTTCAAAAATGTATTGCGCGTCATAGGTTCCGTAATAGTCACCCACTCCGGCGTGATCTCTGCCGACAATGAAGTGAGTACAGCCGTAGTTTTTGCGTAATAAAGCGTGGAAAATCGCTTCCCGTGGCCCAGCATAACGCATCGCAGCGGGGTTAATTGCTAGAGTCACCCGATCTAAAGGAAAATAATGTTCTAGCATGATTTCGTAGCAACGCATCCGCACATCAGCCGGTACATCATCGCTCTTGGTTGCGCCCACTAAGGGATGCAAGAATAAGCCATCGACAATCTCTAGGGCACATTTTTGGATATATTCATGGGCGCGGTGAATCGGATTACGGGTTTGGAAGCCCACCACAGTGCGCCAGCCTTTTTCGACAAATAGTTGCCGCGATTCCGTTGGATCAATTTGGTAAGTGGGGAATTGGGGATGGGAACGGCGTTCTAATAACCACACATCTCCAGCGAGATAAATATCTCCCTGTTGATAAACCACTTTAACCCCCGGATGGCGTTCTTCATTGGTGCGGTAGACGTGGATCGCTTCTTTCAGCTTGTCATATTTATATTTTTCGCTCAATTCCAGTACGCCAATAAATACCCCTTGGGGATCATCAAGGCGCACTAGTGAACCCACCGTCAGGGTATCTGCCACAGCTTCTGACACCGGCAACGTAATCGGAATTGACCAAGGCAAGCCATTAGCCAAACGCATCTGCAAAACCACGGATTCATAGTCAACTTTGCCCAAGAAACCAGTCAAAGGGCTAAAACCACCGATAGCAATTAACTCCAAGTCGGATAGAGAGCGTTCTGTAAGTTGCACACGGGGTAAAAAGCTAGCTTTACTCAGGAAAACTTCTTTTTGCTGGGGGCTGGCTAGGCGATTGATCAGATGCCCACCGTGGGGCTGAATATTTTTGACTGGAACCTTGTGGGCTTTGCTATCGGTTTGACTCATATAACTGCCTGATGCCACGTTAAAGGGCGATGTAATTACGTTTAATGAATTTATGTTAACGGTTTTGCGTTGCTTAACTCACGTTAAGATCAAAAATTGCACTGAATCTCGATGCGGTGCGCCATATTTTCGGTTCTAAGTTTAATTTTGGTCTTTCATAGGTAATTTATGGGTAATTTAACTGATAAAGTCGCTCTGGTCACTGGGGCATCCCGTGGGATTGGGCGGGCAACGGCGTTGGCTTTGGCTAGTGAAGGGGCTAAAGTCGCGGTGAATTATGCTAATTCTGCTGCTGCGGCTGAGGATTTGGTGAAAACAATTACTGATAATGGTGGCACAGCGATCGCCGTCCAAGGTGATGCCTCCCAAGAAGCCGAGGTAGACAGTATGTTCAAAACCGTGCTAAGTACTTGGGGGCGCATTGATGTGTTGGTGAACAATGCGGGCATTACCCGAGACACATTGCTGTTGCGGATGAAAACCGAGGACTGGCAGGCGGTGATTAATCTCAACTTAACTGGCGTTTTCCTGTGTACCCGAGCCGCTAGTAAGATTATGCTCAAGCAAAAGTCGGGACGGATTATTAATATTGCCTCGGTGTCTGGTTTGATGGGTAATGCAGGACAAGCTAATTATAGTGCTGCCAAAGCTGGAGTAATTGGTTTTAGCAAGACCGTAGCCCGCGAATTAGCGCCAAGGGGTGTAACGGTGAATGTGGTGGCTCCCGGGTTTATCGCCACTGATATGACCGCTGAGCTAACCAACACGGAAGCCATTTTGAGTATGATTCCTTTGGGACGATATGGACAACCGGAAGACATTGCGGGAATGGTGCGTTTTTTAGCGGCTGATCCGGCGGCGGCATACATTACAGGGCAAACTTTTAATGTCGATGGCGGTATGGTGATGATGTAGTAATGGAAGGAAGCATCGGGGTTAGGAGATTATGCTAGCCCTGATGTTAGTTGATTGGTAATTGCTCAAATTAACCAGTGCAAACGATTATGCTACAGACAATTCAAGGAATATATCGGAACGGTAAGATCGAGTTAGCAGAAATCCCAAAAGATATTACGGAGAGCCAAGTTTTTGTGACTTTCTTTAAGCCTGAGTCAGCCAGGCTCGCTAGTCAGTTTATGTCGTTTGGGATGTTTTCAGGTTCTCAACAATCTACTGAAGCTGATTTTAGAGATGCTGAGTTTAATGGTGATTGTGAATATTAGCTAATTCGCTTTAGGTGTGAAATTAGCGTATCAGTCGTCCAGCATGGACAACCACAGCCGAGAAAATCATTATCATTTGTCCAGATTGCTCCACCTAAATGTATTGCTAGAGCTACGGTATGCCAATCATCGGGATCTCTGGGTATCCGTTCTTTAGCTTGTATTTCTAAATACGCATATTCGATTTGAGGAACGGTGATAATACGGTTTTCTAGTGATTCAGAAGCTACTTGCATTAAATCTGCTCCTGCTTCTTTACTCAATTTACCTGTAGTTATCATGTGACTTATACGCTTCTGGATTTCGTAATTAGTTTCTTCTATAACCTTGTCGGCTGCGTATATCAACAGTTGTCAGTTTCGCAATAGCTCTCGTCCGCGATGACGAAGTAATTCAGCAATTAGGATGTTTGCGTCAATAATCAATATCATCATGATTCTTGATTGACAAATGCTTCTACTAATTCATCTTCGGTCATGCCAGTTTCTAATAGAACTTTCTCAACTACGCGATCGAGGGAGTCTATGGCGCTAGTATCAATATTATTTCGAGTAACGCTTTGAGCCTCAGTGATTTCTTGACCTAGCAATTTCCATAATTTTATTTTATGTTCAATATTGAGGGTGGTGACGGCTTCGGCTAGTAGTTCAAAGGGGATGTTAATTTGGGCGGTGGCAGTTGTCATAATATTTCTACTTGTATAGCAAGTTTTTATTAGACCGATTGGTGATGATTTTACTCGATATTTTGGGGTTTGAGTAGGATGTAGTAAGTTGTGATCGCCATGTGCCTTCTAGGGCAAGGGGCTGTCCTGCTTGGATATTGGCAAAGTTACCGACTACGGTGATTAGGTCTTGAGCTTTGGGTACTTTTAGCCGCGCTACGGTATAGCCTGTCTCGTCGGAGTGAAAGGTGAGGCGTTCGATGATGCCTTGCAGATAGTCGATGTTGTCAGGCATAAGCCATAGGAATGAATAAGTGTAGCGATCACTTTACCATTTATATAGCAATTTTGATTTTGTTGTCGGTAAACAGCGATCTTGGCACGGCTGGAAATAAAAACTTGCATTAGTTATCAAACCTAAGTATAATTTTTCTAAATATTTTCTTGCTTGTAAATAGGGATAATAAAAAATTATGGAGCCTTTATCACTTGCGGCAGCTACGATTGCTAAACTCATTTTCTCGAAAGTGCTAGAAAAGAATGGCAAGGAAATTGGAGACCAGTTGGCTGAGGCTGCTTCTAACAAGGTCAGTCAGTTGCTTAACTTCGTTCGGGAAAAATTTCAAAAAGAAGGCGTAGAAGGGAAATTAACTAAGGCGCAAGAAGAACCTTCTGAGGCAAAAATCAAAAAATTTGAATCGGAACTTATCGATCAGATGTCAGAAGATGAGGAATTTGCTAAGAAGATGCAGGCATTTATTGCTGAACTCAAGTCCGACGAAAAGCTTACTCAAGTATTTTTTAAGGATGTTGACGTTTCGGGTGATGCGGAAATTGGGGGGATCAGCCAAAAGGCGACTCGTGGCGGGGATGTTACGCAAGAAGCGGTTACAAATGTCAAGGTTGGCGGTAGTTTGAAAATTGGCAATGTTTCACAAGAGGGATAACTAAGTGACTAGCGATGCTGCTGATAAGAATACGCAAATTGCGGTTCAAGGCGTAAATGTTGGTGGAGATCTGACGATTGGTAATATCGATCAAAGGACTACTAATCAAACTAATATATTTTATGGGGATGATCCTGATGAGGAGAAAGTTGCTGCAACTATTGATGCAAATTCTCCTTATTTGGGATTAGCTTCATTTACAGCTGAAACTTCTAAGAATTTTTATGGCAGAAAAAAGCTAGTTGAGAGTTTATTACAAGAGTTAGAGAAGGATAATCTTATCTTTCTCTTGGGTGCTTCGGGAAGTGGTAAGTCTTCTTTGGTCAAGGCGGGGATAATTCCGAAACTTATTCAAGGCAATATCAATAAGCCTTTTGTTGAACTTAGCTTTGTTCCTAGTGATGATCCGTTTGACAACTTTTTTGATGAATTAAAAATATCACTGCCTAAGAAATTAAACCTATACAGCAAATCAGCAATTAAGTCAGTTTTTGAAGACTTTAAGAATTCTAAAGTAAATTTACCTAGCATTATTGAGCAAGTAAGACTGGGTAAAAATGATTCTTGGCTAATTTTTATTGATCAATTTGAAGAAATTCTCACTACTACTTCAAAGGAGGAAGGTTTATTATTTATTCAGTTTCTCGATAATTTGATCAGTAGTCTTAGGAAGTCTCAAGATAATTCGATTAAGTTGATTTTGGCTATGAGAACTGATTTCTTAGATCAGTTTATGAATGCGTTTCCTGATTTTGTGGTGACGATCCAAAGTGATGGGAGAAAGCCTTTTAGTTATATTACGCCGATGACGGATCGGGAGTTGAAGTTGGTAATTAAAAATCCCGCTGCTACTCATGGGGTCAATGTCGAGCAGGATTTGATTGAAGAAATGATTGGTGATTTTCGTGGAGAGTCTCGATCTCTGCCTTTGTTGCAATATACTTTGGATTTGTTGTGGCAAAAGGATGATCTATCGGATAGGTTGTTGAATCAAGAAACCTATGAAGATATCGGCAAGGTTGGGGGTGCGTTGCAACAACAAGCAGAAAAAATTTATCAGCATTTTGAATCTCAAGGGCTAGAAAAAGCAGTTGAGCATATTTTTGTTAGGTTAATTACGATTACGGCGGATGGGAAGAGAGTTAGTAAACGGGAAAATAAGTCTAGATTTAGTGGAGAGTTGGGAACGATTGTTGATGAGTTAGTTAAAGAACACCGTCTATTAATTAGTGGTCGTCAACTAGGTAAGGTAGAAATTGCCCATGAGTCTTTGATTAGTTCATGGACAAGATTACAGGGCTGGATTGCTAAACATGAAAAAGAGATTATTTTAGAAAGGCAATTAGTTGAGTCGGCGCAGACTTGGTGGGAAGTTAAAGCGGACGCGAAAAGAGCTATGAGCGAACTGTGGACTGGGCTTAAATTAGCTCGAATTATCCAATTGATACAAGATAAATCTATCTCTAATTTAGATACTGAAACGCTTACATTTGTTCGAGCTAGTATGGAACATCGTCAGCGACTTCAAAAAGCTGAAACAGAAAGACGACAAAGGGAAGTTGACTCAGATTTGAGTTTAGCCAATTCTCTTGGTCGTTATTCTTCGACTTTATTTGATACTCATAAAGAGTTGGAGGCTTTTATTGAGGCGATTAGGGCGGGACGGATTTTACAGAAACACAAGGCGATCGATGCGAAAGTAATCGATGCATTAGATAAAGCGCTTGTTCAAAGAAGCGAATACAATCGACTAGAAGGACATACAGAAGTTGTCAGAAGCGTGAATCTTAGCAGCGATGGCAAGACCTTGGCGAGTTGTAGTTTAGACAATACGATTAAACTCTGGAATGTGGAAACAGGAACCGAAATTCTCACCCTCTCTGGGCATACAAAAGCTGTCAGTAGCGTTAGCTTTAGTGACGATGGCAAGACCTTAGCGAGCGGTAGTATTGACAATACGATCAAACTTTGGAATGTGGAAACAGGAGCCGAAATTCGCACCCTATCTGGGCATACAAAAGCTGTCAGTAGCGTGAGTTTTAGCGCTGATGGCAAGACCTTGGCGAGTGGTAGTGATGACAAAACGATCAAACTCTGGAATGTGGAAACAGGAGTCGAAATTTGCACTCTCTCTGGGCATACAAGTTCTGTAAACAGCGTGAGTTTTAGCGGCGATGGTAAGACCTTGGCGAGTGGTAGTGGTGGTGTTGACAATACAATCAAACTCTGGAATGTGGAAACAGGAGTCGAAATTTGCACTCTCTTTGGGCATACAAGTTCTGTTTACAGTGTGAGTTTTAGCGGCAATGGCAAGACTTTGGCGAGTGGTAGCTGGGACAATACGATCAAACTCTGGAATGTGGAAACAGAAGCCGAAATTCGCACTCTCTCTGGTCATACGAGTTTTGTCAACAGTGTGAGTTTTAGTAGCGATGGTAAGACTTTGGCGAGTTGTAGTGCTGACCATACGATCCAACTCTGGAATGTAGAAACAGGAGCCAAAATTCGTACTCTCTTTGGGCATACAGGTTCTGTAAACAGCGTGAGTTTTAGCGGTGATGACAAGACCTTGGCGAGTGGCAGCGCTGACTATACGATCAAACTCTGGAATGTGGAAACAGGAGCCGAATTTCGCACTTTCTCTGGGCATACAGAAGCTGTCATAAGCTTAAGTTTTAGCGGCGATGGCAAGACCTTGGCGAGTGGTAGCGCTGACTATACGATCAAACTCTGGAATGTGGAAACAGCAGCCGAATTTCTCACACTCTCTGGACATACAGAAGCTGTCATAAGCTTAAGTTTTAGCGGCGATGGCAAGACCTTGGCGA
>JBAXSK010000430.1:0-2009 GCA_037130765.1 Pseudanabaena sp. ELA607
AGGAATGCTCTCTCAAAGTTAGAAAACCTCTGTATCCATCGAATGTCTTCTTCTATCATCATTAACTCTGCTGTAGCTTAATCAGGGCTTGAGTTTTGGCAAGGCGCACTAGATGCTCGACAAATTCATAATGCTGCCATAGGAGGCGATCGCTTTCATTAAAACCTTGTGTACGATTTTTTTCTAATAGATTATCAATTTCTTGCTGTGCGTCTGGTGCGAGGCGTAAATTCAAGACTTCTTGAGGGGATGGCAGTTTGGCTAAAAAGTGCAAGATTTCTGTTAATCCAGAAAACCCATTATTGGGATTAGCGTTCATTTCGCGCAATCCTAGTGCCAATATTTGCGGCAGGTTATCCTGCACAGTGGCGGCGATATCGTCTGGGATGTCTAGGGTAATTTGCATGGTTTAGTAAGTGATTGTTAATGAACTATGATAGTTTATTAAGATAAATGTATTGCAATTACTAGATAATTATTAGATTTTAACTAAAAGATTAAATGCAGTCTCTATTTAACGGCAATCCACTATCTGCATTCATAAGTAATCGATATACAGATTTACCAAACCACTGCCTTTGACAAAACAAGCAATTTATTACCCAAAACCAGTATAATTCTAGTCAAGTCTAACTTGTATGTGCTTTTCAAAGTATTTTTTATAAAAACGACGGTTGGAGGTGGCAGATTTATCATGAAGTTACTTGAACAGCAATTACAACCCAAGCGTGAATCACTAGTAGGTGATATTCAGAAATTAGCCAAAAGGAAGTTAGCTAGTTTGGATGCTCTTGAACTTTGCGACATATTTATTGAAAGAGGGGCGGAGAAGATTAAAAACGATGTGCCTCCGTTAGACTATCAGGACAAAATGTATTATGTGAAAGGGGAGCAGGAGATAATAGACTACAGCTATTTAGAAATGGCTAGTTTAGGGATTCCTGATGAATTTTCTACGCTAAGCTCTAGTTGCTGGGGACTCACCTTAGAGGAAAACAAAGTCTGTACTTATATTAGGCATCAATTATTTATAGGGTTAATTGCAGAGCTTGAAGATTTTATCTCAACCTTATTATTGTTGATCCTCAATGCATATCCAGAAAGGTTGCCAGAAGTAGAGTTACCCTTAGAAAAAATCAAGTTCAAGGACTTAAAGGATAAGGAATCCCTAGAAGATATGATAAAGCTTTTAGGATTGAATTCTGAGGAAACACTCGCGATCAAAGTAACAAATAAGGTTAGTAGTCATGTAAGAGAAATGCTTTATGGAAGCCAATATGACTATGCAAAGAAAATAAGAATTTATCTTCAAGTTGATGAGGATTTTCTTGCAGAAGAGTGGCTACATTATTGTGAAATGTGTAGTAGACGCAATGCTGGTATTCATGCAGGCTGGAAAATGACTAGCGATTATAATGAGTTAATTAAAAAAATCAATAAAAACAGTAGATTAAACTTGACAACTACTAATCAAGACTTTTTGGGATTTGATTCAGACTATTTTGGTAGAGCGTTAGAAATATCTGGGCGTATAGTACGTAAAATTGAGGTGCATTGTAGTAACCATTTCAGTGCTTTATTAGGTAA
The DNA here is from genome assembly GCA_037130765.1 of Pseudanabaena sp. ELA607. GTDB lineage: Bacteria > Cyanobacteriota > Cyanobacteriia > Pseudanabaenales > Pseudanabaenaceae > JBAXSK01. The sequence continues at coordinate 1,588 of JBAXSK010000430.1, forward strand.
TAACACTGAGGTAGCAAGTGCTGACTAATTCAGAATTGAAATCGCAGGTCGAGTATAGGTGATCGCGATTTTAGTTAGCTGATTTTATGAGAGAGGTGATCGCAATATCGTCATAGCTCAGCAAGTCCATCCAACTCTGTAATAGCAAACTCTTCTTGAATTTGGGCAATTTCAGCTTGAATATGTGGATCTTGAGCCATCGCCGTTAATTCGTTTTGTTGTCGAATTTGATGAGCAATATGTTCTAACAGCCAAAGTTGATCCGTTAGATTTAGCAATGCGATAGAGTGAGCGATCGCTTGGACTGAAGGTGATTTTTGAGTAACTAACATAAGCAAATAAAACCTCTACACATTAACCAAACTCCTTTGTTTTTCAGTATATTCAGGGCGATCACCCAAATTACCCTTACAGTCATACTT
>JBAXSK010000431.1:0-2008 GCA_037130765.1 Pseudanabaena sp. ELA607
TTTTTTGTCAGTTCACAAGGGCAAATGAAACGATTGTCAAAGCGAATATGCAGCGCGTTACCAAGCAGAGCATTGTTTCGCAAGAACAATCCGCTTAGAGAAAAGAGTAAATGGCTAACAAAGTCCTCACAAAGAAGAAGCGAGAAGCAGGCGAAAACCAATGTAGTTGACCTGCTTCTGCGCGATGTCCCCGTCGCGAGAGGCAGCACGACAACTCCTAGCAACGCTATTCCAAGAACCACCGCGCAGTAGACGAGAAAGATAACGATTGTCGGTATCATTTACATTCATGCCGCCATAGGGTTCACTGCCATTATTTTTTAAGTTACTAGATTTTTCGCTGTAACTATCAAAATATTTATCCAAACACCATTCCCACACATTCCCATGCATCTGATGTAATCCCCATGCATTAGGCGAAAAACTATTCACATCAACGGTTTGTTGGCGATATTCTCCCTTTGGCTCATTATTACCGTTATAGTTGACTAAACTAGGCGTAATCGTCTCACCAAAATGAAATGGCGTGGTTGTGCCAGCACGACAGGCATATTCCCATTCCGCCTCTGTCGGCAAGCGATAGGTTCCACGATTAGCAGAAAGAGTGGCTGTTAATCTCTTACAAAACTCCCTCGCTTCATGCCACCTCACATAAATCATCGGACGATTATCGCCTTTAAACTTCGTATCAGCACTCTCGTCAAACTCATGGGTAAACTTACCCATCACCGCTAGCCATTGCGCCTGTGTCACTGCATAGCGACTCATATAGAAGTCCTGCGGAAAGTTCACCTCATGCTGCAATTCACTACGATCTCCTTCCTCACTACTTGGCGATCCCATCGTAAACTTCCCTTTGGGGATTAGCGCCATTTCTAACGGTACGGCTCCATTGGGCAGATTCAGAACTTCCGTAAAAGCCTTCGGTTTCAGATTTTCACAAGCCACGATCGCTAAAGGAGTCGCCACTGCCAAACCAATCATAAACTTGCGTCTAGTCAAACCACTCATGCCACCAACTCCTATATCAAAAGTTAATTGTGATTATATCAGGTGATCGCCAAGAGGGGGTGATGGAACGCAACCCTACGATTCAACAATGGATGCCCTATACCTTACTACGCTAAAGAGATTAACCATGCTGATTGCTCAAGTTATTGTCAACAATTCAGAGGAGGTATCACTAGCCGTGCAGGGAGCATGGCAAGATACGTGGGAACTTGCTTTCAATGGTACTCTCTACAAAGCTTTTACTAATCTCGGACTCATTATTGCCGTAGCTTCTTTGCTGCTATGGACAATCCAATTTACCAAGAACCTGATTGATGACCAGAGTTATCGACAATTCGGCGAATTAATCTGGTTCAGATTGATATATACAAAATTAACGATCAGGAAAAACATCTTCCCCATACTCAGAAATCATTGAATCAAAAAATGCTTGCCCTTCACCAAAATTATATTCCATTTCTTTTGCTAAAGCTTTTTGCTCAAGATCATCAATAGCTTGAGCTAGAGCTTCGGGATTATTTTGAAGATGATTAATTTCTTCTTCACAACCTTGGAACGCTTCTTGAAGATCGAAATCAATTACCTCAACTGGCAATTTGTCTCCAATTAAATGACTTTCATTCTCAAGTTTTAAAAACTTTTTAACTTTCCACTCAACATTTCTATACTGTACCTCCATAGAGAAAACTGTTTTACTTGATTGACATCTTAAACTGTAATTATCAGGAACTGTGGAAGTTAAATATTGATAAGGTTTTATAAATCTGGAACTTGATGGATCAATTTCGGGATCAAACTTAGAGCAATAGACAAACATATCTTGGGTTGTAAGCGGAATTTCGTTATTTAGAAAGATATCTATGGAAGAAGCTTCTACAGTAAATTCTGAGGCTTGATTTTTTATAAAATCGATGCTTGCTTCTTGTAAGGTTTCCCCAATACCCGCCAATTCAAGGATGAAATGCAACGGGTTCTGATGAAGCAAAGAATACTTCGT
>JBAXSK010000432.1:0-1964 GCA_037130765.1 Pseudanabaena sp. ELA607
TTGTAGAAACAGCAAGAGAAGAAGGCAGGGAAGAGGGCAAAGCTCAAGGTATACAGGAGGGTAAACAAGCGCTTCTGCTAAAACAACTAGCTCGAAAACTAGGAATCATCATACCCGATGAACTTAAAGTTCAGTTGCATCAGCTAGATCCCAATGTATTAGATACATTGAGTGAAGTACTGTTTGATCTAGAAAATTTGGAAGATCTGCACAATTGGCTCCAAGATATTAACCATCGGTAATCGGTGATTGTTTGATTGAGGGGCGATCATGTTTTGGTGATGAGTAGGCGATCGCTGGTTAATGATGGCGATCACTTCTTGAAAATGTTAGTATATAACGGCTATAATCAAAATATAATTCCTACCTGTAAACTGTAAGGAAAAAAAATTCCTACTGAACAAGCATTGGCAACTCTACAGCAAAAATTTAGTATTCCCCCTTGCTCATGAGTTACCAAATCCTCATTCAACCCGCAGCATTTCAAGAAATTGAAACATCCTATCGTTGGATGTGCGACAACCTAAGCGCTGATGTAGCAAACAATTGGTATTACGAACTTCAAGACGAGATCGCTTCATTACAAACATTTCCAAAACGATGTTCTATAGCACCAGAAGCTTCAATAGTTGGTCGTCAAATTCGTCAACTTTGGATTGGTAAACGAAAGCAATATCCAGTTTTATTTGTCGTTGAGAAAGAAGTCATAATATTTACAATGAGACAATCATGGTTTCAGCTCTATTTAAAAGTGTTATTCTTCTAAAAAATATAAATTCTCAGCCTCAGAGTGCATCCTACCAGATCAAGTTAACTCAGGTGATGCCCCTGATGCGCTGGCTAAATCCACAATCGTTTACTCAGACTTGTCCCAATATCATTTAAAGACAATACCTCTACCGCTGCCCCCAGTTCCACAGCAGCTTTGGGCATCCCATACACCACACAACTAGCCTGATTTTGGGCAATGGTATGCCAACCCTTTTGCCGCAGGGCTAACATACCTGCCCCACCGTCTCTGCCCATGCCAGTTAACAGGGTCGCTAATCCAGCTACAGGCCAATGAGTCGCCACACTTTTAAAAAATACATCGACCGATGGGCGATAGGGATAATCAATGGGATCACGAGTATAGGCAAAAGTCAAGGAGGGTTTGAGTAATAAATGATCATTAGTACCGGCCACGAAAACTTTTCCGGCTTCAGGACGACTACCCTCTTGGGCTAAAGCTACGGATAACTTAGTTTGTTGATGCAACCAGTCCACTAAACCGCTGGCAAATTGGGCATCAACGTGCTGGACGATGACCACAGCTAGGGGTAAATGGCGCGGTAATTTGCTCAGCACCGTCGCTAAAGCCTGTGGCCCCCCAGTAGAAGACCCAATGACTAACAACTGGGGCAAATTAGAGCCAACTTTACTGCCAATTATTCCCGAATCCCGCTCAGAGTTAAGTGTTATGGGTAATTGTGGTTTAGTCACACCGCCGCCATAATTTAACCGATCCCAAGCATTAGCAGATGTATTGCGCCGCTGCGGGAAGTTCCCTTTACCGATTAACTTCCCAATAGTCTGTAATTTGTTTAATAAAATCGCTGCCCCATGATCTTGGGGATGAGAGGGCAGATTTGCGGCATCCAGAGCGCCTAAACCCATAGCCACAGAGACAAATTCTGTATCCGATTGGACATTTTGCGTCACAATGAGAATTCGGCAATGGTGTATTTTAATAATTTGCTCAATGGCGGTTTTAGCTTCGGTCAATGATGTACTGGAATGGAGCAAAATTACATCCGGTGACTGCTGCTGACATCTCACCAAGCCATCCGTGCCATCCCTAGCGACCCAAATCACTTCGTAACTAGCAACTGGGCTGATTACGGCTTTCATCGCAACTACGGCTTGAGGATCGGAACTGATAATGGCAAGACGCACAAAGACCTCTAACTTTGGGGAATAATTTA
>JBAXSK010000433.1:0-1927 GCA_037130765.1 Pseudanabaena sp. ELA607
AAATATGCACAGTATTAGAATGCGATCGAAAGTTGGTAAAAATGGACTATTGCAAGTGCAATTACCTCAATCCACTGAAGGATCAGAGCTAGATATTATTTTGGTCTATGAGCCAGCCCCAAAATTTGTGGCAAGCACCAAAGTAAATCCTAAGTTTTATGGCTGTATTGACGATGATACTTTTGTCAGACATCCACAAGGTACTCAATCAGAGCGATAAGCAATACTATGATTGTCTTAACTGCAACTTGCAAAAGTGATATGTATAAACTCTCATGACTAAGAATAAGGACAATCGCAAAAAATTAGAGGGGCAGTATCGCGCTCTCGAAGAACATTTAGAGAAAATTGCCAATGAAAAAAGCAAACCCAGTGAAATGATCGATCAAGGTTTAATCGCGCATTGGGAAAAAACCGTTGCTAATTGTCGTCAAAACATCGCCAAACTAGAAAGGAGACTAAATCAATGACTTCTGCATATAAGCACCCTCTTGAGAGATTGGATATTTTTGTCAAAGAATATAAAGACAGATTGGAGCAAGCATTAAGCGCGATCGCTGTCATCGAAAAAGCGGATATTGAATCAGAAGATTTCTCGCAAGCTTTAGCGGATCTCCATGTTTGCGCGACTGTGATTGAGCCTTATTCTGAAGGTTTGGTTGAGGCGATCGATCAATTTACAGAGGATAGACCAGAATGATTGAAAACAGCCTCAATGTTAAAAAAAGCGATCGCCGTACATTTATGCGTTTGCCTATCGAAGAACGTCGGCGCATTCTTGACTGGACAAGCTTTAGCCTAGAGGCAGATCGCGAGTTACCCCTTGCGTAGATAAAAAATCGTGTATCATGAAATTAACAGTTAATTTCATGTTTTATGCTAGACCTACGCGAAATTCATTCTCTCACTGAGTTCCAACGCAATACCAAAGAGTTTTGCGATCGCATTGAAGCCAACAAAAAGCCCCTTGTCCTAACAGTCAATGGCAAAGCCAAGCTGATTGTGCAAGATGCCGAAGCCTATCAACAAATTTTAGAACGCCTTGAATATGCTGAATCTGTCGCCGCGATTCGTCAAGGCATCACCGAATTCGATCGAGGACAAGGACAACCCGCCGCGATCGCACTGCAATCTCTTAGAGTGAAGCATGGTATATCAAATTGAGATCTCTCCCTCAGCGATCGCTGATATTGAGAATATCTATATTTGGCTACGCGATGAATTTCCTGCAAAAGCAGACGAATGGTACAACAACTTAGTTAAGGCGATTCTCTCCCTTGAGAAATTTCCTAGTCGCTGTCCGCTAGCTTTAGAAAACAAAGATTTTGATCGCGAAACTCGGCAATTAATTTACAAAAAGCACCGTATTATCTTTGGTGTAAATAGTGATGTAGTGCAGATCTACCGCGTTCGTCATGTTGCCCAAGATACTCTAACAGCAGACGATCTTTAGGTTTGAGCGACTACAATTAATTATGTCTCCCCATACCGAACTCACCACCCAAGAAGCCGCAGACTTAATCAACGTCTCGCACCCCTTTCTAATCAAACAACTCGAAGAAGGCATTATTCCCTATCACAAAGTCGGCAAACATCTCCGAGTGCGCTTTACCGACTTAATGGAATACAAAACCAACATTGATACCGCTAGAAGCAAGGTTTTAGATGAGATTGTGGCAATATCTGAAGATCTAGGACTATATGACTAAGAACAAGGAAATACTATGACATCAACCTCCGCCGAAGTGCGATCGCAACTTATCAAAGCCCTAGAAATGGATCTCATCGGTGCAAAACCTGATGAAATACTGCCCGAAGCGCCGACAAAATGGTATTTGTCAGGATTTCTTGCGCCCTATGGTGTACCACAATGCGATCGCTCCGATGACTTTGGCGATGATGAAATAGACGAAGCAAGTCGCACGGG
>JBAXSK010000434.1:0-1926 GCA_037130765.1 Pseudanabaena sp. ELA607
TCTGCGTGGATAAGGTCATTGTATTTTCTGCCAGTGTTTTCTTCAAATAGTTTGGTTAAGGTTTTCTTGGGATTGGTTCCACCACTGGGGGATTTTCTAATTGTTACGGGATGGGCTGTAGTCGATAAAACACTTGAGAGTGCGGTTAGATCATATAGAAACCATTCTTCAAGTTCTGGCTCAATGCAGATTAGGTAAACATTGGCAGAGGTTACACCAGCATTGGTAAGAGAATCTTGAATTGCTTGGCGATCTTCTTTGCGACAGGGCTTTTGTCCTTTTTCGCGCCATGCTGGATAAAGATCCCAAATGATGAGAATACGATCGCACCCCTGTTTGATTAATTGAGCAGCAACTCTACCGCAACTAGCGACTAAGTTGGGTTTGTTGTCTAAAGTGACGCTGATAATCTGAATATCTGGCTTAATCTGACGAGCAAACTTTTCGCATACTTTCTTGTCTGCTCCTTGTGGTCTACACTCAAAAATCATCCCTATTTTCAAGATATTCCCTCCTGATTTAATTGTCCCATTGTGTAAAGTTTGCCGAGACTAAATTGTTCGGTCCAGTCTTGGAGCGATTTTTGATGAGCAGGACGGGTAAATACGGGTTGTCCTTTGCTATCTCTTTCAACCATAACGATCTGAGATATTGTCAATAGGTCAAGCAGGTATGGGGAATGGGTGGTGACGATGATTTGCGATCGCCCTGATGTAACTGCGTTACGAATTTCTTCTACGATCAGGTGAATAGTGCGTGGATCGAGTCCATTTTCGATTTCTTCAATGACAATTAACGGCGGTGGTGTGGGATGACGTAAGACGGCTAACAGGGCTAGTACGCGAAGGGTTCCAGTGGAAAGCAACCAACCAGGTACTTTAAAATCTGATTCGGTTAGTTGAAGATAGACATTTCGTTCTAGTTCTGAAGTAATCGCTGGTTGTAAATCAGTTGCGTATGGTAGAACATATTGCAATGTTTCGATAATGCCATTAAAAGAAGCTTTGTTGAGGTTATAAATATTTAGGAGATATTCGGCAATGTTTGAACCATCTTTGGATAAATAAACTTGTCCACCTGTACGTTTTTGCGGTAAGGGAAATCCCATTGCGTATGGGTTTAAGTTTAAAAACTGCCAATGGGAAAGATTTTGATATAAATCAGCGTGAAATTTTCGATCTAAGGAAATTAAAGAAAGATCATCTGGTAGTCTTTCTGGATAAAAGTTTTGATGCTCATCTGTGGAAGCAAATGAGGTTCGGTCAATTATTCTTTTGCTTGCTCCTTTTTCACTAATTGTTATGGTTTCTGCTTGGATAAATTGTTCGTTCCCTCCTGCTCCAAGATTAATTGTCATGGCAGTGTGATAGTTTTGCCATGCTAAGTTAAATTCGATTGGGTTAGTTTCATAGGGGCGATCGCCATTGGATTTGTGGAGGTTATGTGGAACTGCTTTGTTACGAATATGCTCAAAACCTCGCCAAGGCAGCATGGCTTCGTGCAATCCTGACTCAATGATTATTTTATAGGTTTCTAAACCTTCAATAATGCTGCTTTTTCCTGAGCCGTTGTTACCGATAAAAACAGTAAGCGGGGTAAGACGAATTGTTTTACTATCTTGGATTGATTTGAAGTTTTTGATTCGGATAGATTTAAGCATAAAAAGAATTTATAGGGAAAGTAATTGTACTCATTTTACACTTTATCTTTTATCAATCCTCGCTCGACATCACGATAGGCATTCAGGGCATTTAGTTTGACGGGATCGGGGACGATGGGGAATGTGGTGAGAATATATTGAAATTCTTCTTCGGTGAGTCCGTAAATGTGGGCGATAATGCCATCGAGTTCGGCTCTGAGTTTACCGCGTTCTATTTCGTTGGTTACGCCGTAGGTGTTGCCCTCACCCCCAGCCCCTCTCCCAAG
>JBAXSK010000435.1:0-1921 GCA_037130765.1 Pseudanabaena sp. ELA607
CTAAAATTAGGATCTTGAGGCATTTTATGGATTGCGAATATACGAGAAAATAATGAAATTCGCAATATTTTCTTTTCTATCTAAGCCTAAAACGTTGAATTTTCGTTACCAGTATTTATGCTTAGCGCCAAGGTGGGATGGTTCCTATGCCGTCTTAATTACCTATTTAATACTTCAACTAATTCAAATAGCAGCAATTTCTTGCTATAAAATCCTCCTCCATAATTCATTAGACCATCGATATTGAATCTTATTTTCTAGTTAACACTTGCCCTAAGTACCAGGTCTTATTAGTTCTTATTCTGCGACAATTCTAATTTGCTTCAGTTCCTAAATTAGAGTTGTATAGTCGCTGTTTTTTGATCTTGGCGAATTAAAAAAGGAATTAATCCTGCACTGTATTTAGGTTATACTTGTATTTTCTTGCCCTGAACGCGATCACATCGTTCATTGATCCGTTGCTTGGCAATTCTCATTATGTAGCACCGCAGGATGTACCTTAGAAACCATTTAAGAATTATCTATGGGTTGGTGGGGAATGTAAAATGTTATTCAAGTTAATTAGAGATTTAATTAAAAATTTATATCAAATTATTTTCCATGATAGATTGATACATAATCTACGCAAATTAAGCCATAGATTGTGGCTCATTTTCATGATCGGTTTGATCACTGGTTGTATTTTAATTTTACGCGCCGAAGGATGGCTAGAGAAAACGGAACTGTGGCTCTATGACTATTATATTAGTTTGCGTCCAGCCCTAAAAATAGAACGTCAGATCGTTATTCTTGAACAAAGTACCGCAGATATTAATTATTTAGGACATCAGATATCTGACCATGATTTGGCAGAATTATTACAGAAAGTCCTTGCCCAAGATCCCCAAGTAATCGGCTTAGATTTACGCTATCAAGATGCCACTTTAAATGATGCCGCTATCTTAAGTCCTCAAGTGTTTAAGGTGATCGAAACTGCGCCTAATATGGTAATTAATCCCCAATGTACGTCCTTAAATACCGCTCATCAAAATCCTTTAACTGATTTAAATTCTAAGTTTGTTGATACCACAAATCATGTAATTCTTGATGGTGACGGTCGATTACGTCGGGTTAAATTATTTCCCACTAATGACCGTGGCGAGTATTTATGTAATTTAGGATTAGTCGCTGCCATAGCATCTTTAGAGCAGCAAGGAATTTATCCTAAATGTACTAAACAAGGTTTTTTACAACTACAAGATGTGGTAATTCCCTCACTGGATCAATCCTATGGTAGTTATACTCATTTGGATGTCAGTGATTACCAAATAATGCTTGATTATCAGGAGAAAGTAGCAGATTTTCGACAGCTACAGCAAATCTCATTTGAAGATGTTTTAACTAACCGAGTCGCCACAAATTTCTTTCGCGATAAAATTGTTTTAGTTAGTAATCGATCGCGGCGCAATCGGAGATATTTTCGGACTCCTTATAGTTATAATTCCCAATTAGATAAAGCATCGATTTCAGAATTATCTATGTATGGCATCGTGACTAATCAGATTCTCAATCTGGTTTTGCACCATGATCAGCCGTTGCAGGTATTATCCGATGTAGGCGAAAATCTTTGGATTTCAGCTTGGGCAGGATTAGGGATTGTAATCGTATGGTGGAGTAGTAAAGGTCTCAAATTATCTCATGTAATACTAATTCTCATATTAAGCACAATTAGTATGGTCATGCTTTTATCAATGACTCATCATCTTTTTATTAGTGGGTGGTGGTTACCAGTTTTCCCCTGTGGCATCAGTTTCTTAGCTGCCGTATTGATTACTTTAGCTTGGGTCTATTTACGGGAAATGCGTTATCTCAACCATCGGTTATCTGTTAGTTTAAATCATTTAAGCAAATTAAATCAGGAATTAGCTTTATATTCCACTTC